>JBBSGZ010000011.1:0-50816 GCA_038253555.1 Thermoanaerobaculia bacterium
CACTCGAGCTGCGATCTGGGCCCCCGTGTCACGTCGGCGACGCAGACGAAGGACCTCCTCCACCCGCTCAGGATGGGCTTGGCTGGGCATCCGGTGAGGCCGCGAGCTGCGATCGACCAGCGCCGCCGCGCCGGCCTGTCTGTCGACTGGCAGGGCAACTTCGGGCATTCTTGGAAGCTCCATCGAGAAGGCATTCGCGGAGGACGCCCTGGCCGACCATCCCGCTCGCGCCGAAGAGAAGCGCTCTCATCCGCGGCACGATACCTGTGCCGGGCCGCGGCGCCTCTCGTGCGGGAGCCCGTCCTTTCCTACAGCTTCACCATCCCCTCGAACTTCCCGGCCTGGTAATCGCGGATCGCCTGGAGGATTTCTTCCCGCGTGTTCCCAGGAAGAGACCGAGGATTTCTGGGAGGAGAGGCGTGATGCGCACGGCCTCCCCGCGGGCCCCCTCACCCAACCCTCTACCCGGACGCCGTAAGCACGGTCTCATTCTCGGCGCCGCCTTCCAGATAAGTCCCGCTTTTCACCCCGGCCCTCTCCCCCGGCGCGCGGGGAGAGGGGGCAGAGCTGCGCCTCAACCACGACTGGTGGCTAACCCTCGAATCGGGAACCGCGGCGAACGCATTTCCCGCAGTGAAGGCGAGGTTCGCACTCGCATCTGGCATGCCGATCCCTTGCCGAAGGACCCCGTTGTACGCTCACCTCATGGCCGAACCGACCGATCCTCCCGCCCCCGGCTTCGCGTCCCTCGGGTTGTCCGACGAGCTCGTCGCCGCCGTCACGGCCCTGGGTTACGAGGAGCCCACGCCGATCCAACGCGAGGCGATCCCGGTCCTGCTCTCGGGCCGCGACGTGCTCGGGCAGGCGGAGACGGGCACGGGGAAGACGGCCGCGTTCGCGCTCCCGATGCTGCAGCGGGTGTCGCGCGAGGCCCTCGCGCGGGGCCAGACCCTCGGCCTGGTTCTCGTCCCGACGCGAGAGCTCGCCATGCAGGTCTCGGAGGCGGTTCACAAATACGCGAAGAAGCTCGGAAGCCGCGTCGTGCCCGTCTACGGCGGAGCGTCGATGGACCAGCAGATCCGGGCGCTGCGGCACGGAGCCGAGGTCGTCGTCGCGACGCCCGGCCGCGCCCTCGACCACCTCCGGCGCAAGACGCTCGCGCTCGAGAGCCTTCGGTTTCTCGTTCTCGATGAAGCCGACGAGATGCTCGACATGGGCTTTGCCGAAGAGCTCGAAGCCATTCTCGAGGCGACTCCGTCCGAACGCCAGACGGCCCTCTTCTCCGCGACCCTCCCGTCGCGCATCGTCTCGATCGCGGAGCGGCACCTGCGCAACCCCGTCCGCGTCACGCTCGGCCGGGCGAAGACCTCGCCGGGCAAGCTGCCGCGAGTTCGCCAGGTCGCGTACGTCGTCTCGCGCGCACACAAGGCGGCCGCCTTGGCGCGCGTCCTCGACATGGAGAGCCCGGCCTCGGCGATCGTGTTCTGCCGCACCCGCCTCGAAGTGGAAACACTCGTCGAGTCTCTCAATGCGCACGGTTTCCGCGCGGAGGCGTTGCACGGCGGCCTGATCCAGAGGCAACGGGACCGCGTCATGACGGCGTTTCGCGCGGCGAAGGTCGATCTCCTCGTGGCGACGGACGTCGCCGCGCGCGGACTCGACATCGAGCATCTGTCCCACGTCTTCAACTACGACGTGCCGCCGACCCCCGAGGCTTACGTCCACCGCATCGGGCGCACGGGCCGGGTCGGCCGCGCGGGCGTCGCCATCACCCTCGCGGAGCCCCGCGAGCACCGCCTCCTCCGCTTCTTCGAGGGGTTTACCAAGCAGAAGATCGAGGTGGCGACAGTACCGACCGTCGCCGAGCTGCGGGCGCGCCGCCTCGACCTGACGAAGGCATCTCTTCGCGAGCAGCTGCTCGGCGGCGGACTCGATGACGTCCGCGTCGTGGTCGAGTCGCTGGCGGAGGAATTCGACATTTTAGACATTGCCGCCGCCGGCGTAAAGCTCGCGCATGCGGCGACAATCGACGGCGGAGCCGACGGGGACTCCGAACGCGAGATCCCGTCCGCCGCCATCTTCGAGCGCCCCCGGCCGGCGGCCAGAGGCGACCGCTTTTCTCCCCGGGGAGATCGCGGCGCCCGGCCGCCCTTGCGCCCCGGCGGGCGCCGGCCCGCCGGAGAGCCTTTGACGCGCATCCACGTCGCCGCGGGCCGTCAGGCGGGTGTTCGCCCCGGCGACCTCGTGGGGGCCATCACGGGAGAAGCGGGGATCGGGTCGCGCGAGATCGGCGCCATCGAGATCGCGGACCGATTCTCGCTCGTGGAGGTGCCCGAGCGGCTCGCGAACGCGATCGTCACCGCGCTGCGCGCGAGCACCATCAAAGGCAAGAAAGTTCCCGTCCGGCGGGAGAGGGACAGCCCCGCCGAAAAATAGACGCGATCGGCGAAAGCCGTTTCAGCGTCCGGGGACGGAGCCGAACTGCTCCGGCCGGAACTTCAGCATCCGCAGCAGGGGGTCGAATCGGTCCAGCCGCGAGACGTTTCGCTGCCACGGCAAGAGGGACGTGTAGAACCGCGTGCCCGTCGACTCCGGATCTCCGAGCTCCTTGTCCATTCCGAGCATGGGGTCGAGGAGGAGAAGCCCCGCGGTCACGCCCTCGATAGGACTCCACGCGCCCCGCACGTGGCCGCGCCGCAGGCCGCTCGTGTAGAAAAAGGATCCGGTCTCCCCGGGTGCCCCCTGGATGGGCAACCGACGAAGCTCCTTCATCTCGCGAAGCGGAAGCCTGATCCCCGGCGTGGAGTCTGACGCCGAGGTCTCCACTCCCGCGAGGCGATGCGCCTTCGAGGTGAGGCGAATCACGAATCGCGATGCGCCGCGCACCGGAGCCTCCAGCCTGTCCGGCAAATCATGGCCCGCGGAACGGACCCGTCCCCGGCGCGGCGGAAGAGCGGCTTCGGGCAGGAGCGCCGTCGGGAGCACAACGCGATAGCAGCCGCACGAGTAAACGGTCGTGAGCAGAAGGGGCGCGAGGTCCTCCGCCCGCACCGTGACGATGGCGAGCACGCCCACGTTGCGGTGCCGCTCGAAGAAGACGGATGGCTTGAACGCCAGCCGGTCGAAATGGACCCGGTAGACGAGGTGCAGGACCTCCGTCCCGCCGATCGCATCGTGCCGCACCTCGGCGAAAGCGGCCGGCGTTTCGGTGTCGATCCGCGCCCTCTCGCGGCCGCCCGCGCGGAAGAGTGTGGGGGTGCCGATTCGATTGAAAGAGCGGTCCCCGTCTTCTACGACGAACGCCGGCGCGAAGCACCGCAGGAGGGCAGCCTCGTCCCTCGATGCGGCGTCCTCGGGCGAGCATGTGACCGGGGCCCACGCTCGCTCCTGCGCTCCGGCCGCACGGACGGCGAGAAGTGCGAGGGCAAACATCGGGAATGCGACTCGACGGCGAATCCGGCTTCCGACCGAGGCCGCGGCCCTCACAGCGAAGTCACGCCCTCGGCGTTGCGCTGAATCAGGACTCCCGCGCCCAGGGCAAAGAGCACGACCCCGTTGGCGACGACGATCATGGGGACGGAGAGAAAGGAGGCGAGAAAGACGCCCAGAAGGTTGGACAAGGGCATCGCGCCTCGAAAGGCGAGCGAGTAGATGCTGACGACGCGGCCGCGGAGATGGTCCTCCACGTGGGTCTGGACCAGCGTCATGAACATCGCGAAGATGATCATGAGAGCGGCGCCCGCGGCGAGCAGGATCGCGTAGGACAGGGCCACGGTCCGGGAGAGGGCGAACGCGACCATCAACCCGCCGAAGAGCATCTGCGTCACCACCGCCACAAAGCCCTTCCGCGGCACATTGCCGAACGCGGCGATGCCGATGGCGCCGGTGACCGCGCCGATTCCGAACGCGGCGAGGAGCCCGCTGAAGCCCTTCGCGTCCCGGTGGAAGATCTCTTTGGCGAAAACCGGAAGGTACGTGACGAGGGCGACCGAACAGAAGCTTCCCGCAAACGCCATCCCGACGAGCCCCCGGAGCGGTCCGCCGTCGCGCACGGCCTTGACGCCCGTCTTCAGGCTGCGCCAGACGGGCTCCGCGGCGGGAGCCACGGGCGCGCCGCGCTTCAAAAGCAGGATGGCAGCGATCACCGCGATGAATGAGACCCCGTTCAAGGCGAAGCAGGCCGCGGCGCCGAGCTTGTAGAAGGCGATGCCGGCGAGGACCGGGCCGATCACCCGGGCGAGGTTGAACTGGATGGAGTTCAAGGCGACCGCATTCGAGAGGTCTTCGCGGTCGACGAGGGTCGGAACGAGCGCCTGGTACGCGGGCCCGCCGAAGGACTGCGCGAACCCGACGACGAAGGACAACGTCAGGATCATCCAGACCGACACGTGATTGGTGTAGATCAGACCCGCGAGGAGAAACGCGGAGGTCAGCTGAACGATTTGCGAGGAGAGCAGGATCTTCCGGCGGTCGAAGCGGTCCGCGAAAACGCCGCCGAAGAGAGAAAAGACCAGAAAGGGCGCCGCGCCGAGGAACGCGTCGAGCGCCAGGAGCGGCGCCGATCCCGTCATCGTGAAAATCAGCCAGGCCTGCGCGACCTGCTGCATCCAGGTCCCGATGCTCGAGGTGAAGGCGCCGGCCCAGAGGAGCCGGTAGTCGCGGTACGTGAACGCCTTGAACGTCCGGTTCAGCGCCACGAAAGGAGCCGCCGCGGGGAGCCGCGCCTCGCTCGACTTGCTCAATTCTGCGGCGGGACGGGCGGCGTTTTTTCGATTTCGCCCGTCATCGGTACGAAGCGCACCGGGATGATGTCCTTCTCGGTGACCCGCCCGTTCGCATCCTTCTTGAAGACCTTCAGCTCCTGGAAAAACCCTCCGACCGGGATCACCATCCGGCCATTCGGGCCCAACTGGTCGAGAAGCGGCTGCGGGATCCTTTCGGGCGCGGCCGTGACGATGATGCCGTCGAACGGGGCATGCTCAGGCCAGCCGCGGTATCCGTCCCCCTCGCGGACGGTGACGTTCCGGTAACCCAGCCGGGAAAGGCGCTCTTCGGAGGCCCGCGCGAGATCGGCAAGGATTTCGATCGAATACACGTGGCCTGCCACCCGCGCGAGCACGGCGCTCTGGTATCCCGACCCCGTGCCGATCTCGAGGACCTTCTCGTTGGGGTCGAGCTCGAGGAGCTCCGTCATCAGAGCGACGATGTAGGGCTGCGAAACGGTCTGTCGGCTGCCACCGATCGCGACCGGTCCGTCGTCGTAGGCATGTTCGCGCTGCGCCGCGTCGACGAACTCGTGTCGCGGCACGTCCCGCATGGCGCTCAAAACGCGCGGGTCACGGACGCCGCGTGCGACGATCTGCGTCTCCACCATCTGAGCGCGCCGGCGGGCCGCGTCACCGAGCGGGCCGGGGGTCACCGTGGGCTTCGCCTCGCGGGCGGGCCGGCACGACGCCAGCCACAGCAGGAAGAAGCCGAGCGCGAGGAGCCGGAATTCGACCGCACCCCGCCGCCTCAATGCCCCGCTCCGGCCGGAACGGACGGCGCCGTCTCCGAACCGTGCACCACGCGACCTCCGACGACTGTCACGAGAGGACGGATCGAAGGGACCTCCGAGGTGAGTGCCCGCATCGGGTCGGAAGCGAAAACGGTCAGGTCCGCTTCGAAACCGGGGGCAATCCGGCCGCGGCGTTCCTCGAATGCGGCAAACGCGGCATCGGAGGTGAAAAGCGCGAGCGCCTCGACTCTGGAGAGCCGCTCCTCGGGACGCCAGCCGCCTGCGGGACGGCCCGCCGTATCCTGCCGCGTGATCGCCGCATAAAAGCCGAGCAGCGGATTCTCCGACTCGACCGGGAAGTCGCTGCCCCCGGCAAGATGCGCCCCGGCGGCGATCAGCCGGCGCCAGGCATAGGCGCCGGCGATCCGGTCCGGTCCCACCCGCTTCTCCGCCCATTCCATGTCGGAGGTCGCATGTGTCGGCTGGATCGAGGCGATGACCCCCTCGCGCGCGAAGCGAAGGATGTCCTCGGGCGCAATCACCTGCGCGTGCTCGATCCGGGGCCGGTCGCTGCCGGCGGGAGCTTTCGGCTCGCTCTTCCGGGCAGAGGCAAATGCGTCGAGCGCGACGCGGTTGCCACGATCGCCAATCGCGTGGATCCACAGCTGCCAGCCGGCGTGGCGGGCCTGCCGCGCGACGTCGGCCAGCCGCTCCGGCGGAGTCACCAGGAGGCCGCGATTTCCCGGCTCATCCGAGTAGTCCGCGAGGAGGGCCGCACCGCGGCTCCCGAGGGCGCCGTCGGCGTACGCTTTGATCGCCCGGATCGTCAGGAAATCGCTTCCCCCGCCGACGCGGGGGCCGCCGGAGAGGGCGGCGGTCAGATTCGCCGGTTCCGGCGACACCGTCGCGTAAATGCGCAGGGGCAACTCGCCGCGGTCGGCGAGTCTCGTGAGCGACGCGATCTCCCCGGGACCGTATCCCGACGCATCCTGCACGGATGTGAGGCCGAGCCGCGCGCAGGCCCGAGCCGCGGCGACGATCTGCCGTTCGAAGTCTCCGGGCGACGGTGCCGGCATCGCGCGGTTGACGAGGTCCATCGCGTTGTCCACCAGGACGCCGGAGGGAGTGCCGTCGGCCCGGCGCAGGATGCGGCCGCCCGCCGGATCGGCGGTGGACGGGCCGATTCCCGCGATCGAGAGCGCCGCTCCGTTGACCCAGATCGCATGGCCGTCGACCCGGCGCGCCACGGCCGGCCGGTCGGAGACGACGGCGTCGAGATCGCGCGCGTCGGGGTAGCTCCCTCCCGGCCACCGGTTCTGGTCCCAGCCGCGGCCCTCCGCCCACGCGGCCGCCGGAAGCGTCGCCGCGATGGCCGCCATCCGTCTGGCGGCTTCCGCTGCGCTCCCGGACCCCTTGAGGTCCGCCGTTTCCAGGGACTTTCCGAGCCCCGAGAGGTGTCCGTGCGCGTCCGTCCACCCCGAGAAAACCGCCCCGCCCGAGACCGACAGAACGCGAGCCGAAGGAGCGAGCTCGCGGGCGCGCGCCGGCTCTCCCACGAAGAGGATCCTCCCCGCGCGCATCACCACGGAGGCGACGCGGCCGGGCGATTTCGCCGATTCGTAGACCGTCCCGCCCTCGAGAATCAGGTCCGAGGTCTTGTGCGCGACCGCACCCGAAGACGACGTGGAGGCCGCCGCCGCCATCATCAGCGAGAGGAGTCCCGGGAGGAGCGGCATTCGCGCGATCTTAGCCCGGATGGCCGGGGCGAATTCACGTCCGCCGGACGAGCAGAACGGTCTGGTCGTCGTATTGCGGCATCCCCGCCGCGAAGGCCGCGACCTCGCCCAGCACCTCGTCGCAGATCTGCCGGAGGGGCAGCGCGCGGCGGACGGAAAGATCCGCCCCGAGCCGCTCCAGACCGAACTCCTCGTCCGCCGCGTCGACGGCCTCGGTGAGCCCGTCGGAGTAGACGCACAGCAGATCGCCCGGACGAAGATCCCGGACTTCCTCGCGCCAGGAGGAATTCGGCAGCATGCCGACGGGGACACCCGTCGAGTCGAGCTGCTCCCGCTCCCCCGACGCGCGCATCAGGAGCGCGGGGTTGTGCCCGGCCGAGACGTACCGCAGAACTCCAGTGTCCGGCTCCAGCAGCCCGAAAAAGAGCGTGAGGAACTTCCTCGTCGCCGCGAAGCGCCGGAGGTGGCGGTCTATCCGCGACACCAGATCGGCGATGGTTTTCGCCTCATCGATCTGGAGATGCACGGCGGCATGCACCGTCGACACGAGGAGCGCCGCGGGAACTCCCTTCCCCGACACGTCCGCGACGAGGAAGGCCACCCGGCCGTTCGACAGGGGGAACGCGTCGTAGTAGTCGCCGCCGATGTGCCGGGCGGGGATGTTGGCCGCGGCGAGCTCGACGCCGGCGATCGCCGGTAGAGATCTGGGAAGGATTTCCCGCTGGATCGCCGCGGCGAGCTCGAGCTCGCGCTCGATGCGCTCCTTCTCGATGGCGTCCTGGTGCAGCCGCGCGGTTTCGATCGCGGCCGCGGCCTGGTTGGCGAACAGAGAGAGCAGGCGCGCATCCGTCGGAGTGAAGTCGAGGACGCTGCCGTCGCGCGACTCCTTGTCCGCGACCGCCAGAAACCCGAGCCTCCGGCCCGGCACCGCGATCGAGACGGCCAGGCACTTCTCGCAGCCGGAAAGGCGCTCCCCCGCGGTCGGCAGCGACGCGGCGAAGTTGTTGATGACGGCCTCGCCGTCCGGAATGCGCCAGGAGGCGAAGCGGTCACGCGGAACGAAGTCCCCCCCGAGGCTGCGCTCGTAGAGGATCCGGCCCCCGTCGTCGAAGAGGACGAGGGTCCCCTTCCCCGCGTCCGTCAGCGAGATGGAGCGAAAGAGGACTTCGTCGGCGAGGGCCCCCAGGTCGAGCTGGCCGCCGAGCGAAAGGCCCAGATCGTAGAGGGACTCGAGCTCCAGAAGCCGCGTGCGGATTTCGAAATCCGCGCCTTTGACCTGTCGGGACAGCCGGTGGGCCGCGACCTGCGCCCCCAGAACGAACCCGAGGAAAGCGGCGACTTCTTCCGCCTCTCCCGCGGGAACGCCCAGAAGGCCGAGCTGCCCGTGCACTTCTCCCTCGGCGGCGAGCGGGATCCACAGCGCGTCGCCGACGAATCCGGCGGACTCGGGGAATGGCTCGGGCGGAAGGAGCGCACCCGCGGCGTCGCCGGAGTGCCCGCCGCCGCTCCAGCCATCCTTCTCACGGAGGTGGAGGGCGGCCGCGCGCGCGCCGCTCCACTGCAGCGCCGCTTCGGCCAGGCGCGCGGGAAGCGGACGGTCCTCCCCCGCGCGTGAGGCCGCGTGGAGCTCCTTCCAGAAGGCGGCGAGGGGACGGGAGGAGGAGGGAGACGGAGAGGACATCTGAATCAACCCCGGGGACCGAAGATCGCCCCGGGGACCGGCACCGGCACCTCGTCAAGCACCGGGAGAAAGCCGGACGCAGCCATTGTCCGGATCAGACGCCGGTGGCGACGGCCCGCAGAGCTTCATCCTGGGTCGGATAGATCGCGGCGTACTGGGCAAGGCCCATGATCCGGAAAGTCTTGTCGATCGTCGGCGTTAAGGAGCAGAACGCGAGAACGCCTTTTCGGTCCATGACCTTCTCGAGCACCTCGATCAGGATAGAAATGCCGATCGAGTTCACGATCCGGGTCTTCTCCAGGTTCAGGACGAGAGCCCGCGCGCCACCTTCGATCTGGGCGTAGGCCTGCCGCGCGATTTCTTCGCCCCCCTGGTTGTTGATGTAACCATCCGTCTGGAAAATCGCGACGTCGCCGCGGCGCTCGACCTGAATTTTGCAGGATTCGCTCACTTGTACTTCCTCATGAGGATTCGCGTTCCCCATTCTCCCGACGTGATTGCGACGGAGTCCATCAGGCTGCGGATGATCTGCAAGCCCCAGCCCCGCTTCTTCTTGCCCGCAAACGTCTTCTCGGGGGTCGGGACCTCGACGATCTCGTGATCAAAGCCCGTCCCCTGATCGAAGACCTCCACCTCCAGAAAGTCAGGCCCCTCGTCGTCGTCTCTCCCCACGCGGAATGTCAGGTGCACCCGATCGTCCCGGGTATGCGCGTGCTCGAAAGCGTTGATGCACGCCTCGACCAGCGCGAGCTTGACCTCGTCGATCTTATCGTGGGGCATATCGATGTACTCGCCCATGGCGGCGACCTGAGCGGTGGCGACGATCTCCATGTCGGAGGCGACCGGGATCGTCAGCGACACTTCTCGATTGCCGGTTCGTTCGAGACCCGGGCGGGCTGACTCCCTCTGTCCCATCAGTTTCTTTCGAGACCTCCGAGCAGGGAATCCGCCCGCTCGGCGGAGCCCGTCTCAGAGAATAACGCCAAAGGTGCGGCGTGTCCGTCGCGGCGCCGATCGAAACCTCTCGCCTTCGCCAAAAGGTCCGTGGACAGGGAAAGCACCCGGGCGCGGGAGGAGACTTCGCCGCGGGGGAGGGGGATGGAAGCGGTCATCACCGCGACTCTAAAAGCGCAGGAAGAGCTGCAGCGCCCGGATCGCGACGGGGGCGACCCGCCCGTCCGCCAGGAGGAGCAGGCTCATTCCCACCTCGCCGCACAGAACCGCCCACAGGATTCCAGAGGGCCCCGAGACGACGCGCGGGAGGGAGAGGGCTTTTCTCATCGAAGTTCGAGCTGGACAAGAGCAAGGCAGCGGCCATATTGCAGGAAGGCCGTGTATTGATTGCAAGCCTCTGAAGCGCAAAGGGTTGCGCCCTGGCCGCAGACTGCCGCTCTCTGGACCATGAGAGGACATTATGATACATATAGCTTGAACTGGCCGTCACTCTGACAATTTAACTGTCTGGAAAGCCAAAGCTTTGGCGTGCAACTGGGACTTAAAGATACAGTATCTTAATGTCCCAATGCTTTCTTCCGGTACAGAGTCCGTCGGCTGATCCCGAGCATTCGCGCCGCCCGGCTCTTGTTGCCCCCCGCCATTTTGAGGACCCGCCGGATGTGCTTGTCTTCGAGAGCGCGCAGGTCGGGGACTTCCCCTTCCGGAGCGGGCTCGACGTCCGACAGCGCGCCCGGAGCGCGGCTCGGCAGCCACTGAAGGTCTTCCAGGCGAATCACCCCCGCGCGCGACAGCGACGCGGCTCCCTCGAGCAGATTCTCGAGCTCGCGGATGTTGCCCGCGAAATGGTGCCCCAGGAGGGCCGCGAAGGCTTCACGGTCCAGGTTCAGGACGTCACGACCCTCGCGCGCGGCGAAACGCTCCAGGAAGTGGCGGGCGAGCTTCGGGATGTCTTCCCGACGCTCCCGGAGAGGGGGGAGATTGATCTCGACGACGCGCAGCCGGTAGTAGAGGTCTTCGCGAAACTCCCCGCGGGCGATCCTCTCCGACAAACGCGCATTCGTCGCGGCTAAGACCCGCACATTGATCGCGATGCGCTTGCGGCCGCCGACGCGCTCGATCTCCCGCTCCTGCAGGACGCGGAGGAGCTTCGCCTGCAGGGCGAGCGGCATGTCTCCGACTTCGTCCAGGAACAACGTGCCGCCGTTGGCGGCTTCGAAGCGGCCTGTGCGGGCCTCGACCCCCGTCGCGACTCCCCTCTCGATGCCGAAGAGCTCGGACTCGAGCAGGCTCTCCGGCAGCGCCGCGCAGTTGATGGCGGAAAAAAGCTTTTCGGCGCGGTCGCTGCGGGCGTGGATCATGCGGGCGACGAGCTCCTTGCCGGTCCCGCTTTCCCCGGTGATCAGCACCGACGTCCGCGACGGAGCGACCCGGCCCACGAGATCGAGCACACGGCGGGCGGCGGGCGAATCGCCCACGAAGTGCCGGCCCGCGGCCGAGCGCCCCGTCTCATCCAGCAGCCGCCGATTTTCTTCCTCGAGCCGCTCCCGGTCGCGCGTCAGACGCTCCAGATGCCGGCGGTTCTCGATGGCCATTCCGGACAGGCCCGCCAGCGAGACGAGAAAGCGGGAGTCGTCCTCGTCGAAGCTGGCCTTTCCCCCGCGCCGCTGCTCCTTGTCGGCGAGCACGAGAACGCCGACAGTGCGGCCCCCGGCGCGAATCGCGACCCCGACCGCGGCAGACACGAGGCTCCGCAGCAGACGGAAGGCGTCGCGCCGCCGGGCTCCGTCCGAGCGGAGCACCTCCGCAATGAACTCGTCTTCCGCCACGATCGCTTCCGTCGGACGGCGGGGAAATCCGACGCGGGCTTCCGCCCGTCGTGCGCCGCCATCTCCAAAGGTGGCCAGATACCCGCGAGAGGCGTCGAGCACGCCGACCGCGCGGCCGAGAACGTCCTCGACCAGAGCCTCTTCGTCCGGCAAGGAGCCGAGCGAGAGCCCGGCGTCGTACAGGGTCTCAAGTAGGAGAAGCTTGTGCTGAGTCTCGAACTCCGCCGAACGGTCGGTCACCTGGAAGCGGCTTGCACCTTGTCGCGATGCATCTGTGCTACCACCATTTCCGATGTGCGGGTCGGAGCCCAGCTCGGATTCCATTTGTGATTCTCCGCGAGAAGCCTGTCCGCGCCGTCGAGATCTCCCCGTCGCGCGAGGACCTCGGCGAGCAGGGCGCGCCCCTCGTAGACCCACCGCCTCGATTCGAAATCCGACCAGCGGTTGGGCGGGTTTGCCATTTCCTGAAGAAGCGGGAGAGCCTCATCCACTTTCCCGGCCTTCAGCCGAATCCGAGACAACGCGAAATTCCAGGTGGCCCAGTACGGTTTCCGGGTCGTCCCCTTCAGCTGTTTCACCGCGAAGGCTTCCCATCTGGGTCGCACCTGGAGAAGAGCCTTTTCTGCTTCTTCCAGTCTCCCCTCCTCGCCCGCGATCATCGCGGCGGTGAAGGCCTTTCCGATCTCGAACTGTTCGTCGAAGCTCCTGTCGTGCGGCATCGCGGCCATCTTGCCGACAAGCTGCCGCGCGAGCGGGGCGTTGCCGGCGGCGATCGCGACTCGGAAGGCGCGCATCAGGAACTCTATCCGGCCTCCGTCGTACATGGTGGATTCCTGCGATGCCCGTTCGTAGTTTTCGATCGCGGCGGCGATGTCGCCCTTGCCTTCGTAGGCGATGCCCAGATGGTTGTAGGACTCGAAGAAGTCGGGCTTCAAGGCGAGCGCCTTGCGGCAGTTCGCGATGGCTTCGTCGTAACGGCCGCTGTAGGCCTGGATCTCTCCCAGGCTGTCGTAGGGGTTCGCCTGGGCCGGCGCCATGAACTGGTACTTCTTCAGGTTCTCGATCGCGCGATCGTAATCTCCCCGGTATCCGTAGTAGTAGCCGATCTGGTTGTACGCGTCGGCATTGTTCGGTTCGACCGCCAGGAGCTCCCCGAAGATCTGAAAGGCGTCGTCCATCCTGCCCGTGTCGATCTGCTGGCGCGCGAGCACCATCGCCGCGCGGATGTCGCTCGGATACTTCTCGTGGATTTTCTTCGCGGTCTCGACGTACCGCTTCTGGTCCATGTCGATCATGGCCTGCTGCATGTCCACGTGGAGCCGCTCGTGCTCGGTCAACCGGTCGCGTTCCCGGCTGGCGCGGCGCGTGAGGGCGATCTGCTGAGGCTTTTCGGAGTTGCGGGCGAGCCCGATCATCGCCATGGCGAACTGGGGGTCAATCTGGAGGGCCCGGGCGAAATCGACGCGCGCTTCCTTGAAGTAGAAGCGTCGTTCGTTCTCGAGGCCCCGCCGCCAGGCCTGGTACGCCTCCTCGGAGGAGGTCGTGGCCTCCCGGTTGTTCCTGTTGTACACGACGGCCACGGCGACTCCCGCCGCCAGTAGCAGCAGGACGACCGCGGCCAGCTTACCGGCGCGTGCAGCCTTCATAGTCATCTCCTGATACGTCCGCGAGGAGCGGGGGTTTCATCCCTCCACCCTCAGGAACAGAAAGGTCATGTCGTCATATTGCTCCGCCCCGGACACGTGGCCGCGGATGTCCGAGAGGATCCCCTGGGCGATGTCGTCCAAGGACGCCCCGGGCCGGGCGGCGAGCGAGTCCATGAGGCGATCTTCCCCGAAGGGGTTCATCGCGGGATCCATCGCCTCCGAGAACCCGTCCGTGTAGAAGAAGATCAGGTCGCCGCGGCGCAGGAACATCTCCTTGGTGTCGTAGGCGACTTCGCGGAAGGCGCCGAGCGGAAGCCGGTTTTCGGGCGGTTCCAGAAACGCCGGCGCGTCTCCCGTCCGGATCAGGATCGGGAGGGGCTGGCCTCCGATCGAGTACCGGAGGCTCATCGAGTCCGGGTCGAGCAGGAAATACCCGAGCGACACGAACATCCTGCGTTTGATCGAGTAAATGCGCCGGTTCGACTCCTGGAAGAGGAGCCCGGGGTCGCGGGTGGTCAGCGCCCGGGAGTAGACGATTTCCTTGGCCGCGACCATCAGAAGCGACGCCGGGACGGACTTCCCCGACACGTCCCCGATGACGATTCCGAGCCGGGGATCGTCGTCGAAGGGGATGAAATCGTAGAAGTCGCCGCCGACCACCTTCGCGGGCAGGCTCCCGCCGA
Source organism: Thermoanaerobaculia bacterium (assembly GCA_038253555.1). Classification (GTDB taxonomy): domain Bacteria; phylum Acidobacteriota; class Thermoanaerobaculia; order UBA5066; family Gp7-AA6; genus JALYUA01. The sequence goes on from JBBSGZ010000011.1 coordinate 14,027, forward strand.
AGAAGGAAAAACCGGGCACCACGGGGAGGGACCGTGGGAGGAGACTCGTCTGGATGTCCCGCGCGATCTCGAGGTCACGCCGGAGCTCCGCCTGCCGCGTCATCTCGTCGTGGAGCAGCGCCGTTTCGATCGCGAGCGCCGACTGGTTGGCGAGAGTCGACAGGAGGGCCTCGTCGTCGCGGTCAAACCTCTCGCCCGAAAGCTTCTCCTTCAGCGCCAGGATGCCCATGAGCCTGTCGCGGTACGCGAGCGGCACGACCAGCCGGAACTCCTCCTCGACAAGGCGCGCCCGGAAGTTTTCACTCTCGGGATCGGCGAAGTACACGGAGAGGTCTTCGACGCGAACGGGCTTGCCCTCCTGCCGCAGGATGCGCCTCACGACCGCATGCGGAGGGACCCGGTCTTCCCGCCGGCCGCGCCGCTCGAGCCACCCGTCCCGCTCCCTGAGCCAGATCGACGCCTTTTCGAGGCGCATCGTGCCGGCGATGCTCGCCGTCAGGTAATCGGCGATCTTGCCGAGGTCGAGCTCTCCCGTGATCGCCTCGCTCATTTCGAGGAGGGCCCTCTGATAGTCGAACTTGTCGCGGAAGAAGAGCTTGTCGAGAGGGGTCTGAAGCCGCCGTCTCAGAAACTCGAAGAGAGGCAGAACGACCAGAAAGAACCCGAAATTGAAAACGGCGGAGGAACCCGGCCGCGATCGGGCGAACAGGGCGTTCGCGCCGGCGATCGCGATCGCGTAGAAGCCGAACAGGATTGCGGTCGTAATCGCGTAGAGAAATGTCCGGCGGACGACGAACCGGATGTTCAGCATCTGGAACCGGACGATCGCGTAGGCGAACGTCAGCGGGATCAGGATCATGGGGATGATCCCGTAAAACACGTACTCGTCCGTGTTGAACGCCGAGGGCAGGACGATCCCGAGGAAGAGGTAAGGAACCGTTCCGAGAATCGTTCCTACGAAGACGTGGAAGGCCTGCCGCCGCTCGCGAGCGTCCGGCAGCGTGAACGCGGAGTGCGCGAGAGACGCCAGCCCGAGGATCAGGTAATCGCCGAGCAGCGCCCACGATGAGAGAGGCGCGCCCGACAGAATCGACACGCGCTGCCCTCGCACCTGGCGCAGCACGTCGTAGAGGAAGACGATCGGCGGGACCGCGTAGAGGAGGTAGAGGAGTGCGGGGCTCGCGGACAGGAAGCTCTGAAGCCGGACCTTCCATCGCGGCGGCGCCTCCCCCGTTACTTCGTCGGGATGCGCGAAGCGAAACTCCTTGGGGCGGGGAAAGATCAGGAAGAAGTGGAGGAAGACCGCGGGGAGCAGAAAGAGGCTGACGGTCCCCGTGTTCTGCACGAAGACGTCGATCCACCAGTAGGACGCGGGCCGCAACCGGCAGACGAAAAACAAAAGGAAAAGCACGCACAGAAGAAAGAAGATGCGCGCGGAGCGGTCTTCCGGCTGCTTTCGGAATACGAAAAGCCCGATGAAGAAGAAGAGAAAGCCGATGACGGCCGCGTAGAGATAAGTGGTTCCCCCGAGGCGCTCGGAGGAGAGCTGGACGGGAACGATGCGGACTTCGCCGCCCGGCTCGCCCACACGGCCGGTCTGCGGGCACGGGCCCCGGCGCACCAGGTAGGGAATCGTGTCGCCCACTTTGTGTTTGCGCAGCTCGGTCGAGGCGTCCGAGATGGAGTTGACCAGGTGGGTGCCGATCCCGAGGACACAATCTCCCGCGGGAATCCCCGCGCGCGCCGCGGGTCCGCGCCGAGTCGTGGCGCGCACCTCGATGCCGGTCCGGCTGTAGGGCATCGGAACGATCCCGTCGTACGGGCGCGGCGAGAACATGTCCGCGATCGACGCGACGGCGATGGCGAGCCCCAGGAAACCGACGACGTAGAACCATCCCCGCAGGGAAACACCCCCGCCCTGGGTTTCGTTCGCCCGCGAGGGCACAGTTACGCCTTCCATGTCCGTTGCTTACGCCGGGGAACGTGCATGTTAGCCGGAAAAGTCCATGGGAGTGGGAAGCGCGGCGAGGCGAGGCGAATCACGGGAACGAGAACGGGCGGACAACAATCCTCATTCGCACAACACCTCACCACGCGAAGGCGCGACGCTCACACGCCCCTCGCCTCTCGCCTCTCGCCTCTCGCCTGTCCGGCGGCCTAACCTGATAACTTCGTCGCGATGCCATTTGTCACATTCGAGGGAGTCGAGGGCTCCGGTAAATCGACGCAACTCTCGCGAGCCGCCGCCAGGCTCCGCGAACTCGGCCGGGACGTCTTCGAGACGCGCGAGCCAGGGGGGACCGAGATCGGGCGCAAGATCCGGGAAATTCTCATGGACGTGTCCCACGCCCATCTGGACCCGGCCGCCGAGTGGCTCCTTCTCGAGGCGGACCGCCGGCAGCACGTCGTCGAGACAATTCGTCCCGCCCTGGAGCGCGGCGCGTTCGTCCTCTGCGACCGGTACTCCGATTCGACTGCCGCGTACCAGGCCGCCGGCCGCGGGCTCGACCCCGCCGCGGTCGAATTCGTCGACGCGATCGCCCGCGCCGGCCTGCGCCCGGACCTGACGCTCGTCTACGACATGGCGCCCGGAGAAGGGCTCGCGCGCGCCCGCTCACGGGACGGGCAGACGGGACGATTCGAAGGGGCGGAAGCCGAATTCCACGAGAGGGTCCGTCTCGCTTTCCTCGAAATCGCCCGCCGGGAGCCCGGGCGGGTCCGCGTGCTCGCGGCCTCCGGGTCCGAGGACGCGGTCTTCGCCTCGACCTGGGCCGCATTGGCCGCGGAGTTCCCCGCGTGAACTCTCCGGCCCTCCTCGAACGGCTGGCGCTCGGCCCCGCGGGCGTTTTTCCGGGCGCCCTGCTTCTGACCGGCCCTTCGGAAAGCCGTCTGGAAGCGGAGGCGCGCCGGTTGGCCGCCGTCCTTCTTTGCCGCGCCTCCTCCCATGGGTCCGACCCGTGCGACTCGTGCCGCCGGGCGCACGCGGGAACGCATCCCGACCTGTTCATCGCGGAACAGGAGGGCGTGCAGATCAAGGTGGATCGAGTCCGGCAGGCGCTCGAATTCGCCGCCGGCCGCCCTTACGAGGGTTCGCGCCGGATCGCGCTCATTCTCGGCGCGGAGCGACTCGGAGTCGAAGGCGGAAACACGCTGCTCAAGTCTCTCGAAGAGCCAGGGGCGCACCTGCACTGGATCCTCACGTCGGCGCGTCCGGAAGCGCTGCTTTCGACGATCCGCTCCCGCTGCGTCGTCGCGATCGTCCCCGCGTTGACGCGCGTGGAAAAGACCGCTCTCTGGAAGGCGCGCGGCTTCCCCGACGACGAGGCGTCAGACCTGGCGCTTTGTGTTTCGGAGTCGGTCGAGGAGCCTGGCGCGCGCCTGACCGAGTACCGGGAGTTTCGCGACCGGGCGCTCCTCGCTCTCGAATCGGGGCTCGCCGGAAACCACCCGGCGCCCCTCCTGATGCTCGCCGACGATCTCGCGCGAGCCGAGCCGCGATACCCCGCGCTGGTCGCCGAGCTGCTGGCCGACGCCGCCATCGCCGGCGGCGCGTCAGCGGAGCTCATCCGGCACCGGTCGGCCGCCCGCGCGATCGGAGAGATCTCAAAACGTCGCTCGGTCGAGGCGCTCTCAAGGGCCGCCGTCTGCGCGGCCGATGCTCCGCCCGACAGTCGCCGCGGCAATCGCCGCCTGCACTTCGAAGCGCTCCTCCTCGACCTTCTCTTCGGCGACGAGGCCTCGGCCGCGCGCTAGGGAATCCGCGTCGGCGCCGCCGCTGCGGGCGACCCGGGAGCGCGAGCGGCGGGCACGAATCCCGGCGGCCGCAGGGCGCTCGGGAAGACAACCGGCCGCTGAAAAAAAACGGGCAGCGATCGCTGCCCGTTTCACTCGCCGATTCGGAAGGCCTTCAGCGCGTCAGAGAGAGGTCCACGGTCTCGGTCCGACCATTGCTCACCTGAACGCTCGCGCTCCGGTCTTTGTACCCCGGTCGCGAAATCGTCACCGTGTGCTTTCCGGGAGAGACCACGATGCCCGCACTCATGGAAGCGAGCTCGTCGGCGGAACCTACGAACCGGTCATCCAGGTAAACGGCCGCATCCGCGGGCTGCGCCGAAATCTTCAACCGGCTGCGGTCCGCCGCCACCGGCCGGGCGGACACCGTCGCGTCCGGTCGCGGTGCCGACGGGCGCGGCGCCGAGGAATTGTTGCGCCAGGTCTCGGCGGGGGCCGGGGCCCTCACCGGGGCCTTCAGGGTCTGATTCCGGTCCACGTCCATGTCCCGCTCCGGACCGGCATCGGCGTACGCCGCCGCATCCTCGTCCTCGTCTTCGGCGCTGACCCGGTTGCGGCCGTCGTCCTCGACGGCGGGGTTGCCGTTCCGCCGATAAGGGCGCACGTCGTCCCTGTCCCGATCGCGCTCCCGGCGGCGTTTGCCGAAGTAGCGCTGGACATTGCCTTCGATCTTCGGAGGGTCCGCCTGCGTTCGCAGTCCCGAATCGCCCTTGCGGAGCTTGTTGTCGATCTTGAGCTCCTGGCCGGGCCGCGCGTCGACATCGAGCGAAAGGGGCTCATACCCGCTCAGCCGGAACTCGACCCTGTAGTGACCGGGGCGCAGATAGAGCTTGTCCGGCCAGCCGTCGAAGTCATCCGCCGTGCCAATGTACTTGCCGTCCAGATAAACGCGGGCTTCCTCGGGATCGACGTCCGTCTTGACGGCGCCCCAGTTGGAGTCCGCCCCGTATCCGGAGTAACCGTATCCGGAGTAACCGTATCCGGGATAACCGTATCCGGAATAACCGTAGCCGTAGGGACGGCCGTAATAGCCGGAGTAGTACCCCGGGTATCCATACCAGCCCCAGTAGGGGTTGATCCACCCGCCGCCATGAATGATCACCCGGCCGCCGTGACTGCCGCGAAATCCCCCTCCGTGGAAAACTCCACGGGGAGCGGCCACGGCGGACGCCGCAGGCCCCGCGAGAATCAGAAGCGCCGCGATCCCCAGCCATTTCTTCTTCATTTCACTTCTCCCATGCGCTGACAGAGAGCAAGGCCGGGGCCATTTTCGCTCCTGCCTCGGCGAAGCCTAAGCGACTCCGAAGACGTGGTTTGCGTCACACCCCGGAAAAGAGAGGATTCGTCCCCTGACCTCTCCTCAGGTCACTCTTGTTCCGGAAAGAGACACCGGAGAGGGCACGTGCGGAGAAACCCCCGAGGCGAGCGTGCGCGAGAGCCCCCGGAGGTAGTCGTCCCGGAGGACCCGATCCACCGCCTTGCGCGCGCCAGGCGCGTCCCACCGCTCCGCGAGTGCCGCCCATCCGGCCCGGAGCCGCCGGGTCAGGAGGGAGGCGTCCCGGAACTGAAGCGCCTGGGGAACGGCCAGGAAATCCCCCAGCTCGGGGTGCTTCGCGTAGAAGATCGCGGCGGATTCTCCCGCCCTCTCCTGCCGGCGCCGGAAAGACTCGAAGGTCATGTGGTGGTGGTGCCGGGCCACCGCGGCCGGTCGATAGACGATCTTCATCCCCCGGCGAACCAATCGGTACGCGACCTCGATGTCCTCCCACGCCGCATGAGGAAAGGAGGTGTCGAAGAGGCCCTCCTCCAGCAGCAGATCGCGAGGCAGCGAGATGTTCGACGTGTAGAAGAAATTGAACGGAACGGATTCGCGATCCGAGATCAGCGCGTACCCGAACTGCAGTCCGTATTCGTTGATGTGGTGCAGAAACGGGGACACGCGCTGGCCGCGTGGCCACGTCGTATAGCCCAGCACGGCCGCCGGATGCGGGCGCGACTCCGCCTGCGCCGCCGCGTGGACCGCGAGAAGCTCGGGCTCCGGTACGGTGTCGTCGCCGAGAAAGAGAACGAAACGCCCCCGGGCCTCCATGACCCCGCGGTTGCGCGCGGAGGCAGGACCGCCATTTTCCTGAGTGAAGGAACGGAAGGGATGCTTCGGCCGGTGGCCGGCGAGCCTTCGGCCCGTTTCGTCCTTGGACCCGTCGTCGACGACCAGGACCTCGTAAGGCGGCGGGGACGCCTGGTTACCGAGTCCTTCGAGCACCTGGAAAAGCGTGTCGGGCCGCTCGAAGGTGGGAACAATGACCGAAAAGAGGGGCGGCGTCACGCGAAGATCTCCGCGAGGGTCGAGTGGACGAGCGCGGGCGCGCGGCCGAGGAGCTCCCGGAAGTAGGCGCCGTCGAAACGCTCGTCTCCGGGATAGGTCGGCACGATCCGCAGAGGAAAGCGGGTGAAAATCTCAGCGTCCGTCCGGCGCCGCGAGTCCTGGACGGCGCGCCGCTTCGCCGCGAGCGTCTCCGTGTTCCTGTGGATCCAGAGCAGGGCGCGCAGGTGCGCGATTGTCAGCGGATCGTCGACGGAGATCCGCGAGTCGCCGCGGTCCCGCAGGGCCGTCGTCGAGATTCCGAAAAGCCTCCTCCAGGGATTCGAGGCGGAGACGGATCGCGGGTCCCCGTAAGGGTCGCGGCGAAGCTCCCGCGCGTCGGGGTTGCGCGTCTCGAGCATCTCCGCGATCCGTCCCGTGAAGGCTCCCAGGATCGCCGGCATCAGAGCTTGGAAATGCTCCGCGTCGAAATTCTTGAAAGCGGTGGCATACGCGTTCTTCTCGAAGAGGAAACCCCGCGAGTACAGGCCCAGCGACTCTCCCGTCGCGCCGCCGCGGTGCCGGGCCACCGCTCGCGGTTCGGAGAGGATCCGGCGCCCCCGGATCCACTGCCGCCACCCGAAGTCGACGTCCTCCAGGTACGCGAAATAGTCATCGTCGAAGCCGCCGGAGGAGAAAAATTCGTCTCGCCGGACGGCCATCAGCCCGCCGCACGCAAAGAGCCGCTCCTCTCCGGGCTGTGCCTGCCGGAGCTGATCGAGCGGCTTGCCGGAGTCCTCCTGGAAGGCGTGGCCGTCGAACGTCAGGAAGCCGTTGGAAAAATCGTTCTTCCGGCCGGTTCGGTCCACCAGACGCCCGGCGACGGCGGCGACGTCCGGAGGAGCCGAGGTCAGGGCTCCCGCGAGCATTTCCAGCGCATCGGGCTCGACCGCGGCGTCGTCGTTGATGAACAACAGCGTCGGGGCGCGCGCCGCCTCCGCGCCGAGACGGCATCCGCGCGCGAATCCGACGTTTCCGCCAGCGCGAACGGCGCGCACTTCCGGATGGTCGCGCAGGACCGCGTCGGTTCGGGCGCTGCCGCCGTTATCCACGAGAATCGTCTCCACCTGCGCGCCGCCTGCGGCTCCTCGCAGAGACTGCAGGCACTCCCGCAGGTGCTCTTCGCCCCGGTAGTGAACGACGACAACGGAGAGATCGGGGATGGACGACATGGGGAGGGAGCATACCGTCGCCTCTCGCTCACTGCGGGATCTGCCTTCGCCGTGCGCGGCGAAGGCACCGGCGAGCGGCTCGGCCGGATGCGGCCTCCACGTCGCTTCCGCTCACTGCGTTCGCTCCCGCTCCCGCAGCGGGAGGCTCCTCCTTCCCTTCGGTCAGGAGACTCCTCCCGCTGCGAGCTTAGCCACCCTCGTGGCTGAGGCGCAGATCTGCCCCCTCGCCCCGCGCTCGGGGAGAGGGTTGGGGTGAGGGGCGGGACTCATGGAGAAGGCGGCTTCGGGAACCGAAACTGGCTTACGGCGTCCCCGCCATCGGGGAGACGGCTCGAGAGCCTGCAGGCGTGCGCAGCGCCCCGGCCGACCACGCTCTTCTCGGCGGCAGAGAGTGAGAACGAGTTACTTTCGCCGAAATCGCTTCCAGAAAGAGCCGCCCGGCTCTCCGGGAAGTGGAAGGCGACCCTCGTCCCGCCGGGCTTCCCGGCACCAGGCGAGAAGCGGGACGGCGACCCGGCTCCATTCGTGCCCGGCGGCAAAGCGGCGGGCGGCGTCCGCGGCGGTCTGCCGGCGGACGGGATCGGCCAGAAACACGCGCGCGGCCGCCGACACGGCGGACGCCGTCGGTTCCGCGCGCACTCCGCCGCCCGCTTCCTCGAGGTCGCGCGCGATCGACCCTCCATGCACCGAAACGCTCGGAACGCCTCCCCACGCCGCGTCGAGAAGGCGGGTGCGAAACGCAAGATCCGTCTCCAGGCCGCGCGAGGAAATGGAGACGGCGAGGTCGACGGCGGCGTAGAGGTCCGCGCGCGCCGCGTAGGGCAGCCACGGCGCGAAGAACACCGATCGCCCTTCTGGGTCGATGTTTCGCGCGCGCTCGCGAACGCGCGCGTACACCCTCTGCGGGGTGCTTTCCGGATTGGGATTTTCGAAGAAGAGGAGCTTCACCTGCGGATGGGCCGCGAGGATCGAGGGCCAGGCGTCCAGCAGGATTTCGGGGTCGTACCAGTCGTAGACGCCCCCGAAGAGGAGGACGGGTCCTCCAGGAGGCAGTCCGGCCGCCCTGCGGCCCCTGGCCGGATCTCCCGAGGCGGGCGCCGCCGGGGTGCCGAAGGGGACTTCGGCGATCAAACGCCGGAGCGCCGGGTCGCCCGGGAAGTTGCGCGCTCCCACGCGGCCCGCCGCGTAGAGCGCGCCCGCGTAGAAGAGACGCTGCTCCGGGGACGCGCAGAGGAAAAAATCGCCCCGCGCCAGCGCGAGCGCAAGGGTCGCGTGGTCGTGCCGAGCCGTCTGTTCTCCGAGCATCGCGGCGTAGTGCAGGTTCTCGACGAAAAACGGGTCGTAGAGGTCGACCGCCACCGGAACATCCGGCGCCTGGTGAAACCACCAGTTGGCCGCGTGGCCCGACACCACGGCCGCGTGAGCGCCCCGGGAGGCGCCGGCCAGCGCTCCCGCGGGCGCGTTCTGCACCGTCACCGTCCCGGAGACTTCCGCCGCCTCCGCCGCGTCGTTCGGCACGAGGAGGAGCACGTCGAAGTCGGCCTGGAGCGCGCGGGCGAGCTCGAGCGCCCGGATTCCCATTCCCGCCATCCGGGGCCGGATGGGCTCCGGCGCCAGGACGAGGACGCGGCGGCTCACCGGCGGCCGCGGAGGCGGTCGACCATCAGGTGCAGCTGCCACATGCGGGACGAGTAGATCTGCTCCAGGATTCCGCCGAGCCGTTCGACTTCCGCGCGCATCGCCGAAAGCTGCCGGTCGTATCGCTCGTTGGCGCCGAATACGTCCGCGAGCCGGGCGTGGACGAGCTCGTTCTCCGCCGTGAGCCGCGCCCTTTCGGTCTGAAGCTCGGAGACGCGGCGCCTCTCCTCCCTCACCTCGTTTCGCGCGGCGTCGCCGGCCGCGGCTCTCTCAGACAGCCGGCGGTGGCTCTCGCGCTGATACAGCAGCTCGCCCTGAGAGGTGAAATCCCGCTCGTACCAGAAGACGATCTGAGCGCGCATCCGATCGAACACTCTCGCCAGTCCGGCCTCGGTGCGGCGGGACGCGTAACGCGCGTAAATCTGCTGCCGGGCCACCTGAAAGGCGGACGCACCTGCGGCAACGTGGTCCGACTCTCCGTGCCGCTCGCGGAACTGGCGGTACTCGCAGGTGATCGCCCTCACGTGGCGGAATCCCGTCAACGCCGACAGTCGGATCAGGAAATCCCAGTCCTCGGAGTATTCCATCGTCTCGTCGAAGCCCCCGGCGGCGAGGAAGAGAGATCGTGTCAGAAGGAGCGTGTGCAGGGGAATGTAGTTGGCGAGGAGAAGGGCGTCCGGATCGTAGTCGAGAGAGTACTGGACGGCCCGGTGCGCCGGGACCCAGCCCTCGTCCGCCGCGGCGTACACGGCAGTGACCGCGTCGGAATACACCACCGGCTCCGGCCCCTCCTTCCACGCGCGCGACAGGCGCTCGAAGTGGTCGGGCGCGAGCAGGTCGTCGTCGTCCAGAAATCCGAGCAGATCGGAGGTGGCGAGCGCGACTCCTCGATTGGCCGCGGCCGAGCGGCCGCGCCGCTCCGGGAACTCTTCGATGACGAGGTCCCACGCATCGCGGAACTCGTCCAAGTTCTGAAGCGGCGCCCCGCCGTCGTTGACCACGACAACCTGACGCGGGCGCGCGGTCTGCGCCTTCAGACTCGCGAGCGCCTCGCGCAGGAGCGCGGGCCGGTTTCGGGTCCGCACGACGACCGACACCCCGACGGGAGCGCGCGAGCCGTCCGCGTTCCCGCTCGGCCCGATCGACCGCCGGAAGGACTCGAGGGAGACGGTCGAGATCTGCGCGTAGGAGACGAGCCGAAATGCCTCGACCGGCCCGGAACCGGACAGGGTCAACCGCCGATACGCGTTCAAGCCCGCCACCGCGCCGGCGTAGTCGCGGACCTCCTGCTGCGAGACGAAGGCTGCAAGCGCCTCCCGCTTTCGCACTTCGGCGGCGGAGATGTCGACGAGGACGTTCGGCAGGATCGGATGCGAAATTTCGTAAAACGCGATCTGCAGGAAGCGGTAAAGATCGTGATCCGGATCCTCCGGACGGGAGCCCGCCACCCGTTCGAAGAGCGCCTCCGCAAGCGCGCGATGGTCCGGGTGGATTTCGACCGGCGAGGGGCAGAGGATCAGCTCGGGCTGGACTTCCGCGATCCGGGCGGTGAGCGCCGCCGCGAGATCGGCGCGACGGTCCGCGAGCCCGCGGTCCGGCAGGCCGGCGAAAACAGGTTCGGGAATCCCGAGCGCGCGGGCGGCGCGGCGGGCCTCTTCCCGGCGCAGGCGCCCGTACGACTCCTCTTCCCCGGCAACGACGCCCTCCTGCCTGGTGCCATCCGTCGCGATCCACACCCGGAGGACCTTCGCCGACGCGTTCAAGGCGAGCGTTCCGCCGGCGCCAAGCGCGTCGTCGTCGGGATGCGCGCCGAGCACCAGGAGGCGTCCGGCCACGAGCTCGCTTGCCTGATACGGGATCAGGGATCCTTCGTCCAACGGCTCCCCTTCGTTCTTTCCCGCAGTTTACCCGTTCGGACGACAGACTCAGACGAGGTCGTACAGCGCGGGGACCAGGTGGGCTTTCTCGGAGAATCGGCGTGCCGCGTCGTCGTCGAACGAGCGGACAATCAGGGGAAACCCCGCTTCGACCCGCTCGCCCGGGAGTTGCGAGATCACGTCGCGGCCCGGGCCGCCGGGCGTCTCCCACAGGACGAGCACGCGCGCTCCCAGCGCGGAAGCCTCCGCGGCCGCCGCCGCGAGAAGGTCCGGCAGCCCGACTCCCCCGGCGGCGGCGAGCCAGTCCGCGACGACCGCCCGCTCCCCTTCCACGGAAAGGGCGGCCCACGACGCCATTCCGGCGGGACCGTCCAGCCACACCATCCGGTAATACCTCAGCGGGCGGGCGTGGAACCTCCAGTTGGCGCGCAGGCGGTCGCGGACCGCGCCCGACGCGATCTTGTCCCGCGCGGCCGCCCACAGAGGATCGAAGCTCTCATCGGCAAACTCCCCGGATCGCGCCTGCGCCGGGGGAGGCGGAAAGAAGGCGACCGGCATCCGCACCTCGCGGATCGGAAAGAGAGTGCGGGAACCGATCAGGCGGTGGCTGATGGCCAGGGCGCGGGCGTTCGGAAAGCCGAAGCAGAACGGAACGCCACGGGCGCCGACGCTCTCGTAGAACGCGCCCGCCATTCCCCGGTACACGGCCCTGCCGAGGCCCCGCACGCGGCGGTCCGTCGCCACGTCTCCCACCGAGTAGAGGAGGGTTTCCTGCCCGTCCAGGAGGAAACGCATCCCCCAGCCGGCGTAGTTCCCGACGATCTCGCCGCCGTCTTCGGCGACGATGCCGTACCAGCCGTCGGGGTCCCGCTCGAACTTCCAGCGCCACTCCGCCTCCGGGAGGTCCGCGCCGAACGTCCGGGCGAAGAGCCGCCGGATCCCCGGCGCGTCGGCGGGCGTCGCCTCGCGGATCGCGAAAGTCACCGCCGCTCCAGCACGAAGGTCTCGCGCGGGCTCCCGTCGGAGCCGGAAAAGATGGTGCAGAACCAGTCTCCCCGCGGAAGCGAGGAGGCGAGCTCCGACGACATTCGAAACGGCGTCGAGAGATCCGCGCCGGCAAAGGGGATCCGCGAGGCGTGGGGGGAGAACCCGATCCACGCTCCCGATTGCGCCGGAACTTCTTCGAGCGAACGCCGTGGAAAACGATGCGGCGCGACGCGGCGCTCCGCACGCTCGAGCAGCGCCCGCCCGATCCGTCCGTACCGGCGCCGCCGGTAAAATCGCCGCGAAGCGGCGCGTCGCCGCACCGTCTCAGGGTCGCCCGAAGCGCTGCCGCCCCAGAGATGGCGCACTCGCGCGCCGCCGGCCACGCGGAGCTCGAGGCCGGCGCCCCGCACGCGGCTCTCCCACTCCGTCTCCTCATATTCGAACGGAAAGCGTTCATCGAAGCGTCCGACGCGGTCGAAGACCTCCCTGCGGACCGCCAGAACGGCGCCGCTCAGGTGGCGGGCGATCCCTCCACCCGTCCAGAGAGAGACGGTCTCCCGGGCGAACCGCGCGAAGCGCCGGTCATCCCTCGCCCGCGACCGCCCCGCCGCGAAGAGGCCGAGCTCGGCCGTAAAACCGGGATCGAAGCCCGGAGGGAGCAGCACCCGTCCCTCCGCGTCCCATTCGCAGACGGGCGCCGCCGCCCCGATGCCCGGGGGTTCGACCGCCGCGAGCAGCACGGAGACCGCGCCGGGTCGGAAGAGGACGTCGGCATTGGAAATCAGGAGCCGTTTTCCGCGCGCCCGCGCGAGCCCCGCGTTCACGCCTCCCGCGTACCCGCGGTTGTCCGAGAGAGGCACGAGGACGTCCGCGCCGATCGAGCGAAGCGCCTCCGCCTCGGCCTCCCCGGAACCGCAGTCGACCAAAACGATTTCTCCCGCGATTCGCTCGTGCGAGAACGCATCGCGGAGCGTGGTCGCGCACCCGCGGGCGAGCATCGCCTGCCTGTGGTTGACGACGATCGCCGTGACGTCCGGATTCAGAGGCGGCTTTCCGGGCCCTGAAGCGCCCGCGAAAAGGCGCTCTCGAGCCGCGCCGCCACGAGAGAAGGGTCGAACCGCTTCACTAGCGCCGGCCCGTCGCGGCGCGCCCGGGACCGCGCCTCGGGACTGAGCGCGGCCGGAATCGCCGCGGCCAGCGCCTCGGGATCGCCGTCCTTGAAGTACGTGGCCGCGTCTCCCGCAATCTCGCGATTTCCATCGGTATCCGAGAGGAGGCACGGGACGCCGCACGCGAGCGCCTCCAGGACCGGAAGCCCGAATCCTTCCTCCGGCCGCGTCGCCGCGAGGAAAAGATCGGACGCCCTGTAAGCAAAAGGCATGCGTTCCGGCGGGACCGCGCGATGGTAATCGTCTATGACGTCCCAGCCCGACTCCTCCGGCGTCGGCGGCTCGACGGCGATCCGGCGCAGGCGGAACCGTCCGCCGCGCTCGCGCACGAGCGCCAGGCCTTCGAGCCCCACCCCGATCCCCTTGACCTCCGCGCCATGCGGCCCGACCATCAGCACGACAGGGACTTCGGGGGGCCTCTCTTCCCGCGCGGGAAAGAATCCCGCGGCGTCGAACGCCTGGCCGACGTTCTCGACAGGCCCGTGTCCCGCGGCCTCGAGCCGGGTGGCGAGCGAAGAGGAGATCGCCAGCTTGCGCGTCGGGAGCGCGTACGCGTGTTCGATCTCCGCGCGCCGGCCGGCATAGAAGGAGAAAGAGGCTTCGTAGCCCTGGCAGAGGTGGAAGACCGGGCCGGAAGCGCCCGCCACCGCGGGCGCGGCCGTCGTCCAGAAGGTCGCAACGCGCACGTCCGCCGATACGAGCTCCCGGGATTCCGGGAAGGAGCGCCGCTCGAAGCGGGCTCGCGCGAGCGGAAACCAGCGCGGCTCGGGCCCCGGGGAGACGACGGACACGCGGTGGCCGCGCCGCGCCAGCGTTTCGGCCTGCAGGAGCGCGACGCGGACTCCGCCCGAGAGCTCCGTCGATTCGAGCAGGTACACAATCCGCAAACGTGACTCCCGTCAGGCCGTTCCGACGGCGACCCACTGGTACACCGAGAGCAGCGTCGGGTCGAACCCGGGCCACCCCGCGAGCGACTGAAGGAATCCGGCCGCGTCGGGAGGGGTCGCGCCCTCAACTCCCGCGATCGAATCGACACGCCAGCCTGCTTCTTCGAGACACTCGGCCAGAAAGGAGCGAGTGAACCAGCGCAGATGACCCGCGTCCAGGAGTCCCGCAGGGGCCGGGTCGAAGCGGCCAAGAACCAGGTCGCGAATGACCGAGAGGTGCCCGGCGTTCGGGACACTCGCCACCAGACGGGCTCCAGGCGCCGCGGCGGATCGGGCAGCCGTCAGGACGGCGATGGGATCGCCCGTGTGTTCGAGAAAGTCGCCGAAAAGGAACGCGTCGAAGCGCTCGCCCCTCCGACCGAGCTCGAACAGCACCTCGCCAGCGTCGCCGGAAATCACCCGGTCGAGGCGCGGCCGTGCGCGGCCGGCCGCGAGCGCGTCGCGTTCGATCCCGGTGACCTCGAGCCCCGGATCGTTTCTCTTGAGAGCCGCGCCCGTGGCTCCGGCGCCGCAGCCCACGTCCGCCAGCCGCCGGATCCCCGGCGGGACACGCTCGATCAATTCGGGCCGCGCGCGCTCCGAAGGGTCGTCGGGAACCAGGGCGGCGAAGTCCTCGAGAGGCACCGCTCGCGGATCGGCCGCGAGCCTGACGGCGAACCTCTCGACCGACTCCCCCGCGCGGGGAGCGCACGCCTCGAGCCGGAACGCCAGCAGCGGCGCCTCTCCGGGAACGGCGCTTCGTCGAGGCTCCGCGCTCTCGAGCTCCCTCAGCGTATGCGAGGCGGCCGATCCCTCGCGCGGCGCGAGCCGTCCCGCCAGCGCGGGCACACCGCGAGGGACTGCCGCGAACGAAAACGGGCCGGCGGGGACGGCGGCGGGGACGAGCACCAGGGCCCACAGCTCCGCTCCCGCGAACGCTCGATCCGCAACCTCCAGGGGGTCCACGTTCGCCTCGCGATCGGCGGCCACGGCGCGCCGCCAGCGCAGCCGGGAGAAACGATGCCCGTAGTCGGGAAGGTCGCCAGACCCGAGGAAGGCGAGCCCCGTCGTCAACGCCGGGCGGCGGCCGAGAGACCGGCCGGCCGCCGGCCGGCCGCGCCTTCCTGCTCGATCGACCAGACGTGCGGCGGCCGGAGAAGTCCCACGGAGTATTCCGGTGCCACGACAGAAAACCCGGGGCGCAGGATCTTCAAATCGTGCAGATGGAGCGCGGTCTCGTCCCCCAGAAAGACGTACAGCCGGAACTCGCCCTGCGCGATGGGCAGCTCGGGAAGGAGAAGCTTCACGCTGTACCGGGATCGGCCCGTCAACGGCGCCCACGGCTCGCCGCGGGTGTCCACCGCGAAAGCCTGGACGCCATCCTCCCGGTCCGCGCCGACGCGCACGTGAAACGCCAGGGAGGGGTCGGTTGTTTCGAACTCGATGTCGACGGCCACGGTTTCCCCCGCCGCGAACTCCGACCGCGAATAGCCGGAGCCGTCGTGCACGCGAACTTCCGTCAGGCGCGCGGGGCGCCGGCCGTTCGTGTTCGCCGGCTCCGACATCGTCGGCGAAGCGTCGAGGCGCCGCTCCTTCTCCTGGAGGAAACGCTCGTACTGCCGGACAACCTCGGACGAAGGCCCCTGCGCCGCGACGCCGCCGTTCTTCAGCCAGATCGCCTCGTCGCACAGGAGGGCGATGTAGTAAAGCGCGTGCGAACAGAAGAGGAGCGTGCCTCCCCTCTGCTGAAATTCCGTGATGCGGTCGATCGACTTCTTCTGGAAATACCCGTCCCCGACCGCCAGCGCTTCGTCGACGATGAGAACGTCCGCGTTCGCATGGGTGGCGACCGCGAACGCCAGCCGGAGCCCCATCCCCGACGAGTAGGTCCGCACCGGGCGGTCAAAGAACTCCCCGAGCTCGGCGAAGTCGCGGATCTCGGGAAGTCGTTTGCGGATCTCCGGCCCGGTCAGGCCCAACAGGACCGCATTCATCCGGGCGTTTTCGCGTCCCGTGAACTCGGGGTGAAATCCCATTCCGAGCTCCAGGATGGACGCGACGACGCCGCGCCGCTCGACGGTTCCCGACGTGGGCGCCGTCGTGCCGGCGACAATCTTCAAGAGCGTCGATTTCCCGGCGCCGTTTTCCCCGATCAGCCCGAGGGCCCGGCCGGCGGGCAGGTCGAACGAAACGCCCGACAGCGCCTGAAATTCGCGGTGGCGCGGGGTCCTCAGGAGGACCTCGCGCAGGCGGTCGCCCGGATTGGCGTAAAGGCGGTAAATCTTGGAGAGATCCCGGGCCTGTACGGCGGGCCGGGTGGCGCCGGCGGTGCCGTCGCCGGCGTTCGGCTTCGAGTTCCCTCTCACTCGCCGACGGCGAACTCGCAGCGCCGGCAGAGAAAGTCCGCGGGCGCTTCCTCGACTCCGTACGTCCAGCGCCGCAGGCGCGCCATCGCGTCCCCTCCCAGAATTTCGGCAACCGTCTGTGTTTTGAGGTCGCCGACGGTGAGTCGCTCGTAATAGTCCTGGCAGCAGAGCACCGCTCTTCCCGTCGCCGTGACGTGAAGGTGTTCGAAGGGCCGCGAGCCCATGAGCTCGCAGCCGCGCAGCTTCCTCTTCGGGGGCGGCTCGGGAACGAACGTTCCGCTGGCGGGACGGCTCCGGATGCGGAAAGGCTTGACCTCCCACCCGCGCGGCTCGAACCGCGCGCGGATGCGGGCCACGTCCTCGCGGTGGACGTCGTCCTCCTCCCCGAGCACGACGATCGCGGTCTCCTCCGAGATCGCCCGCGCGCGCAGGGCATCGACGTTTGCGAGCACCCGGGCCAGATCCCGGGTCCCGTGCAGCAGCCGGTAGCGCTCCGAATCGAGCGTCGGGAGATTGATGCCGATGTAGCGGAAACGGCCCATGGCTTCGAGCCGATCCGCGCGGTCCGGCGTGAACTGGGAAGCATTCGTCAGAATCGACACCGGCAGTTTTCGCGCGAAGAGATACCGGCAGCGGTCCTCGAAGAGAGGATCGACGGTCGGCTCGTTGTAGTTCGAGAGAAAGACCACGAGATCGCTGCCGCCAATCGCCGCCGCCTGGTCGACGATCGACTCGAACAGTTCGGTCGACATGACCTCCCGCTCGCGGGGGTCCACTGAAACCGGACAGAAGGGGCAGCGGTGGTTGCACACGGTGCAGGTCTCGAGAGACAGAAAAAGCAGGTGCGACCGCCTCGCCTCCCGATCCACATCCTCGATCAAAAACCGCGCCGCGCGGAGATGGTCGAGCACTGCCGCGTCGACTCCGGGAGACAGCCCCTGCCTCATGCGGGAGAGCGCGCGAAAGCCTTCCCCGTCTTTCGGGAGCGAGGCCCCGGTGAGCGGGTTATAGACAACGGTCCCGCGGTCGTGCAGGAACGGGGATTCGAGTTCCGCGTCCAACAGCGCCGTGGGATGACCGCGCTCGAATCGGGGTGACGGGCTCATCGTAGGCTGCTTGATCTCCGCAACATTCGAGCCATTCTAGCCTCAGGAGCGTTCTCTCAGATGTTTCATACGTCCGGCGCGGGGCGCGCGTCGCCGCCAGCCGCGCAGGCCAAAAAAAAAGGCCCTGGTGCGAACCAGGACCCTTTCCGAAAGCCGAAGCCGAAGCCTCTTCAGAACGCGTTGACATCCGCGACGCTCGCCGTCGTATGCAGGGGATTGTGGTAGGTCTTGACCGTTTTTGTCGTCGTGTCCGTCACGGTGATCGTGTACTCGAGATCCGACAGTGCCCCGTAGAACACCCAGAAGTGCCCGTTGAAGCTCGTGCCGTCGACGACCTTCAGGACGAGCTCGATGTTGTTGCTGGACAGGAACCAGAACTCCCCGGTATCGGCAGTGACGGGCACGGCCGTACCGAAGCCGCTCGTCGTCTCGGATTTCCAGTCGACCCGCACCTTGAACCGGCCGCCGTTCAAGCACAGCGTCTTGCCGTCCGCGGCGCAGGGAAGAATCGAGATCGGGATCGTCCCCATGGAGAGCCCGACGGTCTTCGTCCCGTCGGCCGTGACGATCAGCTGGCCGTCGTAGTTGCCGCCCTGCTGGTAGGTGTGGCGCGCGACGGCACCGTCCCCACTGCCCCCGTCGCCGAACGTCCACGCCCACTTCGAGGCGTTCGCTTCGTTGGCGCTGAAGGTGATCTCGGAGCCGACCTCCGCCTCGTACCGCCCGCTCGCGGTGTTCAACTGCGCTCCCGTGACGGTGTAGAGAGCCGAGGGCAGCCCCGGGCCGGCCGGGGGCGAAACGGAGACCGTCGCCGTCGAGATCGACGTCCCCGCGGGCGTGGCCGAGTCGGTGACCCGCAGGCCCACGATGTGGCTGCCGGCCGTAGCGAAGGTGCAGGAGTTCTGCAGGCTCCCCGTCGTGAAGGTCGGGCTGGCCGCGTTGTAGTCGCAGCTCCACGCAAACGTGTAGGGCGCCGTCCCGCCGGTCGCCGTGCCGGTAAAAGAGAGGGAGGATCCGGCCGACCCGGTGGCCGGTCCCGTGATCGCGGCGGCCAGTCCGCCGGGGACCGTCGCGAGGACCGCCAGTCCGACGGATCCCGTCGTGACCCCGTTGTCGCTCGTTGCGGTGACGGATTTCGGACCTGCGCTCGTGTACGTATGCGTGTTCGGATTGGGTCCGGGTGCGTAAGGCGACGGAAACTTCGCCTCATCGCCCCAGAGCCAGGCATAAGTGCCGGCCGGAGACGCGGTGCACGTCACCTGCTGTCCGAGTGCGACGGGAGAGGGCGTACAGGAGACGGTGATCGCCGAGACGGCCTGGACAAGCTTGCCCTCCGTCGTCGCCGCAGCTCCTCCGTCAAATGCGTTCACGTCCGCGATGCTGGCGGTCGTGCCATAGGGGTTGCGGTAGCTCTTGACCGCGCCCGTTTTGGTGTCCTTGATCGTGATCGTGTATTCGACGTTTGAAAGAGCCCCGTAGAACACCCAGAACTTTCCGTTGAACGTGCGCCCGTCCACGACCTTCAGCACGAGCTCGATGTTCGCCGGGCTGAAAAACCAGTAGTACCCGGTGTCTGCCGTCAGCGCCACACCGGCGCCGCTGCCGGTCTTCGACTGTGGCGGCACGCTCCACTCGACCGTCGCCTTGAACCGGTTGTCGTTCAGACAGAGGGTCGTGGCGTTCGGCGCGCAGGAAACCACGTTGATCGTGAATGTCGAGATCACGAGACCGGTCGTGTTCGTCTCATCGCCGGTCACGAGCAGCTTCGCGATGTAAGTGCCGGCAGTGGCGTATCGGTGCTTCACGGGGACGCCGGCTGCCGGCGATGCCCCGTTCGTGCCATCTCCGAAGATCCAGCCCCAGGAGAGCGCGTGGGTCTCCGACGCGGTCAGCGTGATTTCGTCGCCGATGTTCGCCGTGAAGACCGTACCTTCGGAATTCCCCTGCGCCCCGGAGAGCGTGAAAGTTCCGGAGGGAGGGGGTGTCACCACCACGACCGAGAACCTCGTCGAGTTGATGCCCACCGTCTGCGTTCCGTTCCCGGTGACGTCGAGCCCCGCCTGGTACGTGCCCTTGATGGAGTACGTTTTCGTGACGGTGCGCGCGGTGGGCGCGACGGCAAAAGTCGCGTCGCCGAACGTCCACGCATACTGGCTCGCGTTCGTCTCGGCCGCCGTGAAGGTCACCGGCTGGTTGAGACCGACGGTGTATGTGGTCCCCGACTGCGTCGCGCCGGCGCCCGTGACTGTGAAGCCCGTTACCGGGAGCCCCGGGCCCGAGATCGTCGTCGTGAAGGTGTTCGTGACGGAGCCGCTGGCCGTGTCCGTGACCCGGACGCCGATGACATGCGCCGTGTTGCCCGTGAACACGCATGTGTTCGACGATGTCCCGGCGGTGAACTGGCCGGAGCCCGCAAGGGAGTTGTAGTCGCAGGCCCAGGCGTAGCCGTACGGCGCGGTCCCGCCGGTCGCGGTCGCGGTGTACACCAGGTTCGCGCCACCGGATCCCGTCGCGGGCCCGGCGATCGAGACCGCCAGACCGTTCGGCCCGGGGCCGCCCGAGCCGCCGATGGTCACCGAGTATTGAACGATGATCTGGCTCGTCCCGTCGTTGACCCGGACGGCGACGTTTTTCGTTCCGTTCGAAGAGAACGTGCAGGACGTCTGGTTCGACCCCGCGGTGAACTGCCCCGGCCCTCCCAGGATCGTGTAGTCGCAGGCCCAGGCGTAGCTGTAATTGCCCGTCCCGCCGGAAGCGGTCGCCTGGAAGCTGATGGGGCTGCCGGTCGAGCCCGTCGTCGCTCCGAAGATGCTGGCCGCGAGCGTGCCTCCGGTGGGTCCCCCGGTGACCGTCACGAACCCGAACCCGGTCGCGATGTTGCTGCCGGAATCGGTGACCCGTACCGCCGGCGTGTAGCTCCCGTTCGCGTTGTAGGTGCAGCTCTGCGAAGCGCTCCCCGCCGAGAAGTTGCCGCCGGAGAAGGGGGAGTAATTGCAATCCCACGCGAAGGTGTAGCCGGTCCCGGTTCCGCCGGTCGGGCCGGCCGTGAAGGACATCGCGGTCCCGACGGTTCCCGTCGCGGGCCCGGACACGGACACGCTCAACGGAATCGTCTGCACGATGACGGTCAGAAGATTCGCGACCGTCTGGTTGGTCGGCGCGCCGGCGGCCGGAGTGTAATTGAAGCGAAGCGTGACGCAGTAGCTGCCCTCAACCGCCGGGGCGGTGATCGACGCCGTGCCCGGGGAGAGAAACCCCGTCCCGAGAGTGCCCGTGAAGTTCGGAGTTCCGGGGCAGCTTCCGTTGACGACGCTGTAATCGACACTCGTGAGATTCGTCGACGCGGCCTTCTGCATCGTGTTCGTCAGCGTGATCTGCCCGTTTTTGACCGCCGGATTCGGCAGCATCGTGAACGCGGGAACGAGGTCCGTCTGCACGACGGAGCCGGACACGGTCCTGGCGTAGCCACCCTTCCAGGTGACGGTCAGCGAAAAACCAGTCGCCCCGGAGGGAACCGGCACGGTGATGCCCGCGGGCGTTCCTCCCGATCCCCCGGTGAATGTCCACTGGAAGGTGGCGTCCGAGGTGTTGCCCGAGGTCGGCGTCGCGTCCGCGCTGCCGCCGGTTAAGACGCGCAGCACCCCGCCGGAAAATCCGCTGACGCCGATGGAAGGCATCACGAAGGGAATCCGGGCCGAGTAGAAAGGCGTCGCGCTCGTCCCGTTCTGGTTCGCGCTCTGCTCGGCGAAGAGGAAGCTCTGTGGACCGGGATCGCTCGACAGCCCTAGGCTCGTCGCACAATTTGCTCCGGTCGCGACGTTTCCTCCGGTCGCCGGATCGCAGGGGAAGATGATGTTCGAGAGCGACGTTGCCGTGCCAGTCATGTCGACGGCGAATCCGGATCCGGAGTTATTCAGATCCCAGTCGACGCGGGTGATGGGAACCCCCGTCGACGATCTGTCAGACAGCGTCACGCGATCGCCGTAGTAATTTACTGTCTTCTCCGCACCAGTGCGGGTCGCCGCCGAGACGTTCGTAAAGGTCGCGGACGCAATCGGCCGGCTCGTCGTATCTGCAGCAATGCATGAGATATCAACATTGTCCGTAACAAGAAGCGGCTCTCTGTTTATGTTGGGGTTTGGAGTGCCCGCAACCCGATAAATATGAGCGACGATCTGAGAGCCGCTCCCCGTGACGACAGCCTCGACCGCGTTTCCGAAAAATTGCTGGTGTGGCAACGAGAATGCGAGAGTCGGCAAGCCACTTTCGAGCCACTTTGTATCGTAAATTTCGATCGAATTTGCCGGGCCGGCGCCCGCGCGATGGAGAAATAATGCGGGGAAGTTGCCACCTGGATTCGACTTGACAACGACAGTGTTGAAATACCCTGGGATATTGCCGGCAAAATTCAGAGCGCTACCGGTATATTCGTACACATTCAGGCCGCGGCTGTTGTCCGCCGAAAAGACATACGCCTTGCCATTCACGTTCGATACATACAAAGAATTGGGACCCTGTGGGCTCGTGACGATGCTCGCCGTTTCTGACGGCATCCCATTCGCACCAACTTCAGCGACACGGAGAGTGCCGGCCATCGACGCGACAAGAAGTTGCTTCTGAATTCCCGCGACAGATACCGAGCCCCCCCTCAGGATGCCGACACCCGACCATGGAAATGACCCCAGGGGATTTGTCCCGGACGACGGTGATGTGTTTCCGCTCGGGTTTGTTACATCGACGATTTGAACGCCGGATACTGATGGAAAGTATCCGAAATACTTGCCTGCGGCGGGGACATAGAGCGCGGCGACAGAGGTTCCGAGGTTAACCAGATCCACTCCGAGTTGGGCGCCGAATTCCGGGGGCCCTGCGCCGGCCGTCTGTCCCAACATTCCCTTCAGGACACCCGGAGACGGCGCCCGCCAGTCTGAGATCATTCGGGAGGAACCATCAGGACCCTCGGCGACAGCCATCGTTGAGGCACCCTGATAGCAATCGCAGATCATGGGAATGAGCCCACCGTTGTCTTCGGGTACGAATTGTCTTCCGATTTGAAGCAGAAGGACAGGCCCGGGGGAAGACGGGTTGGAAAGGTCTGCGCGCACGAATCCCCACTGGGTCGCTCCGTAGAAATATCGGTCGTTGCCGGCCGTCGATACCAGATAGTAGGGGCTGGTAAAAGGCGGGTTGTATTGCTGAGCCTCGCTCAAAAGGGGGTTGGCGGGGCACGAACCCTTTGCGTCTACCGCCCCGAACAGGACGGACAGAACAAAAAGAAGGCCGGGAACGACGACCGATGGGAGCGGGCGACTTCGAGAATGTGCCAAGCAGGACCTCCGGAAAGGATATTTCGTCGAGCGTCAGATCATTCTCGCCTTACCGTTTTCGGACTCTCTTCGAGCGCCTAACGACGAAGGAAGCGCGAATGCGGTGAGTTTCGTCACGGAATGTTACGACAGACACCGGAAGAAAGAGTGGGCGGGACCCATGTCCCGCCCACGAAAAAACACCTGAGATTACTGTACGGGACCAGTCCCCGCAGGACCGCTATTGGAAGAACCGTCGATCCCGCCAGGGATTTTCGGCGCGACTGGACCGTTAACGCCGCCCGGGAACGCTCCGATCGGAACGCCAAGCGGGTTACAAGTCGACGGATCGAGCTGCGTCGCGGGAGCCGACGCAGTCAAGAACGCCGAGGGACCCTGGAAGCTGTACGTCATCCATGCCTGATCCAGAACCGTTCCCTGGCTCAAGTTCCGGAACTCGAGGGAGGCCCATCCGGCGATCGCACCCGAGGGGCGGGGGAAGGCGGAAGGACGGATCTGCTGAGTTTCAAGCGGGATGTTGATTGCCGGCGGAGTAGACGGAGGAGGAGACGGGACGGGACCCTGGGCAATCGTGACCGTGTTCTCGTCTTCGTCGAAGAAGATGATCGACGGGGTGGGCTCAACCGCCGTGCAAGCGGCTGTGGCTCTCGACGTCTGCGTGCCCGTCAAGTCGAGCAGGACCGACGCTGAGCTGCGCCACACGATCCAGTTTGACGTAATGCCAGCTCCTTCGAAATAGCGAGCGGCATACTTCAGACCCAGCGGCTCACGCTCGTCGCCGAATCCCTGATCCCAGGGAGCATTCAGCGCCAGATTCGTGCCACTCGGGAGAGTGCCTGTGCAGTTCGCGCAGAAGGTCTCGGTGCTCGGATCCCAGTACCGGGCATAGAACGTCCGAGTGCGCGAGGTCGTCGTCTGGTCGAACTGACCGCCGTTCGCGAGGTTAGAAAATGAACGATCTGCTTCGATGTTCACGGTCGACGAGCCGTAGGTTGGAATGCCGGTCGAAGAGGTGTAGATCACCTCGCCCCAGAGATTGTTTTCCATCCCGATCGCGTCGAACGAATAGTAGCGAGCATCGGACGGATTCGACAGGTTGCAGTAGTTCGCCATGTCGATCGTGATGTAGCCATGAATCAGGCCGCTGATCACGTCGTCAGGCGTCGCCGTGCAGCCCAGGGAATCCGGAGTCGCGTCGAGAGAATCGAGAGTGTCGAGCTGGAACTGACCACCCTGCTGGAATGCCGGAATCGGATAGAGAGCGGTTGCCAGGGTGTTGTCCTGGGTCGTCGTCGGGAAGTTGGGGCGCACACGCAGGAATCCCGACGGGTTCGGGTAGACCGCGGCCGCCGAATTGCGCTGGCACACGTCACCGGCCGCGGAGACGTGGCTGGTCGTGATCGGGGTAGACGGGAGGTTGCCGCGCAGGATCTCGGACATCCGCATCGCCTGAATGTCAAAACCGGTCAGCGCGACGTTGAAGTCGAGAACGAGAACGGACCGCTCGTTGAACACCGAGACGTGGGCGATCGTCGGCGCCGAGGAGGCGTTTCCGATCGTCACGATGGTGTCCAGCGCGGGCTGGAGAGATGGACTGGTCGCGGTCTGTGGCGAACCGTCGGGGTTGAACGTCACCTGGAACCAGGGAACGAGCAACGTCGCCGCCGGCCGCTGATCGACGGTACACGTGACGGCACTCGCGCTGTTCGCAACCGCGAACAGAGCAACGAGCACCATGCACGTCACAAAAGTCTTCTTCATTATTGAGATCTCCTCGTTACGGTTAAACTGCTGAATTGAACACACGCGATTGAGACTTCCTCGTCTCTATCCCATCACCTCCCGTTATTTTTTTTTGTCAGGCAAAGCTTTCGTCGTGAAAAATGATCAAGAGCTTGGACTTTTGATGAGCTGTGACGGCATATTCGCCCCTAACCGCCGGTGAGTCAAGCGGAAAAGGCGAAAATATGCTTTGGAATCATGAAAGGCGTGCAAATTCAACGCCCTCTGACCCTTAGGACAGGTGTCCTACCGGCGATTCAGGTAGATCGACCAGCCGCCTGGATCCGAAGGTGAGGATGAGGCGATGGTCTTGGCGACGACCAGATCGGGGCGTCCGTCGCCGTTGACATCGGCTATCCGAACGCATTGAGCCGGTGAATCAATCGCCGGTTCGTTGGCGGCCGGTATCTCTCGAAACTGGCCCGCGGTCGTTTGCAAGAAGATGCGGATCTTTTTCAGCTCGCTGTCAGGGAAAACGATGTCGTCCAGGCCGTCGCCATTGAGGTCGCCCATCGCGACGGCGTACATGAAGGGATTCCCGCTTTTCCTGCGAAAAATTCGATGGACTGACCAGACGTCTCCCTTGATCGAGTACACGTTCACGCCCACCGCCGTCCGAAGGGGTTCCTGCATGAATTTGCTATAGGCGTCCACGAATGCCGGCAGTTTCTCCCGACCGAACGTGCCCGGCCGCGTTGCGAAATGAAAGGACAGGGACTCGAGCTCAGGAGAGAAGATAGGAGTGAATTCCCCCTTTCCAGCGTTTTTCCACAGCAGGAAGGGTGCGGCGAACACGTGACTCCCGGTCAGAAGATCCGTCTTCCCATCTTTGTCGTAATCCCAAGGACTCATCGAGTACGAGTAAGCCGCTCCCGGGAGACTCCGGTTTCGGAATTCCCAGCTGCGGGGCGACCGATAGAGGTACGTCCGCACCTGATTCACGTCGCTCTCCGGGTGCTCGTCCGGGCTGTCGCGGGATGCGACGATGTCCAGCCTCCCATCCCCATTGACGTCCAAAAGAGCTATCCCCTGGCTGGAAAACCCTCGTTGCGGAAGGCCGGCTCGAGAGACGACGAACCCCCCTTTGCCGTCCCCAAAGAATGAGACGACGCCCCCGTTATGCGACGCCGTCACGAAATCGACAAAGCCATCCCCGTCGATGTCTCCCGCGGCGATTCCACCGTATTCGACGGCGAGGTCGGGACGAGGTTCTCCCGCTTCGGTGAAGGTGAGCGGCCATGCCGCGAAGTGACCGCTCGCATCTCCCAGCCAGATGTGCGGCTTTCCATCTCCGCCCAGGCGGGCCGGCGGGGCGACGATATCGAGAATACCGTCTCCGTTCATGTCGGCCATGACAAAACTAGCGCGCCAAAGACCTTCCCGTGGAAGTCCCGAATCGGACATCAACTGAAAAGCAAGATTCGACGGGCCGCTAGGAGCGACGAGATCCTCGAAATCCGCCAAGGGCACGACAGGTGTTCGGGTCGGATGAGGAGTCGTCGCCGGCAAGCCGGACCTGCGACGCTGGGCCGCCTCAATCTCTTCGGGTAAACGCTTGGTCGTCCAGACATAATAGAAGTTCTCGTCTTCACGATAAAACTCGACTGGCGTGGCAAGAATCGGGTTCTTGATGTGTCGCTCATCGAGCCGGATGTAGTCCTTTTTCGGAAAGCGTTCGATGAAGTGTGTTTCGTCCTCTTCGACGACGTTGGGATTAGTCCGCCTCATCGCGCTGGGGGTGGGGGTCACGGAGACGCGTTCGTCTGCACGGCCACTGGGAGCGGTCGAGGAAGTGGAGCACGCCCAGACTCCGGCAAGGACGAGCACGGCGGCCGGAGCGGCAAGAGCTTGAAGATTCTTTGTCACGCTATCTCCTCGGTTGGGTTTGGTTGACGAGTCGGAAACCCGGCGGCAGCGCCACCTGTTCCGATGAAAATCAAATCAGATCGGCGAAATGGGGACGCGCCCGGAAGAAGAGAGTTCCCCCGATCGCGGCGGCGGCGGCCGCGAACACGACCAGGTAGAGCGCGGACCCGGGATCGGGAAACACGTGCAGGGTGAACGCCCGGCGATACCACTCCGTCAGGTGCGTGAGGGGATTCGCCGCCAGGATCGGCCGGAACCTGTCGGGCACCAGGGCGGCCGGGTAGACGATCGGCGTCGCCCAGAACACGACCGTGAGCCCGATCGAGATCGCCTGGGCCGCGTCCCGCAGAAAGGTCGTGACCGTTGCCGCCAGGCAGCCGACCCCGAACGTCAGCAGGACCTGCAGTACGAGGGCCGGTATGGCCAGCAGCGTCCAGAACAGGGAGAAATGCCCGACCAGGGCGACGTAAACCGCGTAGACGAGAAATCCGATCACCTCGTTGACGACCGCCGCCAGGATGACGGACAGAATCAGGGTCTCGATCGGGAACACCGTCTTCTTGACCATCGCCGCGTTGTCGGTCAGGGCCGAGGCGGACCGGGAGATCCCCTCGGAAATCGCCATCCAGGGGAGCAGCCCCGCCATCAGGAACTCGGGAAAACTGGCATACCCCCTCTCGACAGGCGCCCGGAGGATGACGGCGAAAACCGCCGTATACAGCAACATCCAGAGCACGGGCAGCGCGAAGGCCCAGAGCACGCCCAGGCCGGAGCCGGCGTAGCGGGACCGCAGGTCGCGGACCACCATCTCCTTGAGCAGGAAAAGCCGGGCGGAGAGGGGTTTGTCGCTTGACATGCCGAGAGGGAGGGAGATTATAGTGACAGACGCCTATGTTGCAATAGCATCTCCTTTCAGCCTCCCGCTTCCATGGTCATGGTTCACTCCCGCTTTAGAATCGAGCTTCTGGATCGATTCGTCGGCGCTGTTCTCAATCGACACAAGAATCCAACCAGGCGACATCGCAACCAGCCACGAGGCAAAGGTCCTTTTTCATGTCTTCCCCGCTGTCGCCGCGAAAGATTCACCTGGTGGGTTCGCGGATCCGCGAGCTCCGCAAGGGCCGCCGGCTGACGCAGACCGAGCTCTCCGAGAAGATCGGCGTCGCCCAGTCGGATCTGTCCCGGATGGAGCAGGGCGAATACAAGGTCGGTCTGGACACCCTTTTCAAGATCCTCCAGGTTTTCGACCTGAAAATGGGCGAGTTTTTCGGGGAGACCGAGGCGGCGGCCGAGGCCGAGGCGCGCGAGCTCGTTTCCGATTTCGAGACCCTCTCAGGCGAGGCGCAGCGCGAGGTCCGCGACTTCGTCCGCTTCAAAAAGATGCTTCAGCAGCAGGAAAAGGAAGAACCGGGCAGATCGGAGCCCGCGGCGGGCGATCCGGAAGATAGGTCTTGAGTTTGAGAGACTCAACCCGGACAATGATTGGATCGTCTCTGACGATTCGCGAGTCGGACAATTCGTAAGCCTGAAAAATTCATGAGCGAGCGCCGAAAGCATCTCGAGTTTCTCCGGAAGACCGCCCGCGAGGCGATCTGGGCCGGCGACTACGAGCGCGCGCTCACGCTCTACGACGACGCGCTGTCCCTGGCGCGCTCCTGGAAGGATCGCGACCTCGAGGACCTCTTCACCTGCAACCGCGCGACCACGCTTATCGAGATGGACAGGCAGGATTTCGACCTGTCGCGTCTGAAGGAAGTGCTGCTGCGCAATCCGTCGAGCTACAACGGCGTCCTCGCGGCGTACGTTTCCGCCAACGCCCACGAGGCGCGGGGCGAGTATTCGAAAGCCCGCTTCTACGCGCAGACCGCGCTCGCCAAGGCCCGCGACCTCGGGGACGAGGAGCTCACGGGAACCTCGTTGAATCTGCTGGCCAGCCTGGAGCTCCACGAGAGCCGTTTCGAGGCGGCCCGGAGTCTCTTCGAGGAGGCGCTCGAGCGGCTCGAGTCGGAGGGCGAAAGCCTTTCCCGTCAGGCCGCCGTCGCGGCGGACAATCTCGGCTACTGCCACATCGCGCTCGACCGGATGGACGTGGGAGTGCCGCTCGTCGAACGGTCCCTCTCCGTCCTCGACCGGCTCGGCGCGCGCCAGGCGATGGATTACCCCTCGCTCGATCTCTGTTTCGCGCACGTCAAACGGAATCGGCTGGACGACGCGGAGAGCTGGGGAATCCGGGCGCTCGGTCTCGGTAAGGAATTCGGCCGCGACGACGTCGTCAAGAATTCCCATTACCTGTTGGCCGAAACCTACTCCGAGATGGGGCGCGAGTCGCAGGCGGACGAGCACTACGAGGCGCTCGCGAGCTTCTACCCGAGCTTCCCCGCGTTGAAGCATTACCTCCGTCAGATCAGCCTGATGGAAGTCATCAATTTGAGAGCCTGACATGAACCGCCCGCGCTGGACGGCCGCCTCCCTGCTCGCCACGGCGCTGCTTTTTGCGTCGGCCGGCGCGCGGGCTGAGGAGAAATCGCTCCTCGCGCCGGACGGCACCGTCTATACGGTCCGTTCCGGAACCGCCGGGGACCTGGCGGTGTCCGGCCCCGGGATTCGACCGGACGACAACCTGATCGAGTGGACTTCGCTGGCGCAGGACGGCAAGCGCGCGCTCGGGGTCATTCCGAACACCACATCCCACAACCCCAAGCTGAATCTCGACCTCGGGTTCGACGAGCAGAGTGCTTCCCTGGTCCTCCTCTGGAAGGAAGAGCTCTCCGTCTTGAACGTCCTCCATCTGGGCGTTTTCAAGCAGGGCGTCTGGAAGCAACTCGATCTTCTCCCGAACCTCGGCTTCGCCCATGCCTACAACCCCAGGATGCTCCTGTCGCATCAGGTCGTGCACTGGATCGACGAGAATGGCAAGGACGCGTGGAAGACACGCTCCCTCCTCTCGGTGATCTGGTGGGAAGAGTCGCAATACGCGCAGGCGCGTTATGCGCCGATCTTTCTCGACGAGGACACGAGCGCAAACGACGTCCCGGTCTACGATCTGCCGTCGATGGTCGGGGGCGGCGGAGCTCCCACCTCGTACGACGAGGTCCCTTCCGGCGCTTACCTGTATCCGAGCCTTCAGCTCGAAGGGCCCGGAGGCGCGATCCTGGCCAGCTTTGCTGATCTCGCCTCCAAGCGGCAGTACGTGGCCCGCATCGCTTTCCCGACGGATCTCGGGACGGCGGGGCCCAGCATGAAGACCTCTCTGCGCCGCCGGATCCCCGTCGTGGGCATCACGATGCAGGGGCCGGTCGCCATGAATCTTCCGTCAGAGGTGTCGAGCCCGGTCCTGACCATCGTGGGCCCGACCTACAACCCGACCTTGATCTGGTCGCAGGAAAAATCGGTCAAGTTCATCCGTTACGACGTCGTCTCCGGCAAATGGTCCGCGCCGAGGGCGATCGCGGTCACGGAAGCGATGTCGGTGGAAAAGGCGATGCAGCTCGTGCAGGAGATGGCGACCAAGAATTAGCCCGCTCCCCGCTCCCCGCTCCCCGCTATCCGCCTTTCGCCTTTCGCCCAGCGCCCAGATAGCTAAAGCCCCTTCGGCAGATCCGCCCGAACCGGCTTCTCATAAAGCGAATCCAGGAGTGTGGCCGCGTCTATCCCCGCCGGTGTCTCCGTCCGCGGGAGCATGATGCGGATCGTATAAATGTGGTCCCCCGTCTGACCCGTCCGGGGGTTCTTGGCGCCCTGCCCGCGGAGGCGGAACTTCTGCCGTCCCTGTGATCCCGCGGGAATCCTGGCGCGCCGCAATCCGTGCACGGTCGGGACGTCGATCTCGGCGCCCGCGTAAGCCTCCTTCACCGTGACCGGGAGAATCCCGTGGATGTCGTTTCCCAGGCGTTCGAAATAGGGGTGGGCCGCCACGCGCACTGTCACGTACAGGTCTCCAGCCGGTCCGCCGCGCGAGCCCTCCGATCCCTTGCCCGGAATCCGGATGGTTCCCCCGTTCTCGGTCCCCTCCGGGATCCGGATCTTGACCGTTTCCGCCTCCGCGACGCGACCGGATCCGCGGCAGATTGGGCAGATCTCCCGGCCCAGCCGGCCCTTCCCCTCGCAGCGCGCGCATTCCTTTTCCCGCCGGATCGAGAGGGACGCGAACCCTCCGAGGATCGCGTCGCGGAACGGGATTTCGATGCTTCCGGAGCCGTCTTCGCCCTGCTCGCGCACGCGTCCCCTCGCGCCGCCACCGAAGAGATTTCCGAAAATGTCCCCAAGATCCGCGGGATCGAACTGAAAGCTCTCGAACGGAGAGCCTCCTCCCGCGGGGGGACGCGATCCTCCCCGCGGGTCCTGCCGTGGCGTCCCCGGATCGAATCCCCCCGACGGGCCGGCGTGTCCGAACCGGTCGTAGGCCCGCCTTTTGTCCTGCTCCCGAAGGACGTCGTAGGCCTCCTGGACCTCCTGGAACTTCTTCTGGGCGTTCTTGTCCCCCGGGTTGACGTCCGGATGGAGCTTGCGGGCCAGCCGGCGATAGGCCTTTTTGATGTCTGCCTCGGAAGCTTCCCGGGAGACCCCCAGGACCTCGTAATAGTCGCGTTTTTTCATGGGTTTCCGAGATTATAACGAGCCCCGAAATCTCCTATTGACAGCCGCTTGCGGTCTAATATTATTAGGCGCTACCCGGATATGCCTCTAATCTTATAAGGTGAGGCACCGCGAGGGAGACATGACCATCGACGACATTGACCTCCGGATTCTGGACATGCTCCAGCGAAACGGCAAGCTGTCGCAAGCCAAAATCGCGGGCGCCGTGGGCCTGACGACGCCTTCCGTGAACGAGCGCATCAAGAAAATGGAGCGCCACGGGATGATCAAAGGCTTCGTCGCGCTGCTCGATCACGAAAAGATGGGGTTCCCCCTAACCGCTTACGTGGACGTCGCCCTGGAACACCCGCGGTTTGAGAGGGGGTTCGTCGACGACCTCGAGAAACTGCTCGGCGTCCAGGAGTGCCACTACCTCGCCGGAGAATACGCGTACCGCCTCAAAGTCAAGGCCGCGGACACCGGCGCCCTTGCGGACTTTCTCCAGAGGCGGCTTCTTTCAATCAAAGGTGTTACGCGGACACGCACCCAGATTTCCCTCTCGTCGAAGAAAGAATCCACTCTTCTCCCGCTGATCATCGAAGCGGACCCGGAGAAGGAGAAGGAGAAGAAGTAGCAGGTCGTGGATCGGTGATAGTGACCTCGAACGCGCCCGCGCCCGTTTTCAGCCGAAGCGCCCCCCTATCCGGACGCCCCGCCGATGATCGAAATTTGCCAACAGCCTTTTTAAAAATGGCGGGCGTCCGCCCGGCTTTCGCCGGACGGATCGGCCGGTTGGCCTTAAAAGGTGGGTTGCCTAAGAGATGGGGGAGAAACGGGGCCGGATGGATGCGCTCAACGCACGATCCGGTTGTAGGGAGGCTTTGGCGGCGGGAGAGATTCGGTTGTTCCTCATAGCTTGTCCCTGACGAAGCAACAAGAGTGCCAACCGGTGAGGGGCCAGAGATGCCCGTGCGGAGTCAGGCGTTACGGGTTCACGAAGCGATCCGAGGGGACCAAGGAGCTCGAGGCTGACATGGCCGCAAAGCGCCGCGCCCCGTCGTCCTCCCGCGGGGCGCCCAAGCCCAGCCTGGCGCCTGGCGCCTGGCGCCTGGCGCCTAGAACCTGTACATCACTCCCCCATCCCCCGTCAGGATGGCGCGCGACGTTCCGGATTTGAACGCGTGGAGGGTCAGCCTGCCGACGATGGAAAGTCGCTTCCAGACCCTCAGGGATCCTTCCAGGCCGACATGGCCTCCGAGGACGGTCTCCCTGGAATCCGCGAACGCGTCGAATCCGGCGGGCGCGGCGCCGGGATGGATCCTGTATCCCCCGAGGCCCGCAAAAAGGCCGGACGTGTAGTCGCCTTCCCAGAACTCGTAGGAGACTCCGATCGTCCCGTAGTCGATCCGGGTGTGGAGCTCCGGAGCAAGAAAGTTGACCCCGGCGCCGTCCGTGACGACACGCCCCGAGTTTGCTCCCGTCGTGTTGAGCGATCCCCAGGTCGCGCGAAGCTGGACCTTGTCTTCCAGAGCGAACTCGCCCCACACCGAAAGATTTCGGGATCGGAATTCTTCGAGCGAAAACCGGTGGGACACGTCGTTCACGGTACCGAGCGCGGCGCCGAGGCCCCAGGTCTGCGCGAGCGCGGGCAGGCCGCAGGACAGCAGGCTCGCCGCAAGCGTCAGAATACGGATTCGCTGGAACATCGGCACCTCCGACGCGGAGTTTAGCCGCAACGCCGCCGCGGCGAGGATCCGGGAAGCCCGTTGCCGCGACCGCGTCGAAAAAAGAGACGCGGAACACTTCTGGCCCGGATCGGACCCGGCGCTACAATCCGCCTTCCATGTCTACGGAGGCGGAGCCCAGTTCGCGGACCGCAAAACATGGAGCGCTCCTGCGCCTCACCGCGTCGCTTCTTTTTCCTTCCGCCTGTCTGGCGTGCGGAACGCAACCCGTCGAGCGCGTTCGTGCGGGAGGCGTCTGCGACACGTGCTGGAGGGCGCTTCCCCGTTCCGAGCCCGGATGCGCGCGGTGCGATGACCCTCTCCCCGCTCCGGACGCCCGGATTTGCGGCCGCTGCACGATCGACCCTCCCCCGTTTCTTCGGCTGCGCTCGGCGGCGCCCTACCGCGGCGTGGCCCGCGATCTCCTGATCGCCTTCAAATTCCGAGGCGCGTCGTTTCTCGCCGCGCACTTCGCCCGTCGTATGTCCGAACTTCAGGGCCCGGATCCCTTCGACGAAGTCGTTCCGGTTCCGGCGACCCGTTTCTCCCGGCTTTGCCGCGACCATCCGGCGGAGCTGCTCGCGCATTCGGTCTCGGCCGTTCTGGGACGCCCGTTCGCGGCCGGGAGGCTCGTCAAGGTGCGGGCGACCCGCAGGCAAAGCGGGCTTCCGGCGCGCCTGCGCCCCGCCAATGTCCGGGGAGCTTTCGCCGCGAAAGGCCCGGCGCCTTCCAGGATCCTTCTAGTGGACGACGTCGCCACCTCCGCGGCCACGGCGAGGGAGTGCGCGAGCGCACTCCTCGCCGCCGGCGCGAGCACGGTGGAAGTCTGGTGCTTCGCCCGCGCCACGCGAGACGACGAGGTCTGGAATTCGTGGCAGGGCCGGCGGGAGGGACGCGCGTGAAGGCCTTGAACTCCGTGATCGTCCGGACGCTCCCCCTCGTTCCAAAACGCCTGGTCCGAGTTTTCTCGTCGCGATATGTCGCAGGCGAGACCCTCGAGGAGGCGCTCGCGGTCGTGAGGCAGTTGAGAGCCGAGGGATGCATGGCGACTCTCGACGTGCTCGGCGAGGACCTCACGCGATCCGAGGAGACCGAAGAAACCGTCTTCGAATACACCCGGGCGGTCGAATCTCTCGCCGCGGAGTATCCCGATTCGAACATCTCCGTCAAGCTGTCTGCCCTCGGCCTGAAGCTCGACGCGGCGCAGTGCCGCCGGCAATTCGCCCGAATCCTGGACTCGGCCTCGGCGCACGACACCTTCGTGCGCATCGACATGGAGGACTCCTCCGTCACCGAAGAGACAATCCGCGTCTACCTGGAGGCCAGGCGGCGCACCGAGAGGGTGGGAATCGTCCTTCAGGCCTATCTCCGTCGCAGCCGCGCGGACGTCGCGCGCGTCGTCGCGATCGGCGGCAATGTGCGGGTCTGCAAGGGAATTTACGTCGAGCCGCTGGAGATCGCCTACCAGGGCCGAGACGAGATCCGCGACAACTACGCCGCGATGGTCGAAGAGCTGCTCAGCGCGGGTTGCTACGTCGGAATCGCGACGCATGACGAGACGCTGGTCGACCGCGCGCTCGCAACCATCCGGCGGCTGCGGCTTCCTCGGGAGGCTTACGAGTTTCAGATGCTGCTGGGAGTGGCCGGCGACCTCCGCCGCCGCCTGGTAGCCGCGGGTCACCGTCTCCGGGTCTATGTTCCATACGGCCGATCCTGGTACGGCTATTCGATGCGCCGGTTGAAAGAAAATCCGGCGATCGCTGGTCACATCCTCCATGACCTTTTCTCCGGCGGACGGCGGTAGGAGACCTGCCGGACGGACGCCCCTCAGCGAGCGCTCGCAGGCGGGACTCCCGTCGCTTCCGTACAGAGGACGAGGGCGCCCGTCCGGACGACGGCGCGGTTTCGAGGACCGACGCAAGCCGCCAATCGGGCGGGGGAAGAGTCGAGGATACGAGGAGATGTGGAACCGGGGAGCCCCCCGGGCCGGCAGGAAGACAAAAAGCGCCCTCCGCGGGTTGACCCCGCAATTTTTGGGGGCATATACTTGGAAGCCGGACCGTTGGGTCCTACAGTTATGAGACGTCGGTTTCCGGTTTTTCTGCTCCTCCTCATCCCGTTCTTCTGGCCGGGTCCGGCGGGGGCTGAGCCTCTCGCTCCCCCGATTTCGGGAGTGGTCAGCCACCTTCAAAAGCCGATTTCCGACGCCCTGGTCGTTTTTTACAACCTCGGCGACACGTCCCTCACGCGTTCGCGGACCGCGTCCGATGGCACCTTCGTGGTGCCGTCGGCTCCCGTGGGCGTTTACGACCTCGTCGCCTACAAGAGGGGATTCCTTCCCTCGCTGATCCGAATCTGGCATCCGTCGCTGACGGGTGCCCTCTCCGCCGTGCGGATCCAGCTTCAGATCCGGGCAACCGCGCCGCAGGGCCAGGCCCCGGGAGTTTCGAGCGTGTGGGAGCTTCGGGATCGCGTGCCCTCGGACGTTTTGCGCGAGATCTCGCTCGAAGAGGATGGACCGGGCCCGCTCCCCGCCATGGCCGGCGGCGACCGCCTGCGCATCGATCGCGCGATGGGCGGCGAGGTCCGCTCGGTTGCGGGCATGTCGACCGACACTTCGCTCTCCCGCACGGCCGTCGGAGTTCGCGGCGGACTTCCGAACGGTTGGAAATACGACCTGCGGGGGGACTATGCCGCTCTGAGCGACGCCGCCGGCGTGATCGCGGACCCCTCGCGGGCGACTGGAATTTCCGCCGGTCTCTCCGTCGATCTTTCCGCTTCCGACGCCGACCACGTGAGAGTGGCCAGCCGGCGACACACGCTCTCTTTCAGCGACGACCGGGCCGCGAGCCTGCAGAGCCACGCGGTGAGCTGGAGCCGCGGGGAGGAGGAAGGGCACGTCGAGTCCGTCGCCGCGCG
The DNA here is from genome assembly GCA_038253555.1 of Thermoanaerobaculia bacterium. GTDB lineage: Bacteria > Acidobacteriota > Thermoanaerobaculia > UBA5066 > Gp7-AA6 > JALYUA01. The sequence continues at coordinate 49,615 of JBBSGZ010000011.1, forward strand.
TTACGTGGACGAAACCAATCTCTATCGCGCGACTTCCGCGGGCACTTCGTTCTTCCCTCTCGCCTCCCGCACCTGGGAGGTCAAGGGCCGGTACGCGCGACCCGCGGGCGACTCGCCCGGCGCCTCGGTTTCGATGACGTACCGCCACCGGGAGGGCACGATCGGTCCCTCGGGCGTCGGCACGGACGGCGCGCTGCTGCTGTCGGCTCCCGATGCGGACCTCACCGCAGCCGCTTCCACGCGTGTTTTTTCCCGAGGGGAGCTCGAAGGCGGAGTCGTGGCGCGATACCTCTCCGGCGGTTACGGAGTGGCGCCCCGGATCGCGGTGCGCTACGACGTCGGCGACCACACTTACCTCTTCGTGCGGGGGCTCTACCGGGTTGCGGAGTCGACCGCCGTCTCACCGAATGTTTTGCCGCTGGTGGCATCGATCGAGGACTCGAGTGAAGCGACGTCAGGCAAGGCCTTCTCGATCGGACTGGAGCGCCGGGCCGGGCAGGGCGCGGCCTTCCGCCTCGAAGCGTCCAATCAGCGCATGCACGAGGCCGTCCGGGCGTTCTTCGAAGGCGATTTTCTGACCGACTTCGACAGCGTCTATCTCTTCGATGGCAATGTCCTGCGCCAGTACCGGGGAACGCTGACTCACCAGCTCACCGACACGGTTTCGGGCACTCTGGGCCTCCGATACGGCTCCATCGATGGACAGGTCGCGGCATCCTCAGCCCGGCTGTTCGGAATCGACGACAACCGGGGCCGCTTCTGGACCGCGCGGGCGGGCATCGAAGTTCTTCCGACCCGGACCGGCATCGCGTTGCTCCTCCGCGGGGCTCGCCAGCAGCTGACGACGCCGGGCGGCGTGCACCTGAACCAGTCGGACAAGGTCGCGATCTCGATCGCGCAGGACCTCTCCGTCATCGGCCTGACCCCCTTCGGGTCCGCTTGCAAGCTCCTGATGGCACTCGAATCCGCCCGCAGCACCGCTTCAAACGATCGCGAAGATCCGCCCGTCAGCAATCGCTTGCTGGGTGGGCTCGCCATCGCGTTCTAAACCGTCGCCTCCACTCACTTCGGGACGTGCCTTCGCCGTGCGCGGCGAAGGCACCGGCGAACGGCTCGGCCGGATGCGGCCTCGACCGTTCGCCTCGTCCCTTCGTTCGCTACGGCTCCCGCAGCGGGAGGCTCCTCCTTCCCTTCGGTCAGGA
>JBBSGZ010000012.1:0-49710 GCA_038253555.1 Thermoanaerobaculia bacterium
ATAATGGATACCTCGCTCCATGGCATCGGATCGGCCCTCCTGAGCCCAATCTTCCGCCCGTAAATGTGTCCACCATGTCCCCGAACACCTGTCCACCATCTGTCCGGGCTGAACAGACCCTGCGGCCGGGGGTGCGGACCGCCCTGCTGCGCAATCCGGCCCTCCCGACGGCCGCCGGCCTCGGACTTCTGACCTCCACCTCGTCCCGGGATCTGACGGAACTGCTCGAAAATCCCGGGATCTCCACGCTCCTGGCGGCGTGCGCGGAAAGAGTTCTTGCGGAACGGGACGTGCCCGGCTAGCATTTACCTTCAGCCCGGGAAACAAAATGACCGACTCCCCCGCGCTCGCGTTTGGCGCAGAGCTTCGCCGCGAGCGACAGATTCGTGAGATTTCGATCGAGGAAATTTCCTCGGCGACGAAGATTTCCGTCCGCCTGTTGACGGCTCTCGAAGAGGGGAACCTCGAGCGGCTGCCCGCTCCCGCGTTCACCCGCGGGTTCATCCGCGCGTACGCTCTGCACCTCGGCATCGACCCCGAGGAAAAAGTGAATGCGTATCTGGCGGATCTCGCCGGCGGCCCGAGGGAAGCGGCCTCCCCGAAGAAAGCCCGTCCCCGCTCCCGGTTTTTTCGGGGGCGGAGAGGCTCGGCCAGCCTGATGGTCGGGGGCGTCGCCGCGATTCTCCTCGTGCTCGGGTTCATCGCCAGCCCTCAGCGTCACGATCGGTCGGCGGCGCCAACCGTCGTCGCGCCTCGCTCGGAGCCTGTCGCGTTCAAGAACGTCGGCGTTTCCAACGAGGCCACTCCCTTCATCCAGAACAGAATGGATCATGCGGCCGCGAACACGCCGGCGACTCCCGTGGCGGGCGAGGCGGAGCCGGTGGCGCTCGAGAATGCGCCCGTCGCCGCTCGCGGAATCACGCTCACGCTCGAGTTCGCCGAAGACTCCTGGGCGAAAGTGGACGCGGACGGAAAGACGATCTTGAACGGCATGGTGCACCGCGGCGAGACCCGGCGCCTGCAGGCACAGGACGGATTCCGGCTTACGCTCGGAAACGCCGGTGGAGTTCGTGTCAGCGTTGACGGCCGTGCCCTCGAGCCGCTCGGTGTCGCCGGCGAGGTGGTCCGCGATCTCCCGCTCCCGGCCGCGCCGTCCCGCGGCTGACCTGCCTTGGCGGCAATCGAATCCCAGGATCCCCAGGACCTCGTCTCGCTTCTTCGTTCCGGGGAAGCGCCGCCGGAGGTCCGGCAGTTCGCCGCCCGTAACCTCCTTCCCCTCGATGCCCTCGACCAGACTCGCGCGTTGCTCGCGGTCCTGGAAGACCCGGACTTCGGCGAAACCGCCCGCCAGACGCTCCGGAACACCCCTCCGGACACGCTGGCCGAATTCATCCGCGAGGCGGACCCCACGGCGTCGGATCTCGAGGCCATCTCCGCCGCCTGCGAGGACCCGCTCGTCTTAGAACAGGTCATCCGCAATCCCGCGGTGTCCGACGCGACCCTCGGCCGCCTCGCCCGCACGGTCAGCGGCGGGCCGCAGGAAGCGCTCGTCGTCAATCAGGTGCGGCTCCTTCGAAATCCGGAGCTGATCGACGCGCTCTTCGAGAACCCGGAGCTCACGACGGACACGCGCCGGCGGCTTCTCGAGATCCGCGAGGAGTTCTTCGAAAAGAGCAAGCGCAAACAAGAGGCGGACGAGGCCAAAGAGGAGGACGACGAGCGCCTCGCGGTGGAAATCGCGGAAGCGGAGGCGGAAGAGGTGAGGGCCAAAGCCATCCGCGCCGCGGGTCGGGACCTCGGACTGGCGGACCTCGAAACCTCGCTTACGACGGGCGCGGCCTACCGGCGCATCGCGGTCATGACCGTATCGGAAAAGATCAAGCTCGCCTACAGCGGCGGCAAGGAAGAGCGCCGGATCCTGATGTGCGATGCCAACAAGCTCGTCGGTTCAGCCGTTCTGAAAGGGAGGGGGCTCACGGTCAACGAGGTGGAATCGTTCTGCGGCATGCGTCACCTGGATGAAGACATCTTCCGCAAGATCGCCCAGAATCGCGAGTGGATGCGAAAGCCCGCGATCATCAGCGCGCTCGTCAAGAACCCGAAGGTCAATCTGGCGGTGACGCTTCCTCTGATCAAGAGACTGGTCGAGCGCGATTTGAAGGCGGTGATGCGGGACCCCAATCTCCCCGAAGGAATCCGGATTTCCGCGCGAAAGCTCCTGCTGGAGCGCCGCAAGTAGCTCGCGGAATCCCGGGGCGTAAAAACGTCCTGCCCCGCGAAGACCTGAGTCGCCACTCCGCTGCCCAGCCGGGAGCCGGGGGCGCGAGCCCGGTTCCGTTTTTAGAAGCCGGGGCATCGCTTCCCGGAGGGGTTAAAGTTGGGGAAAAGGTCCCGGACGTCGCCCGCGGGAACGCTGCGGGTTGCCGGGGCGGGCGGATTCCCTTATGTTAATCTTTTCAGTGACTTTCGGACGCGGAACAGGTAACCCATGCCCCGAGATGTTGACTACTACGAGCTGCTGGGAGTCGCGCGCGACGCGACAGAAATTGAGATCCGCGAGCGCTTTCGAGGGCTCGCGCGCGAAGCCCATCCCGATCGGGCACCCGCCGAGCGGCGTACGGAAGCAGAGGCCCGGTTCCAGGAGTTCGCCGAGGCCGTGAACGTCCTGACAAACCCGGAGCGCCGCAAGATGTACGACTTCGAGCGGTCGATGGTGGTCGCGACAAGCGCCGGCAATACGGATTCCGACGCCGTCGCGCAGACCTATGTCGCACAGGGCATCGTCGCCTACAAAGAGCAGAAATACGCGGATGCGGCGGGCAACTTCTCGCTCGCCGCCCATCGGAATCCCACGGACGTTCGCGCGCAGCATTACCTCGGCCTGGCGTCCGCCCGCTCCGGGGACCTGAGGACCGCCGTGAAGGCACTCGAGATCGCGATTGCGATCGAGCCTCAGAACGTGCGCCTTCTGAAGGACGCCGGAACGGTCTTTCGGCAGGCAGGCCTACTCATGAAGGCGGAGAAGGCCTTTCAGGAAGCGATGCGCTGGGATCCTTCGGCGCACGACGTCCGAAAGGCACTCGAAGACATTCGGGCACAACGCGCCGTCAAGGGGGCCTGACTTCTGAACATGACGAGCATCGAGGTCTTCGGTCTGAGTGACGTCGGCCGAAAGCGCAAACACAACGAGGATTCCTTCGCGTTCGACGCGGAGGAGGGACTCTTCATCGTCGCCGACGGGATGGGCGGCCACGCAGCGGGCGAGGTCGCGTCCAAGATTACGGTCGAGACGATCAATGAGTTCATCGCCGCGACGCGCCAGAAGGAAGAGGCGACCTGGCCCTTCAAGTACAACCACGAGCTCGACTTCAACAGCAACCGGCTCGCGGTCGCGATCGAGAAGGCGAACGAGCGCGTCATGTCGGCGGTGGCCGCCCAGCCGTGGCTGAAGGGGATGGGGACGACCGTGGTCGCCGGACTGCTGAACGAGAAGATCCTGTCTCTGGCTCACGTGGGCGACAGCCGCGCCTATCTCCTGCGGGACGGGCAGCTGTCGTGCCTGACCGACGATCACTCGTGGGTGCATGAGCAGGTGAACGCCGGGATCCTCACGGAAGAGGAAGCGAAGTCGCATCCACTGAAAAATGTCGTCACGCGCGCGCTCGGAGGGGGCCCTTCCGTCTCGCCGGACCTGCAGGAGCTCGTTTTTCAGCCCGGCGACCGTTTCCTGTTCTGCTCGGACGGGTTGACCACGATGCTCGGCGATGAAGAAATCTGCGAAGTCGCGCTTGCCGAGACCACATCGCAGGGGATCTGCGAGCGGTTGATCGACCTCTCGAACAGAAAGGGCGGCGTCGACAACATCACCGTCGTTGTCGTTTCCATCCCGGATGGTTCTCCCGCGCCGGCGGGGTCCACGCCCCCCGTTTAGCCTCGCAGGTTTGATCCTCGCGACAAGAGGGGATCGAGGCCCGCAAAAAAAGAGGCGGCACCCCGACGCGGGCATTCCGAGATCCGTAAAAGCGTTGACGAGGCTGCGCCCGCAGACTATTCTGAAATTGATGCACCCGAACAAGACCGCCCGTATCTTGCGTAAGCTGCTGATATGCGGCTGTTTGTGTCTTTTCGCGACGCAGGTTACTGCCTTCGACGGAGGCGCCGACGCTTCGGTTCGTAGCGAGTGGGCGTCGAGCGCCTTCCACAGCTTCGGCGCGCCTCAATCCCTCGTGGCAGGGAAAATCGACCTCGCCGACGAACGAGAAGACCCCGCCTTCCGCGCCGCCCTCGCGGCAGAGTTGAGGCGGCTGCGGACCGACCTCCACGAGCGGCACGGCTGGGCGGATCCCCTCTCAGCGGATGACCCGCTGCGGATCTACGTCGCTCGCCGGGACGGGCAGGGTCGCAGCCGTCTCGCCGCCCATGGCGTGGACCGTCACCACCTGGTCGGCGCCTCGATCGAAGTCGATGCGACGGGACTCTCCGCCAGAGAGACGCTCCGCGCCGTCGCGCGCCTCTACGCGCAGGCGACGCTCGATGCCTATGGAGCGCCGGACCACAGCTTCCTCTCTTCGGCCGTTGCCGAAGCTCTGGCGGGCCGGGAGGGCGCGGACGAGCGTTTCGAAGGCCTTCGCGCCGCCGCCGCCGCCCCGGGACTCGACCTGGCGCGGAACGCCGATTCGTTCGGTCGGCTCTACGTCGAGGAGTTCGCCCGCTCGGCGGGTCCGACCGCTGTCCGGACGATCTGGGAGCGCGCCGCACAGTCGGGTGAGGAAGTCCTGCCCCTTCTGGTGAGGACCTGGACGGAGACGACGGGGGAGAAGGAAGACCTGCTCCTGCTTCGTTCCGCCGCCCGCATGTACACGATGGTGGAACCGGAGGCCGCTCCTTCGCGGGTCCAGCTTGCGGATCTTCAGGCCGGAGCGCTCGACGCCGTGACTCCTGCGACATTTGCCATCCGTCACCGGACGTTCCTGCCCGGATCCGACGCCACGGGCGCGCTCCGGGTCGCGTGGCCGGAGCGGGGGGCTGCCGCGGCCGCGGTGGTCCGGTACCGGGATGCGGCGCTTCCGCCGGACGTCGTGTTCTGGGCGGCCGGAACGACCCGCACCCTTCCGCTGTCGGGAGTCTCGCGCATCGACTGGATCGTTGGAGGCAGTGCCGGGGGGCCACCTCTCGAAGAACTTTCCGCGGCGGTCGAGCCCCTCGCCGCCTTCCCGTTCGCTAATCTCGTCGCCCAGGCCTCGGCCGGCCCCGGCGCTCCCCGGATCTCGTGGACGACCTCGGGGCACGAGCGCCTCGTGGGTTGGGCTCTTTTCCGCGAAGAGGTCGCGGCCGATGGACGAATCGTCCGAACCGGCCCGCAGATTCTGCCTTCCACCCTGGAAGCGGACGGCTCGTTTCGCTACGCCTTCATGGATTCGGACGCGGCGGCGGGGACTTTCTACCGCTACAGCGTATGGGCGGTCACGGACGACGGCCTTCTCGCGCGCGCCTTCTCGGCGACCCTCCGAACGGCCGACTGACCTCCCCGGTCCCTCGATGCCCATTTTCGTCCTCGGTGCCCGTGCGGTGATCTGCCGATGAGAGAGCCGCGCAAGGTGCGCCGCCCCCCGGACGTCGCGCGAATCATTGACCGCACCATCGTGCGCCTGTGGGACACGATCGAAGAGCTCGAGTCGCTGAATCCCGCGGAGCTCAACTTCTATCGGGTCGCGGTGTTCGGCAGCGCCCGCGTTCAGACCGGCGACAAGGAGTACGCGCAGGTGCGGGAGGTCGCGTCCCGGCTGACGGAGCTCGGGTGCGACATCGTCACCGGCGGCGGCCCGGGCCTCATGGAGGCCGCGAACGAAGGGGCCGCTTCGATGCGCGATCGCGGGGGGCCTCGCAAGACACGCTCCTACGGGCTCACCATCGCGATTCCGTACGAGAAGGCAAACCCTTATCTCGACAGCGTCACGGCGCACCGGACGTTTTTCTCACGCCTGCACCATTTCGTGCGGATGTCGCAGGCCTTCATGATCTTCCCGGGCGGGATCGGCAGCACGCTCGAGCTGATGATGGTGTGGCAGCTTCTTCAGGTCGGGTTCATGACCGAGCGGCCGGTGATTCTCGTGGGCGACATGTGGAGCGGTCTGCTCGAATGGATGCGCCGCGACATGGTGCCGCGCCGGCTCATGAATCCCGAGGACCTCGACCTCGTTCACCTCTCGCCGTCGCTCGACGACGCCGTAGCGCGTATCGAGCGGCACAAAGAGAAGTTCGACAAAGCGCGCGAGCTCGTCATCCTCGAGAAGCGGCGCTCCGAGCGCGCCGAGAAGGACCCGCCGCCCGCGGTGCCGGCCGACGAGGCCGTCGAGCCAACTGTTCGGTGACGATGCTCCGATGATCGAAGGCGAACTTCACGTCTTCGAGCTCCTTCTCCGAAAACCATCGGGCCTCGGCGGCGTCGTCGCCGCCTTTCGCCTTTCCTCCTACGGGGATCGCGTCGTACAGCACGGTCACGTTGTGTCCTCGCGGGTCCCGATCGGGATCCGAATAGACGCCGAGAAGCCGTCCCACCTCGACTTTGAGGCCCGTCTCCTCGAGCGTCTCGCGGGCGCAACAGTCTTCAGCGCGCTCCTTCCATTCGAGAAAGCCGCCCGGAAGCCCCCATCGGCCGGTGAAGGGAGGGCGGCCCCGCCGGATGAGGAGAAGCCGCCCGGCGTCATCCCGGATCCATGCATCGACGGTGACGCGCGGGACCTTTTTTCTCCGGTAGAACAGGTCGGGATCCCTCAGGCGTCCTCCGGTTTTCCGGCTCCGTAGCCCTCGAAGAATTCGCGAATCTCTCGCGCGGGGTGCTGTGTGATCAGCTCGGACGGGCTCTCGTCGTACCAGTCGCGGGGGAGACGCGAGGCATACGGCTCCTCGAGAAACCGCCGGCAGATGAGCGCGATCACGCCGCGATCGGTCTCGCTCCTGATGAGACGCCCGGCCGCCTGGATGACGCGCGTCATCCCGGGCTGGAGGTACGCGTAGTCAAACCCGGCGTCCTCGCGGTCGTCGAAGTAGCGGCGCAGCAACTCCCGCTCGAAGGAGACCTGGGGAAGGGCCGGTGAAACCACGAAGACCGCGGAGATGAGCTCGCCCGGGTAATCGACGCCCTCCGCGTACATCCCGCCGGAGACCGCGAGGAGAAGGATTCCCTGAGGCGGCGGAGCGGCGAGAGAGCCCAGGATGTTCTGACGCTCGAAGTCGGTCAGGTTGGGTCGCTGCACCAGCAGGTGCGCGCTCGTTTTCGGCATCAGTGCCGCGACTTCGGTCAGGAAGCGATAGGACGGAAAGAGAACGAGATCGTTGCCTCCGTGCGCGTCAGACATATCCGCGATCAACTTCGCGATTCGCCCGTAATTCTTCTCGCGCGCCGAGTAGGTCGTACGCACATTGGGGAGGATCATCAGTTTGCGGTTCTCCCGCGGAAAGGGGGGCGGCAGCGAGAGGGAGGATGTGCGCCCCGGATCGAGGCCGAGAACCCGCTGGAACGCTTCGGGAGGGGACAGGGTGGCGGAGAGAAAAATCGTGGCGGAAGCCGCTTCGAAGATCGGGCCGAGCACTCTGGCCGGGTCGAGACAGATGATGGCGAGGCGCGTGCCGCCGGCGCGGCGCTCCACGACGCACGTGAACTCGGGTCCGTAGAGGTTCAGGACCGCGGCGAAGCGCTGCAGGCCGAAATGGACGTCCAACACGGGATCGTCGACGAGGGCGAGCTTCGATTCGCGCTTCCACGCCAGATAACGCAGCAGCTTCGGCTCCCAGTCGGAGCGCAGGGCGCGGATCGCATCGGTCGGAGGGTCGGTTTCGGCGATCGCCTCGCCTTCGGGCAGCTCTTCGGCCGCGTTCTCGAGCAGGGCGAGCAGGTCGTCGATTGAGAGGAGTAGGTCCGCGAAGATCTCGCCCGGCTGAAGAGAAAGGCGGTTCCTCAATCCCCGCAGGTCCTCCTCGAGCAGCTCCGGCGAGAAGATCTGGCGGGCGCGATCCGGCAGATTGTGCGCCTCGTCGACCAGCAGGATCGCGTTCGGAAGGCCCTCGGCGGTCAGATGCCGCAGCGCGACGCCGGGCTCGAACACATAGTTGTAGTCGGCGACGATCGCGTCGGCACGCGCGGCGAGCTCGAGCTGCACCTCGAAAGGGCAGACTTCCTCCCGCCGCGCCTCTTCGAAGACCGTCGACGGGTCGTGGTGCGAGTAGCTGTCCCGGAGGCGGCCGAGGATGTTCGACTGCTCCATCTTTTCCGGGTAGTTCTTCGCGAAACGGCAGAACTCCTCGTGGCACAGGACCCGGTCGTTAGCGCACATCTTCTCTTTCGCGCGCACCTGGACCGTCGAGAACGCCCGCTCGTTCATGCCGATGAGGGACTGCACCGCCATTTTCTGCTGCAGGCCCTTGGAGGTGAGGAAGACGACCTGGCGTCCGGATCTGAGTCCCGCGACCATCGCGGGGTGAAGCGCGGCGGCAGTCTTTCCGGATCCGGTCGGAGCCTCCGCGAGAAGCGTTTCTCCCTGAGCGATCGCTGTCGCGACCGCCTCCATCAACGGCCGCTGGACAGGCCGCGGCGCGCTGTGCGGGAAAGGAAGCCGTCCTGCCGCCGTCGCCTTCCGGCGGCGCGCCGCTTCCTGGCCTCGCCAGATTCCGAGGATGCGCGCGAGGCCGCGCTCCACGCCCCGATCCGATTCGCGGGACGCGTCGGAGACCGCGATCGAGACCTCTTCGCCCGTCTCGATGTCGACGTAGACGAGCGCGCCGGAGACATTCGGGTGGCCGAGCCGGCGCCACAGGGAGCAGTACGCGAGAAGTTGCCTGCGGTCGCGCTCGAAGGAGGCTCCGCTCGGGCGGATCCCTTCGACGGAGAGGTTCGTCGACTTCAGCTCCTCGATGTACCAGTGGCCGGGATTGCGCTCGATGCATCCATCGAGCCGCCCCGTCAGAACTGCTGTCCACTCATCGACGGGAATGCGCGCCTGGAGGTGGACCTCGGCGCGGTACTTCGGGTGCGCGTCGCATCGCGCCGCGAGGACGCGCGCGTGCATCTGCGATCCGAGTCCGAGCCGGCGCCATCCGTCGCCGCGATCGAATCCGACGCGGCGAAATCCCTCTTCCTCCGCGAGCTCGCGAACGGAAACTTCGAAAGTCCGCGATGCTTCGTCGAATTTCACGTGTTCCCGATTATAATTTCAGGTGGTGCAGCGTTCTTCTTTCTGGCGTCTTCTCACCACACTGTTCCTCGTTCTGACATTCGCCGAACCGGCTTCGGCACAGCCGCGCCGCCACCGTGCGGCGAGGAGGGCCCGGAAGCCGGCCGCGGAGGCGAGGCTGCCGGAGCCACGCTCGCTGCAGGAGGCCCTGGACCAGTGCGCGCGCAAGGTCGGGCCGAACGCCAGCGGGGTTTCGATTTCCGTCGCCGATCTGGCGAGCGGCGCTCCGGTCTTCGAGCGCAACCCGGAAAACCCGGAGACGATCGCGTCCCTGACCAAGCTCTTCACCACGGCCGCAGCCATCCATTTCCTGGGCCCCGACTACAAATTCAAAACGTCTTTCTGGCGGAGGGGGGAGATACGGGAGGGGACGCTGGTCGGTTCGCTCCTCGTCGTCGGGGGAGGAGACCCGAACATCTCCGGCCGCTTCTACAACGACGACTTCAACGCAGTCTTCGACCGGTGGGCGCGAGGACTTCTCCAGGCTGGCGTCCGCCAGGTGGTGGGCGATCTGGTGCTGAACACGGCTTTCTTCGACTCGGTAGCCCGCCACCCCGACTGGCACGTGGCTCAGGAGGCCAAGTGGTACCAGGCGCCGATCTCCGCGCTGGCGTTCAACGACAACGTGGTTCTCGTGTCGATCCGGCCCGGCGGGCGTCCCGGTAAGCCGGCTGCGGTCTCGATCGACCCGCCCACGGGTGTTCTGCGCGCCGTCTCCTCCGCCCGAACCGTCTCGAGCCGCGGCGCGGTTCGGGTGGCCGTCGGGAGGTCTGCCGGATCGGACAATGTGACGATCTCCGGCACCGTGCCGGCGCGACCGGTCTGGTGGTCGACGCCGATTGCAGTGGACAACGCGCCGGAGTTTTTCGGCGCGGCGCTCAGGACGCGGCTCCGCAACGCGGGGATACAGCTGACGGGCACCGTCGTCGAGAAGACTATCAAGCCGGATGCCAACTGGACTCTCGTCGCGCAGACGGAATCGGATCTCCTGCCGACGCTCGCGATCACGAACAAGCACAGCCAGGGCTTTTACGCCGAGCAGGTGTTCAAGACGGTCGCGGCCGAAAAGATGGGGCAGGGGAGCTGGCCGAACGGCATCGCCGTCGAAAAGCAATTCCTGGCCGCCATCGGGCTCGACCCGAACCGGTACGATCTTCACGACGGCTCGGGTCTGTCCGTCTACAACCGCGTTGCTGCAGGGGACCTCGTCAAGTTCCTGCGCGCGATGAACCGCCACCCGCACGCCGCCGAGTGGAAGGCGACGCTGGCGGTCTCGGGAGACCCGGAAGGCACCCTGCGGCACCGGCTCCGGGAGGCGGACCTGAGGGGGAAAATCCTCGCAAAGACCGGGACCATCAACGGGGTATCGACGCTGGCCGGCTACGTAACTGCCAATTCTGGAAAGACTTACGCGTTCGCCATCCTGTTGAACGGCCGCAATGTCTGGGAAACCGGCAACCACGGCTTCCAAGACCAGCTGCTTCGCTCGCTGATCAAGTTCGGCTAGAGCGAGGCGCCGGCACGAGCCGACGAAATCCCGGTCCCCGCAATCCCCCGATCATCCAGGCGGGGGGGTGCAAAAATACTTGACACCCTCCCGTCCCGTCTGTGATCCAATGACAACTGATTCGTTTTAAGCCTCGGTGGGATCACTCGAATAGGTAACCGCCACAGGTCTATCCGCGCGCGCCGCCTTTTTAGGCGCGCGATTCGAGCGTTTTTTGGCTCGGGCCCTCTTGGCCTGAGTCGTTTGCGAAAAGAGAGGTACTACATGACAAGCCTTACCTGCCCCGTCCCTGGTTAATTAACAACTGAAAGCAAAGGATTTACAACTTCTCAGGTTTAGAGAAGTCGGGAGTTGACTATCTGAACCAGAGGGATTAAGCTCCATTCCAAATCCCAGAAAGGAATTGGTCCATGGAGATCTCAGACGAGACTGCTCCCAAAATTCATCCGGAAGATCCCTTCGAGAGGGACGTCCGAGCGGTTTTCCAGGACACACTGGGGCTGATTCATATTGCTCTGGTTACCCACTACGGGATGGTGGATGCGGAGGCGAATGAACTGGAGAAGGATCTCTATCTCTGGTTTCTACGTTTCTGCATGCGACCAGGCTCCAAGGGCCCGAAAGAATCGCGTTCTTTCCTACTCGTGGCTTCCTGCCAGTTCGCTCGCGAGTATCAAAAGTATGTGATCGGAAGCGGCCTACGTGAAGCTGACCAGACCACCTCGCGGATTCTCGATCGGGAACCGTCAGAAGTAGCGAACGAATTTTCGAGAAGTCTTGACCTCTTGAGGTTCCGCCACAACCCCGATGCCTGATACTGCCAAGATCCTCCGTTTCCCGGTTCCATCGCTTCGGCCCGCCGAGAGGTCGGTCGAGGAGGCCGCGTTCTTATCAGAAGCCTTGCTCAGAATCGATGCGAGCGAGCGAACGGACTTTGACTGGGAGACTCTTCGAGACGGAAACGTCTGTCAAAGCGTCCTGGCATCGCTGAAAAATGTTCTGAACTCCGACCCTGTACGGGTGGGTTCTGAGGCTTCTTCCATTCATAGCGCCCTATCTAGATTGCCGATTCGCGTTGGGCTTTTTGACGAGAAAGACTACTTCCTAGGGGAATTCGCTCTCCTGGCGGCTCAGGCCACCCGTCTCGTTGGGCAGTTCGAAAACTCTGAGCACTGGCTTGACATCTCCGAAGCGTCCTTCTGCCACACCTTGAACGCGCCCGCTTCGATCTTACGGGTCGCCTATGCTCGCCTGGTCGTGCGCTACGATATGCGTCGTTTTTCGGAGGTCCTCTCTCTGCTGCCTTCTGTGGCTGCTGGTTATGAACGGCTCGGGATGGCCGAGGACTTGGTCAAAGCCAACTTTCTCGAGGCGGTAACCCTTAAGGAAACCGGTGAGAGGTCTGCGGCGTTCGAGCGTTTTTCGCTTTTGCTAGAAAAGCTCATGCCGGCTCAGTCGGTGCTTCGCTCATTGGCGTTGACGAACATTGCCGAAGAACACGGTCAAAGAGGAAACCACGATCTCGCCTTGCACACTTATCAGAAGGCACTCTCTTCGCTAGATCCGACACAGACTTCTATGGCGTCGGCCCAGCTGAAGGGCTCAATCGGAGCTACCTTCCGGGTCACCGGACAGCTTGTTCCTGCTATCGACTGTCTCCGAGCCTCGATTGAAGAATTTGTGGCTCTGGGGATGCTAGCCCGTGTAGCTTCCCTTCGCATCGTCCTTGCCGAGGTGCTATTGGCTGCCGGCCGCGACCGAGAGGCCGAATGGGAGATCCTGGCGGCCCTTCCGGCCATCGAGGAGCAGAAAATGGTTGCCGAGGGTTTCGCGGCGGTCGGTCTACTCAAAGAATCGGTCGGTCGGCGGCGCACCGACGCCGGAGCGCTTCGTGAGTTGAACTCTGCCCTCCAGGGGTTCTAGAACGAACCTCGGGCTCGCGACAATAAGGGTGTAGAGACTCGAATAATTGAAGCCCAACCCGGGCCCCTCGCTCAGCCCCTCGCAGGGGGCGATCACCGCGGATACCGCTGCGCCCGCCACCGACCCTGAATTCGACCGTTTCTACCACGAGTATTTCCTACCATTGGCCCGGCGCGCGATCCGGCGCCACGGTCTGTCTGCCGAAGATGCGAATGATGTCGTTCAGGACGCGTTCACACTTGGCTTGACGAGGCTGGACGGCTCGAAGAACCCGAAAGCCTGGCTTTACCAGGTTGTCGATCATCTCGCCGCCAATTTCTCAAGAAAGGCCATCCGTCGTTCTCGACTGATGGCCTACTGGCATGGTCCGGATCGGGAGAGAGTGAAGCGAACCCGCTCCGGTGAGGGAACCTTGGATGACTTCTGAAGCCGATTACATTCGCGACCTGACGACCCGTTATCTCAGTCCACCAGGCGAATTGACTTCTTCCAGGCGTGTTTCAGTGCGATCTATCGAGAGTCGGGATTGCGAATCCGAGCGCGAGCTCATGACGCCTGACAGCCTGATCAGTCTCAGTCAAAGCGCACGCGAACTGTTGGACATGCCCGTCCCCTCACCCGCGACTGCGACAAGGTCTGCGTCATTGTTCGAGTTTGCTGGCGACGCTCTTTGGCTGTCGGACGAATTCGGCGAACGGTATGAAGTCTGCGCCTTGTTCGCTTTCGTGAGTTGGAGAAACGCTGCTGCTTGCGGCCTTGAACGAGAGTCCCAAGAATGGTTGCGGATCGTTGACCGAATGGTCGCGGAAGAAGCGGTCGCTTTCGAATGTTTGAGCACGTTCCTTTACCTTCGCGACGATGCAGTGACGCCCAACCTTGAGTCCCACTTTCTGGAGAAACCTGAAGACATCTTTCTGGCGCTATCCATTTTGAGGCGGGACCGGTACCGCAGGCCGAATGCAGTTATTGCCGCGGCGACAGGCGTCTACCGCCGCCTTGAAAAGCGTGGACCGAGGGCGATTGAAGGCGAAACCCAATTTTTTCTTGGAGAAGCTGCTCTTATAGCAGGAGGACTGGAACGAATTCGAGGGCACCGACGGACGGCATCCAAGTGGCTGGAGGCTGCTCTGGCGCACTTTGCCTTTTGCCCTGCGAGCGAGCCTCTTATCGCAAAGGCGAAACTGACACTCGCAGTTCTGGCCAGAGATGTTCACGAGTACGAAGAGTCGAAAAGATGGCGCGCCGGTCTTCTGGATAGATTTGTTTCTTGGGGGATGGCGAAGGAGGCCGGCACCCTCGTATTGGTGGAAGCGCTCATTTTGAAAGATAGGGGCGCTACCGGAGAAGCGAGGCTAAAATTGACGCGCTTGGCGGCCGAGTTGCGTCTGACGTCTGAGAGGAGCTTGCTGGCCGCCGTACTCGGCCCCTTGGGACAACTCGAATGCGATGCAGGCGAGCGTGATTCTGGTCTGCGACTGCTTCATGAGGCGCTGGAACTCTCAACTGGCAACGGAGACCTCCACACGACCTCATCTATGTGCATGATGCTCGGAGAATGCGAGGCGGCGCGTGGTGAGCAATCTCGATCTATTCGCTGGTTTGAGGCAGCTTTAGCAGCGGCTGAGTCGGCGGAATGTTCGCTCCAGCTTGCGTATTTCAGAGTCTTCGTTGCTGACCAATTTCTGGCGCTTTCAATGAAAGACGAGGCTCGCGCGCTGTTGATGCTCGCGATACCCCTTCTGAGAGATGGGGAAATGATTCCTGAGAGCATTCACGCGATTAAGCTTCTTCAGACCATTGACGGTATTCGGTCCTCGCGATGCGTAGACAGACCCCAGGCCAAATAAGATGCTGTCGTACTTAAGAGAGGC
This sequence comes from Thermoanaerobaculia bacterium, assembly GCA_038253555.1. Lineage (GTDB taxonomy): Bacteria > Acidobacteriota > Thermoanaerobaculia > UBA5066 > Gp7-AA6 > JALYUA01. The sequence goes on from JBBSGZ010000012.1 coordinate 14,532, forward strand.
CATGTCGAGGTTGCTGATGCGCCTTAAAGCGTCCCACAGGCGGGACTCCCGTACTGAGACTCCGCACACCGAGGCAAAACCGCGGAAAGACCCTCGTTGGATTCCGTTCGGCCTGTAAAAGTCAGGCGGCCGCCGTTTCCCCCGGGCGTCTCTTGTCTCTCGTCGGGTAGAATCGCCCGCTCCCATGGAAACTCGCAAGTCTCTCTTCCGGAAGGTGGAGCGTGCCATCGAGGCGATCGAGAGGTCGCCCGACGTCGCGTCGACCATCACCCAGACCGCCAGCGCGGTCATTGAGAATTTTCGGGAGGACTTGGGAGTCCGCGGGGGGCGGCTTTACGAGCGGCGGGACGGGGGATATGAGCTGACCCGCACGTTCGGGGACGTCCGGAGCGTCGACCTGGGGCTCTTCGTTCCCGACGCGTATCCGCCGGTTCAGAGGGTCATCGACGAGGGGGTCGTGGTCATGGACCTGACGGCTCCGGGCGTCGACCCGGAGTTCGAGCGGCGGCTCGACGCGGATCGATTTGCCGCGATCGCGGTTGGGGATGACAAGTACATCCTGGCTTTTTCGGTGGATCCCACGGCGCCGGACGACGACCTCATGTCCTCTCTGGGGATCATGCGGCTGGCCGTCGACCAGACGCTCCGGCAGAACCGGTTCGTCTCGGCGTTGAACGAGGCGCGGCAGATCCAGATGTCGATCCTTCCGAAGCGCTCCGTTCGCCGGGGACCGATCGAGGTCGCCGGGTACACCGCGCCCGCGGAGATCGTGGGCGGAGATTACTTCGACTTCATCCCTCTGTCCGACCGGATCCTGGGAATCGCGATCGCCGACGCGTCCGGCCACGGGCTCCCGGCGGCGTTGCAGGTCCGGGACGTCTACACCGGACTCCGGATGGGGGTCGAGCGGGACTTCAAGATCGTCCGCACGGTCGAGCGGTTGAACCGCATCATCAACCAGTCGCGGATGACGACGCGTTTCGTCTCTCTCTTCTACGGCGAGGTCGAAGAAGAGGGCAACTTCATGTACGTCAACGCCGGCCATCCGCCGCCGCTGCACTTCCACTCGCGCGGCGTCACGATGTTGAAACAGACCGGCATGGTCCTGGGTCCTTCCTCCACCGCGACCTACAGCCGGGGGTTTCGACTCCTGGAACGAGGGGATGCCCTCCTGATGTACACCGACGGCATGTTCGAGGCGCACGGCGAGGGCGGCAGTGAGTACGGGATCAGCCGTTTGACCGAAGCGTTCCTCGCGATTCGCGACAAGCCCGCCGACGAGATCGCGCGGCGGCTGATCGAGGACGTCCAGGCGTTTGCCGGCGGCGGAGAGCCGGAAGACGATCAGACGGTCGTGGTCGTGAAGCGGGGGGAAGATCCGGTTCCGGTGCCGGTGGAGGGCAACCGGCTGACCGGCGGTTCCCCGCGTCAAACCGGCTGACGGTGCCCTCGGCGGGAATCGTCATCGTCGGCGGGGGGGTGATCGGATGTTCGATCGCCTACCACCTCCGCCGCGCCGGCTTCGCGGACTCCATTGCCGTTCTCGAGCGGGATTCCTCCTACCGCCGCGCGTCGAGCCGCCTCGCCTTTGGCGGCATCCGGCAGCAGTACGCGACCGAGGTGAATGCGCGGATGGCGCAGCGCAGCGTGGAGTTCTACCGCCGCTTCGACAAAGAGATGGAGGTCGACGGCCGCCCGGCGAACGGGCGATTTCGGCAGCGCGGCTACCTGTTTCTCGCGAATGCGGCGAACGCGGAAAGATTCTCCTCGCGCTTTGAAAAGATGCGCGCCGCCGGTGTGGACGTCGAGAAGGTGGATCGCGGCCGGATGCTCCGTCTCGTCCCCGGGATGAACGTTAGAGACCTGGAGTTCGGACTCTTCGGCCCGCAGGACGGGTACGGAGATCCGATCGGCGTCCTCGCCGGCTTCCGCGCGAAGGCGGAGTCGCTGGGAGTCGAGTTCGTGGAGGGGAATCTCGAGGCCATCGACGTGCGGGAGGGCCGCGTCTCCTCCGTTCGCGCGGGCGGCCGGACGATCGCAACGGAAAAACTGGTCTGCGCCGCGGGCGCCTTCTCCGGGCGTGTCGGGGAGCTCGCGGGCGTTCCCATCCCGGTCAACCCGGTGCGACAGCAGCTCGTGCGGGCCGCGCTCCCTCGCCCATGGGCGTTCGAGTTCCCGGTCGTGGTCGACCCGACGGGCGTGCACTGGCGCAGCGCCGAGGGGAACGCGATCGTCATCGCGAGGACGGAGACGGAGGAGCCCGAAGGCGAGAATTTTGACGGCGATCCGGATCGGCTGGCCGCTTTGATGCCGCTCCTGGCTCATCGAGTGCCCGAGCTCGCGGGCCTGGAGCAAATCACGACCTGGGCCGGACTCTACGAGATGACCGCGGACCACAACGGAATTCTGGGCGAGCACCCGGAGAGGCGCGGTCTCTATCTCGCCTGCGGGTTCTCGGGTCACGGGCTCATGATGGCGCCGGCGACGGGGGAAATTCTTGCCGCGATGCTGATGGACCGGGAGCCCTTCGTGGACGTGTCCGTACTGTCGGTCGATCGCTTCCGGACAGGACAGCTTTTCCAGGACGAAGCGATGATTTAGGTTCGGGGCCGGCTCCCCGGGCGCGGGGAGAGGGGGAAAAAGCCCCTTCAGGCCTTCGGAGCGGTCTCCATCTGCTGCCTGTCCGACCGGACCTTCTGGCGGAAGTACGCGGCCGTTTCTTTTAAACCCTCTTCGAGAGAGGTCCACTCCGGCAGACCGAAATCCGTTCGGACCCTGGAGCTGTCGAGCACGCTGCGGCGCTGTTCGCCCGGGGGGAGCGGCGTGTATTCGGGCTGCTTGTCGTAGTCGAGCGACTTCGCCACCTCGCGGAAGAGCTCGTTGACCGAGGTCTCCTTTCCGGTTCCCAGGTTCCACGTGCCGCTCTTGTCCGTGGGGATCGCTGCCGCAGCGGCGCGGACGAGATCGCCGACGTAGACATAGTCGCGGGTCTGGCCGCCATCGCCGCGGATCTTCGGCGTGCGGCCGTGCAGGATCGCCTCGCAGAAGATCGCGACGACGCCCGCCTCGCCCATTCCGTTCTGGCCCGGGCCGTAGACGTTGGCGTAGCGAAAGATCTGCGTCTTGAAGCCGTGGATCACGCGGTAGTAGTGGAGGTATTTCTCGATCGACAGCTTGGCGCAGCCGTAGGGGGATATCGGATTCGTGGGGTGGCTCTCGGGGGCCGGTACCCCGCCATCGGGCTCTCCGTAGAGCGCTCCGCCGGTCGAGGAAAAGAGGACGTGCTTCGTGCCCGTGCGGCGGCAGGCCTCGAAGAGCTTCAGAGACCCGAGGATGTTCGAGCGCGCGTCGAACAGGGGATCCGAAACGCTGTGCCGGACGTCGATCTGGGCGGCGTGGTGCGAGACGAAGTCGATCTTCTCTTCGCGGAGGAGGGGCTCGAGGTCGACGTCCGCAATATCGGCCTCGACCAGGCGGGCCCCCTCCGGGACCTTCTCGCGGAGGCCCGTCGAAAGGTTGTCGACCACGACGACCCGATGCCCGTCGGCGAGATGGCGGCGCGCCATGTGGGAGCCGATGAACCCCGCCGCGCCCGTGACTACGATGTTCATAGAATGCCTTTCTTTCGAGAGCCGGCGGGGATGATAGCAGCGCGTTTCTATCTGGATCCGACGGCCGGCGCGAGAGGGCGGTCGAGTGCAAGAGTCGATCCACGACGGAAAAGCGCGTCGAGCGGACACGGTCCGCGCCTCGAAGAGGCGAGTCCGCACCGCGAATTCGCGCGCGCCCGATCCGAGGTTGCGCTTCGACCCGGCCTCGCTCGGCCTCGTGGAGCCGCGGCGTTCGTACTACCGCCGGGACACGGTTTCCGTGGCGAAAGACCTGCTCGGGGCGTGGCTCGCCCGACGCTTCCGCGGCGCCTGGTACGGAGCTCGGATCGTCGAGACCGAGGCGTATCTCGGGATCGAGGACGCCGCGGCCCATTCCTGGAAGGGCCGGCGCACGGAACGTGTCGCGCCGATGTACGCGGATGGCGGCCACCTCTACGTGTTCTTAGTCTACGGGATGCATCACTGCGCGAACGTCGTCACCCGGCGGGAGGGAATCGCCCAGGCGGTCCTCCTGCGAGCGGGCGAGCCGCCGGCCGAGGCGCCGCCGCGGCTGCTGTCCGGGCCCGGAAAGCTGTGCTCGGGCCTCGGCATCACCGTGTCCGACACGGGTCGCGATCTCGCGGGCGAAGGCCCGATCCGGATCTTCCGCAAGCCGGGGGCCCGCAGGCCGAAGATCGGCGAGTCGCCCCGGATCGGAGTCGACTACGCGGGGGACGCGGCCGCCTGGCCGCTGCGCTTCTTCGATGCGGGCTCGCGGGCCGTCTCAGGAAAGAGAGAGCCCTCCGGATAGATCTGGAAGAGCCGGCAACTGTTTAGTCTTCGCCCTTCGCCGTTCCCGCGGAGCCTGCCGCTCGTCGCCGCCCCTCAATGCGGCATCGGCGGAGGCAGCGGGCTCGTCGACGTGGCGACGACCGCGTTCTTTCCGCCTCGTTTGGCGCGGTACAGCGCCGCGTCCGCCCGTTCGATCAGCTCCTTCTTGTTGCGTGCGTCGCTCGGGAAGGTCGCGATGCCGATCGAGACGGTCGCGCGCACGATTTCGTTGGTGTCCGGCGGCCTGAAGAGCCGCTCGTCGATCCGCGTGCGGACGCGTTCGGCGACCTCGGCGGCCTCGTCCGACGGCGTCTCGGGCAGCACCACCGCGAACTCCTCGCCGCCGTACCGGGCGACCAAGTCCATGTCGCCGCGGACTTCGTTGCGGATCTCCGCGACGATGCGCTGCAGGATCGCATCGCCGACGGGATGCCCGTAGCCGTCGTTGATCGCCTTGAAGTCGTCGATGTCCAGGAGCAGGACGGAAAGAGGACGTCCCCGCCGCTCGGCGCGTCCGATCTCTTTCTGCAGGGATTCCTGGAAGTAGCGATGGTTGTAGGCGCCGGTCAAGCCGTCGCGGATGCTCTGTTCGCGCGCGTCGGTGTAGGAGCGCGCGATTTCGATGGCGGTGACCGCCTGGTTCGCGAAGATCTCGAGAGCCCGGACCGTTTCGAGGTTCGGGGACTGACCGTTCTTCGGGTCGTCCACGCGGAGGCAACCGACGAGACGCTCGCCCGAGACGAACGGGATCCACAGCGTCTCGTGCGCTCTCCAGGCATTGGGGCCCGCGCGCCGGTTGACGCGGCCGACGAGGCTGTCCGTGAACCCGTGATCGCCGGGAGTGCGCTGCCGGAGGTGGTACGACTTGGAGACGCGGTTCTCCTCCGTCCAGTTCCGCGTGATGTCGCCTGCGGGAATCTCGCGTCCTTTCATCTCATCCCATTTGCGATCGAGGCCGAACTGCGCGTGGTGCACGAAGGCATTCCGTTCCGGTTCGTAGACGGACAGGAGGACCGCGTTGAAACCGAGGCTGCGCCCCGCGGCATTCACGATCGTCTGGAACAGCACCTCCAGGTTCAGGTGCTTCTTGAGCTCGTTCGAGATCTCGAGAACCTGGTTCAGCGTCTCCGCCCGCTCGCGATTCCGGTCCGAGAGCTCCTGGAGCTGCGCCCGGATGGCGCGGTCCTGGAGCACGAGGGCGATCTGCTCGGCGAGGGCCGCAATCGAGGTTACGGCGCCGCGTGAGTGGATCGACCGGAAGGCGCTTTCGAGCACGAGCACTCCCATGTTGAGCTCGTAGGTCGAGAGCCGCGTCACCAGCTGGTGAGCGGGGCCGGCAATGAGCCGCACTTTGCGGTCCTCGTCGGAGTGACGCTCCACCGCGTCGCTCGTGGAGTCGATCACGCGCTCGTCGAGCCGGTTCTCCCGGACCCACGCCCCAATGGCCTCCGGGGACGCGCTGACGTCGCCCGCGACGTGGATCGCGACTTCCTTGGACGACTCGTCGGTCCACTCGACGATCGCCATCGCCTGGACCGGGAGCAGCCGGCGCAGAGCCTCGAAAATGCGCTGGTATCGATCGCCGCGGCCGCCGACGGAAAAGATGTTGGCAATCTCCCGAAGCACGTCGAGCTGCCGGTTCTCGCGCTCGACGGCGTGGTACTTCTCCTCGACCGAGGAAAATCCGCGGACCACGAAAGAGGCGAGGACCACGGGAAAAAACGCGAGAAGGAGACCCGGGATGCCGTAGTGCGGATAGACGAGGATCTCCAAGGCGACGATGGGACTCAGGAGCATCAGCGTGACGAGCTGGAAGAGACCCATCTCGAGAAGCTGCTCTCGCGGAACCCGCCGCGAAACGTCGAGATAGGCGAAGACGAGCAGAGTGTTGACGAAGAAAAACACGAGAAGGATTCCGCCGGCTTCCGCCGCGATCGTGACGGGTCCACCGCCCGTGCGTTGCACCGCCCGGAAGAACACTGCCGCGATGCCGTAGGAGAGGCTGATCTGCGACAAGTCGAAGGCGGAGGACAGGGTAAACCGGCGATTGCGGCGAAGCACCTTCGCCAGAAGATCGGCGGCCGCGCAGACGAGAAGGACCGCGGCAGGGGATTGCAACAGGAGGATCGCGGGGACCAGCGCCGCCGCCTCGACGCCAAGAAAATTGCCGGCATAACGGACGCGCAGCCGGAATGCCAGCGCCGCGAGGACGGCGAAGAAAGCCATCTCGAGGGCGTGGCCCGACGAAATCGTCGGCAGCTCCAGCAACAGGAGCGCCAGCGCGGCGATCGGAGTGCCGATCTCCAGGGTCATGAGCGCGCGGGAGCGCGTCATCATCGGAAAGCTCCCGTCTTCTGTCTCTCAGCGCTCACTTCTTCTTCCAGCGGATGACTTCGCTCTTCGCGAGCGACTGGAAGATCATGAGGACCTCGAGCTCCTTGATCGGCGAGATCTTCATGATGGATTTGACGTCCCAGACCCCGTTGATCCGGGAAAGGACGAACCCCTCGTGGGGAGAAAACGGGAGCTCGGTCAGCTTCGAGACCGGGATGGCGATCTCCGGGATGCGGTCCCCGGTGATCCCGTCCCTGGCGAGCGCTCCCTTGATCTCGCGTTCGGCCTGACGGATCGCGTCCGCGGCGCGGCCGTCGGAGGGATCGAGATCCGAGGCGACCTTGAACATTTTGTACGCCTTCTGCGGGTCATCCTTGAGGTGCGCCTTTCCGCGCGCCAAGAACTGCTCGACCTCGCTTTCGGATCCGCCCGCGTTCACGGCCACGGCCTGTCGGGAGGGCCGCTCGATGTGCACGAGGCCCATCGTCTCGTTGCGAAGCCCTTCGAAAACGAGGCGTGCCACGTTGAACTCGGCGTTATGAGTCTGAAGGGCGATCTCTTCGATCGTGCGGTGCCCGTCGATGTACGGGACGATCAGCTTCTCACGCTCCGACAGCTCGTCTATGTTCAAAGGCCGGACAATCTGAGGCACCACCGAATCGTCCGGGACGCGCAGTCGGATGCGCTGCCACTCGTCGTAGCGTCGCAGCCCTTCCATGATGATGCCGGTGACGTCGAGCGACAGCGGCACCATCTTCAAATCGGGCAATTCCCCGTCGACGAACTCGAAGTCGCCTTCTTCCCAGAGAAAGATGTCGAAGATCGACTCCTCGGCCTTCTTCCTCATCAGGCGCAGCAGGTCGGTTTCCGAAATCGCGTTGATCATGACCAGGATCTTGCCGAGGAGAATGTTGGATTCCTCCTGGACTTCCATCGCCATCTTGAGCTCTTCCTCGGTGATGTAACCGTGGGAGACCAGGAAGTGGCCCAGGTATTCGCGCTGGTCGGATGAAGAGGAAGAGTTGATCCGTCCATTCTGGAAGTAGATCCTCTTTTCGACACCGTGTCCGTCGATGAGCAAAGTTCCGGTCTTCTGGCCGAGGGACAGCCATTGGAGCAGCTCGGAAAGCTGCATCGTCTTGAGATTGCCGGTGATTCCCACCTGTCGCTCGAGGGGCCTATTTTAGCCGAAATCGCGCCGCATCAGGGGTTTCCGGCGAAACCGTCCGGAACCCGAGGCGGCCTATTTTGGCCGAAAACCCCGAAAAGCTGCCGAAGAGGCTATTCCTCAGGGGGGTTGTAGGCGGCGATCCCGGTGACCGCTTCCCCGATCACGAGCGTGTGGATGTCGTGGGTGCCCTCGTAGGTATAGACGCTCTCGATGTTGGCGAGGTGGCGGAAAACGGGGTACTCGTTGACGATCCCGTTCGCGCCGAGCGTCTCCCGGGCGAGCTTGGCGCACTCCCGCGCCACCCAGACGTTGTTTCTCTTCGCCATCGAAACGTGATGCGGCTTCATCGTGCCCGCGTTTTTCATCGAGCCGAGCTTCCAGCTGAGGAGCTGCCCCTTCGTGATCTCCGTCACCATCCAGGCGAGCCGCTCCTGCACGAGCTGGTGGGCGGCGATGGGGCGGTCCTTCCACTGCTTGCGGGTCTTGGCGTAGTCGAGCGCCGCGCCGTAGGTGGCCATGGCGCTTCCGATCGCGCCCCAGGCAATCCCATAACGTGCCTGCGTCAGGCAGGAAAGCGGACCCTTCAGGCCCGAGACGCCGGGGAGGATGTTCTCGGCGGGGATGCGGCAGTCCTGGAAGGCGAGCTGCGACGTGACCGAAGCCCGCAGGGACATCTTTCCCCTGTGCTCGGAAGTCGAGAAGCCGGGCGTGCCTTTTTCGACGAGAAAGCCGTGGATCTTTCCGTCGAGCTTCGCCCAGACCACCGCGACGTCCGCGATGGAGCCGCTGGTGATCCAGGCCTTGGCCCCGTTCAAAACGTAAGAGTCCCCATCCTTGCGCGCGGTCGTCCGCATGCCTCCGGGGTTCGAGCCGAAATCGGGCTCCGTCAGGCCGAAGCACCCGAGCGCGGAGGCGGAGCCGAGCCGGGGGATCCAGTGGTCTTTCTGCGCCTGCGAGCCGAAGGCGTAGATCGGGTACATCACGAGGCTCGACTGTACGGAAACGAAGGATCGAAGGCCGGAGTCTCCCCGCTCGAGCTCCTGCATGATGAGCCCGTACGCGACGTTGTCCAGGCCCGGCAGTCCGTATTCGGAGATGGTGGATCCGAAAAGCTGCATGGCGGACATGTCGGGCACGAGCTCCTTCGGGAACCGCCCCTCGTACGCGGCGTCCTCGATGATCGGGAGCACTTTCTCGTCGACCCACGCCCCGACCGTGTCGCGCACCAGGCGCTGCTCCTCGGTAAACAGAGAGTCGCAGTCGAGGTAGTCGGCCCGATCGGTTGCCATGGCGGACGAATGTATCCGATCGGCGGTCGGCGGGCGCCCCTTTTCAAGTTTCCGGGGCGCCGATGTTCCGCGCGCCCCGCGATGGCTTGCCAGTTGCGGGTTCGGACCGCAGGCCCTAGACTGCCGTCAGCCCATGACCTCATTTCTGGCGGGATCGGCTTACAAGATGGTGCGGGAGCTGGCCGATGGCTTCGTCATCGTGACCGAACGGACCTTCAAGCAGTACAAGCCGCAGGAGCTCACGGACTTCCAGATGGAGGCGGACAGGCTGCTGCGCGAAGTGCGGGGGAATCAGCCGGAGGTCACGGACACCGAGGCCACCCAGAAGCGACAGCGCCGGATGCAGCGCCTCCAGCAGGCGATCACGATCGTGAACGCCGTCCGCTCCCGCAACCGCTGAACGGAGGCGGAGCAGGCCGCGAAGCGCCGCGCGCGACGGGGGCCGGGGCCGACAAAAGCCGGAAGATCTCCGCCAGAAATGGCCGGCCGGCGCGGGCAACTTCCATGAGGAACGCAGGAGTGGCGCAGGTGACTCCGTGAACCGGTTGGCCGGACCGGCCGTCCTGGCGTTACAGCGGGTTGGATCGGCCAGGCTCGGCCTCCTTGCCGTCATTCTGCTCTTCGCCCTCCCGCTGATGTTCCGTCTGCGTGAGCCCGAGATGCGGAGCGATGAGGCGATCTATTCCTACGCGGTCGAACGGATTCTCGACACCGGCCACTGGCTGACGCCCCGATCGATTCCGACCGACTCTCCCTTCCTCGAAAAACCTCCTCTGAAATTCTGGATCGTCGCCGCCGCCATCAAGATCCACCTGCAGCCGCGCAATGAGGCGGGCTTGCGATTTTTCGACGGCCTGTTCGGCGCGACCGCATTCGTCTACGTGTTCCTTCTTGGACGGCGGGTGTCCGGGCCTCTCTGCGGGCTGGTCGCAGTTTTCGTGCTGTTCAGTCTCGATCCACTCATCTTCGAGCATGGCCTGCGAAGCAACAACATGGAGGCGGCCCTCTTTCTGTGTTATTGCGGCGGCGTCTATCACTTCGCGCGCTGGGTAGAAAGTGAAGCGGTCCGGAAACGATCCGGACACGCTCTGGCGGTCGCCGCTTTTTTCGCCCTCGGATTCCTGACGAAGTTCGTGGCCGCTCTTTTTCTGCCACTCATCTGCGTCGCCGCGTTGCTCTGGCGCCCTGACGCCTTCGCGCGGCTCCGCGCCGGTTATCGCGAATGGGTCGCGCCGCTCGTCCTCGTCGCGGTACTGACGGTGCCGTGGTTCGTCTACGAAACCCGACTCTTCGGGCGGGAGTTCTGGGACATCATCTTCGGAACTCACGTCTATACGAGGTTCACACGTTCCCTGGATCCGGGTCACGTCCACGTCTGGCATCACTACTTCTCCGCGACGTGGAAAGAGATCGGCTACTCCGGCAGCAGGATCCTCGTCGCCGCCGGAGCCGTCCGGCTGATTTACGCGGCGTGGCGGGAAGAGTTGTGGCTGGCGCGACTGTTTCTAGTCTGGGGTCTCCTGCCCCTGACTTTGATGTCTCTCGGCACGTCCAAGCTTCTCCATTACGCGTATCCATTCTTTCCGCCCATCGGGCTCGCCGCGGGGTTCGTGTTTTCGTCCGCGCTCCGGAGTCTCGATGGGCGCATCGGCATGTTTCTCACGCGACATGTGACGCGTCTTTTCCCGCGTCGCGGGGGATCGTGGTCCTCGGAGAGTCCTCTGGCCCGGAGAGCGCTCATCTTCGCGTCCGCACTGGCATTCGTCGTCGCAATCTGGACGGCGATCGCCGGACCGCTGCGGCTCGAAGTGGGCGGCGCCGCCCGGTTCCGAAACAGTTCGGTGCTCCGTCCAGCCTTCTTCGGCGGACTGCTTCTCTGGATGGCTGGCTATTCGAAGAATCTGCTTCGTCTCTGCGGTTTCCTGGCGCTCTGCTGGCCTTTGCCGATCAGCGCGTATGCCGACAGGATCGAGCACATCGTCGGGCGCGTAGACCATCCTCTTCGCGCCACCCGCGACTGCATGGCGTCGGTGCAGGCGGCCGGTGCAGCCTCCCGCAGCGGGGTGCTCAGCGCCTCCGGCGACATCCTGCATCACAGTTACTACTACTACTTGTGGCGGCTGGGGCCGTGGACCATCGCGCCCGGGTTTTCGTCCGATGAAGTCGTCAACCGCCTGAAGTCGTCGGGCGGAACGGCGGGCCCGTCGCCGGTCATCCTGCGGCATGCCGATTACGACGCGCTCTACCAGAAGCTGGCAGCCGAGCATTCCGATCTTCTCGAGACGCTGAAGGGAAGTGCCGTCCGCTATGACGACAACATCGCGATCCTGCTGCCCGGACCGTACGCAGGATGCGCGGGGCCGGTCCTGGCGGCCGGCGGGCAGCCAATCTGGCAGGCACCACGTGTCCCTCCTGGTCGCTGAACCCGTCACGGATCACACGCGGCAGTAAATGGCGGTCGGCGGCCACTGTTGCCGGCGGGGGCAGGCTCGACCGGGAGATCGGTCGGCGTCGATCGCTGACCTATAATCGCGCGCTCTTCATGGACACCATCGCGATCTCGCACGTCGGCGAGAAATCTCCGGGCCCGGCGACAGTACAGGGGTGGCTGTACAACAAGCGGTCCTCCGGCAAGATCCAGTTCCTGATCCTCCGGGACGGAACCGGGTATCTCCAGGCCGTCGTTCCGAAGGCGGAGGTTCCTCCGGAAGTGTGGGAGGCCGCCGAGCGGGCTTCGCAGGAGTGTTCGCTGCGGGTCAGCGGGACGGTCCGCGAGGAGAAGCGCGCGCCCGGGGGCTACGAGATGTCGGCGGAGTCCGTCGAGATCCTGGGCCCTTCGGAGGGGTACCCGATCACGCCCAAGGAGCACGGCGTCGACTTCCTGATGAACCTCCGGCACCTCTGGATGCGCTCATCCCAGCAGCACGCCGTGCTTCGCGTCCGCTCCGAGGTCGAGCAGGCAATCCGCGACTTCTTCTACCAGCGCGAGTTCACGCTGATCGACTCGCCCATCCTGACGGGCTCGTCCGTCGAAGGAACCTCGACCCTTTTCGAGACGGATTACTTCGGCGAAAAGGCCTATCTCTCGCAGTCGGGGCAGCTGTATCTCGAGCCCGCGGCTGCCGCTTTCGGAAAGGTTTACTGTTTCGGTCCCACGTTCCGCGCGGAGAAATCCAAGACGCGCCGCCACCTGACCGAATTCTGGATGATCGAGCCGGAGGTGGCGTTCCTGCAGTTCGAGGGCTTAGTCGAGCTCGCCGAGGACTTCATCGTGTCTCTGATGGGCCGCGTCCTCGAGCGCTGCCAGGAAGACTTGAAACGTCTGGAGCGCGACACGAGCAAACTGGAAGCGATCGGGAAACCTTTTCCCCGGATCACGTACCGGGACGCGGTGGCGAAGCTCGCCGCCGAAGGGTCGTCCATCCAGTTCGGCGACGACCTCGGAGCGGACGAAGAGACGGCGCTGGCGAAGGACTTCGACCGCCCGCTCGTCGTGTCGCGCTTTCCCGCGGCGATCAAATCCTTTTACATGCAGCCGGACCCCGAGGACCCCGAAGTCGTCCTGGGCCTGGACATGCTCGCCCCGGAAGGCTACGGAGAGATCATCGGCGGGTCTGAGCGCATCTCCGACCTCGCGCTCCTGGAGAAGAGGCTCGCGGAGCACAAGCTTCCCCGAGAAGCGTACGAGTGGTATCTGGACGTCCGCCGCTACGGCACCTTCCCCCACGCGGGGTTCGGAATGGGGCTCGAGCGCTTCGTCGCATGGGCGTGCGGCATCCATCACCTCCGGGAGGCGATCCCCTATCCGCGCACCTTGAAGAGGATTTACCCGTGAGCGGCCCTCTGCTTCCCGTTCTCGCCGCCTTGGCCGGCGACGGACGGAAGGCGGGAGGCGAAAAGCCTTCGGCAACTCTCCCGTCGGTCGGGGTCGTATCGCTCGGATGCGCGAAGAATCTCGTCGACACCGAGATCATGCTGGGGCATCTGGCGCGGGCCGGCCACTCGATCGTTCCCGACAGCCGCGCCCGGGTCGTTCTCGTCAACACATGCGGCTTCATCGACAAGGCGAAGGAAGAATCCGTGGAGGCGATCCTCGAGCAGGTCGAGCGAAAGAAGCGCGGGGAGATCGACCGCGTCGTGGTCGCCGGGTGCATGGTCCAGAAATACGGACGCGAGCTCGCCGACGAAATCCCGGAGGTCGACCAGTTCGTCGGGCTCGACGAGCTGCATCTGGCGCCGGCGGCCGCCGCGGGGTCGACGTCGCTCCCGCGGTTCACCGACAAGCCCCTGGCCACCCGGCTCTACGACGAGGCGGCGCCCAGAATCCTCTCGCGGCGGCGCGGCTACGCGTATCTCAAGGTCGGAGAGGGCTGCGACAACCCGTGCACCTTCTGCACGATCCCGCAGATGCGCGGGTTTCAGCGAAGCCGCACGATCGAGTCCCTCGTCGCGGAAGCGCAGCTTCTCGAGGCGCAGGGAGTCTCGGAGCTCGTGCTGATCTCGCAGGACACGACACGGTACGGTGAGGACCTCGGGATGAAACGGCAGGGCCTGGCGCGGCTGGTCGAAGCGCTCCTCGCCGGAACGACCTTCCCGTGGATCCGCTTCCTCTATGCCTACCCGAAGACCCTCGACGCGTCGGTGCTCGCCGTGATGGCGCGGGAGCCCCGTTTTCTGTCCTACGTCGACATTCCTCTTCAGCACGTTTCCCGCGCCGTGCTCTCGGGGATGCGCCGCGGCGGCGATCCCGCCAGCTACCTGGCCATGATCGACAGAATGCGGGACACGGTCCCCGATCTTGCGATTCGCACGACCTTCATCCTCGGTTTTCCGGGCGAAGGCGACGCCGAGTTCGCCGAGCTCTGCGAATTCATCCGCCGCGCGGAGTTCGACAACCTGGGGGCGTTCACCTATTCGCCGGAGCCCGGATCGAAATCGGAGCCCCTGGGCGACGTCGTGCCGCCCGAGGAGAAGGAGCGCCGCCGGGATTTCCTCCTGTCGCTTCAGCGCCCCATCGCCCGCCGGAAAACTCGCGCGCTGAAGGGCCGAACCATGGAGGCCATCGTCGAAGGCGGGTTCGAGGAGTCCGATCAGCTGATCGAGGGACGCCTGCGTTGCCAGGCGCCCGAGATCGACGGCCGCCTGCTGATCAACGACACCGGGGGGCGGGAGCTCGCGCCGGGCGCCATCGTCAACGTGCGGATCTCGGAGACCCACGAGTACGACGTGGTCGGAGGCGTGGTCGCGTAAGAAGTTCGAATCGTCGGTTTCCGCCGCACTCCCGGCGTTCGCCAGCCGATGAGCGACAATCGAGTCGATGCTGCACGTCATCCGGGACCCCCTGAGGGCAACCGACCTCCCTCGGGGCGGGATCGTGACGATCGGGAATTTCGACGGAGTCCATCTCGGCCACCGGCGCATTCTCGAGGCGGTCGTGGCCCGCGGCCGCGAGGCGGGCCGGACCTCGGTTGCGATTACGTTCGAGCCGCACCCCCTCGCGGTGCTGCGCCCGGACCATGCCCCCCGGCGGATTCAGACGCTGCGCCAGAAGGAGGAGGCGATCGAGTCCCTCGGGATCGACGCCCTCCTCGTGATTCCGTTCACGCGCGATTTCTCGCTGACGGAACCCGAGGCGTTCGTGCGCGAGTTTCTCTGTGAACGGCTCGCCGCCTCGGAGCTCGTGCTGGGAGAGCACTTCGCGTTCGGCCGGGGAAAGAGGGGAGACCTCGCCCTGCTGAACCGCCTGGCGCCCGAGTGCGGATTCAACGCGTGGGGGGTCGACGAGGTGGTCGAAGGCGGCGAGCCCGTGTCGTCGAGCCGGATCCGGAGCGCCCTTTCGAGCGGCCGGGTAGCCGATGCGGCGGCGATGCTGGGGCGTCCCTACCTCCTCGACGGGATCGTTTCGCGGGGCGACCGCGTGGGCCGCAAGATCGGCTATCCGACGATCAATCTGGCGCCCGAAAACGAGCTCCACCCGGCGGACGGGGTTTACGTCACGACGATCGAGATCTCGTCGTTCGGGCGTCCCTTCGAATGCGTCACGAACATCGGCCGGCGTCCGACGGTCTACGAAGCCTTCTCGACCACGATCGAGACCTACGTGTTCGACTTCTCCTCCGACGTGTATGGCGAACGGGTGCGCCTCTTCTTCCACGAGAGGCTGCGCGAGGAGCGCACCTTTCCGTCGATGATGGCTTTGACCGAGCAGATCCGGCTCGACATCGACTCCGCGCGCGCCTACTTCGCGCGGTGATCAGGCCGCGTGCAGGGAGCGTCGAAATACGCGGCGGTAGGCCGCCAGGACGAGCAGTGCGGCCCCGAAAGTCGCGACGATCGCGGCGCCGGTCGGCAGGTCGAGCAGAAACGAGAGAGCGACTCCAGCCGCGGACACGACGGCCCCCATGGTCCATCCGATCGCGAGACGCGGGCCGAGGCGCTCCGCGAACAGCATCGCCGTGACGGAGGGAACGATCAGAAAACAGAACACCAGCAGCACCCCCGCGATCGCCACGGACGACGTCACGACGAAGCCAAACGACATGTAGAAGAGGAAGTCCCACAGCCGGACGTTCACTCCATCGCGCTCGGCGGCGCTCTCGTCCATTGATATCGCGAGAAATCTGCGCCGGAAGATGTAGTGGAACACACCCACGAGCGCATAGAGGACCGCGGTCTTCGCGATCTCGGGCCACGTGACCGAAAGAATGTTCCCGACGAGCATCTCCTTCAAGTGCTCGGTCTCCTGCGTGGCCTTCGACATGATCAGGATCGCCATGGCGGCCGAGACCGCGTAGACGATGCCGATGATGGCTTCCTGGGGAATCCGCGTCTTGCGGTGCACCCGGGTCAACGCGAAGATTCCCGCGCCCAGAAACGTGAACCCAAGGGAGAACAGGTAGGCGGTGGTGGAGTGCAGGTCGTATCCGGCCAGGTAGGCGACCGTCGACCCCAGCGCGGCGATCTGCGCGAGAGAAAGGTCCACGAAGATCACGCCGCGCTCGACGACGTGCACCCCGAGGTAAGCATGGATCCCCGTCAGGATCAGGCTCGCCACGAAGGCGGGAAGAAGAATCTGGAAGATCGTCACTTCCGAGCGCCCATGCCTTTGACGAACAGCTCGATGTCGTGGTCGAAGACGGAGAAGTAGTCCGCGATCTCCGGTGTCCCGCCGACGGAGGGGTAGAAGATCAGCAGCTTTCCACCAGTCTTGGATGCGATGAAGGCTGGAGTCTTCGTATCGAAATATGGCTCGACGAGGATCACCGGCACCTTTCGGGCGAGTCCGAGATTGATGACTTCCAGAGTGTGAGAAGGGGACGGTGGTATCCCGGGTTTCGGTTCGATATAGCCCACAGCCTTCAGCTTGAAATATTTCAGGAAGTTCGGCCACGAATTGTGGTACGTGATCACTTCGGTCCCCGCGAAAGGGTCCATTCGGCCGGCCCACTCTTTTTCCTTCGTCGTAAGGTTCGCCTCAAAGCGCGCGAGATTCTCGTCGTAAGAGGCTTTTCCCGGAGGGTCGATATTCGACAACTTCTGGGCAATGGCGCGCGCAATGGCTCGTCCGTTTTCCGGATCAAGCCAGTAGTGCGGGTTGCCGAAGGGGTGAACGTCACCCATTGCCCGGGTGACCTGTTCCGTAGGGCGCTCGAGGATGTTCGCGCTCGAGGAAGCGTCCAGGTAGCCCCCGGAAGAGAGGATCTTTGGATTTCGAGCCTGCTGGAGAAGCGGGGGCAACCATCCGACTTCCAGCTCCAGACCGATCGCGATCAGGAGGTCCGCACGTCTCAATTCGAGTAAATATGACGGCTTCGATTCCACGAAGTGAGGATCTTGATATCCCTTACATATTGAGGAAACCGTTACTCGACTTCCGCCCACTAAAGTGGCCAGGGAAGCGAGGTCAGTCGTCGTCGTCACGATTCGGAGGGGTGCGGCCGCACCCGTCATGGCGAGGCCGAATAGAACAAGACCAAACGGAAGTCCTTTTTTCATAAGCTATTTCCTAAAAAGGGTGCGCCCCGTGAGGGCCGACGTTGAAAGTGAGTTTCAGAATCGCGGCGAGGTCGTTTCTGCCGTCCGATCGGCGAATTCCTCGGCCCTGGACGGAGAGGGCAGAGAACTCGGAGGGCCAATATGTCAGATAGGCGAGCGCGCCCTTCTCGACCGGGTGGTCGACGTAATCCGCCCGGACGCCAGTCCGCCAACGGCGAGAGAACTGGTATTCCACATAGGAGAACCCCCCGAAGGATCGAGAGGACCCGTCGAGTTCGTCTCGTTGCGTGAGATAGGCCTCGGTTTGCCAGATAAGCGCGCGGTAAATTGCGCGACGCGGGTTTTTCCAGCGAACTGTCAGGTCGGCGGCCGCCACGTCGCTCGGTAGACGACCATCCCGGTCGTGAACACTCCGCGCATAGCTCAGGCCGAATGTCGCGTTGGTCTTCTCGCTGAAGTCGTGAAACGTGGACCCACGGAACAGATAGCCAAGATCCCCACGGCGCCCTCCGGACGAGGTCCCTCCAGACGGGGCGATGTCCCCAAAGAGAGGTGCGTTTTCCCAATTTGTCGTGACCTCGGCGTCAAAGTTCAAAAAGAAAGGAGTCGGAGCAAGATAGTTTGCCGAGACTCCTACCGCCGAAAGTCCTTCCGGTCCGAAGAAACGAATCGTCGCCAGAGGCCGATCCGCGAAGGGCGTCTCCGGGGGATGCGTTCGATTGAATTTTCCCAGATTTGAACGAAACTTGCCGACCTTGAGACCGAAGGATGAAGGAAGCGAGAGCCAGGTGACGTATAGCTCTTCGATGTCCACACCCTCTCGAGAAATGGAGATAAACGTGTCCAGCCGTGCAAAGGGGTCGATCGAGGACTGCAGCCCGAGTTCGGCCTCCGACAAGTCAAACGCGCGTCTCGGAAGCGACCGGTCGTTGCCTGCAAACCCGAGCAGATTTCCAACGAGGCTGATGTTGGGATTCAGCACATTGGATCCTTGCAGGGGCGGGCCGCCCACAGAGGTCGGGGGAACTTCCGTTCCCTGAGCTAGAGACAGAGTGGCGACTAGACCCTGGATCGCAATACAGATCACCAGTAATTCCGGGCGACGATGTCGCATGCACTCCTCCTGCCGGCAGAATGGCCGGCACCTCGACGCCGCGGCGAAAGGCCGCGGCCTTCGCGGGCTCAGCCGAGCGAAGGAGGAGCGCGCCCTTCTATGAACCGGGGTGCGGAGAGAGGAATGAGGCGCGGTTGCGGGAGCGGCGCGACGCGAAGCACGGGGACGCCGGCGGCCGCGAAAACCCCCAGCCGGGTGAGCGAGACCGAGCGATGCGCGAGGCACGCGGTGCACCCGTCGGCTTGGTCCGTCTGTGGCGACGCGGTCCACGCGGGTACTGATCCCGCGCGCGCAGGCGCGTAGATCTCGGTCGCGGGTTCCGGATGAAGACCGAAGGAACCAACCACCGCGAAACTCGCGGCGACCAGCAGGACGGCGCGTCCGAGGGGGGCCGTGCGGAAGGCGCGCAACATTGATATCTTCAAACGAACCACGGAAACATTGTATTCCGGCGGTGTTTCTGCGGTGGACGCCTCATCTGCCGAACTGCGTGTTTAGAATGCGGCATGTCCGACGTTTCGACCGCCCCGCCCGTCCCCGCCCTGCCCTCCGCGTCCCGCTCGCTCCATCGGCGGATGTACTGGCTCCTGGGACTGACGTTTGTCCACGTCTTCGGCGAGGGAGGCCTGGCGCTCTACGAGGCGCTTCGCGTCGGAAGCCTCGCGCTGCTCGCTTTCGCCCTCGAGAGCGTCATCGAGGGCGGGGCGGCTCTCCTGGCGGTTCGCCACCTTCGGCATCTCTCCGACGAGGAGGAGGACCACGCGGGCGGCGACCAGAACCTGGCGCGATGGATCGGCGTGTCGTTCCTGCTCCTCGCGGCGTATACGACCATCCGCGGAATCGTCGAGCTCTCCGGAGGCGCTCACGCGGAGAGGAGTCCCCTCGGGCTCTATCTGACGATCTTCGCCACGTTCGGAATGCCGTTCATCGGCTACTGGAAGTGGAAAACCAGCCACGCGCTCGACAGCAAGGGCCTTGCGGCGGAGGCGAAGGAATCGATCGCTTGCTCCGCGGACTCCGCGCTGACCCTTCTCGCGATGATCGGCGGCCTCCTGGGGGCGCCCGGCTGGCTGGACCCCGCCCTCTCGCTCCTCATGGTGCCGTGGTTTCTGCGGGAGGGGCTCGCGCACGTGCGCGGCCGGGTGCATGCGCATGTGCATTGAGAAGGCGCTGGGGGCTGGGCGGGGGCGGCTCGCCCCGGCGAAGGGCGAAGGGCGAAGTGCGAAGGGGACTCGTTGGGTCCCACGGCCCATCGCCTCCCGTCGTAAGATGAATCTTCAGGCCCGCATTTCGCATATGTCCGGATGGAGGGAATGGACCGATGTCGGATAACCCGAATGTTCATGAGGTTTCGGATACGAGCTTCGACGGGGACATCTTGAAGAGCGACAAGCCCGTGCTCGTCGATTTCTGGGCGCCCTGGTGCGGCCCCTGCCGCTCGGTTGCCCCGATCGTCGAAGATCTGGCGACGCAGTACAAGGACAAGCTGAAAGTGGCGAAGGTCAACGTCGATGAGTCTTCGCAGGTGGCGATGAAGTACCAGGTCACGTCGATTCCGACTTTCATCGTGTTTAAGAACGGACAGGTCGCGGACCGCGTTCTCGGAGCCCTGCCGAGGAGCGAATTCGTCAAATTCATCGATCGGAACCTGTGATTTAGAGGGCGCGCGGCCGCCCTGGAGGAAAGGGGGGGGCGAGCGCCCTCCTTTTTCTTTTAAGAGGACCCTGGACGGCAAATCCGAAGCCCATTTGCCGTCGTAAGATAGGCGTCGTGAAGCGATCCCTCATCCTCTTTGCCCGCGAGCCTTCCCGGGAAGCGCGCGCGAAAGGTTTTTCAGCGAACGGAGCGGCGGAGCTTTTCGCGTCGTTCGCCGCCGGCTGGCTCGAAGCGGCGGAGCTCGCCGGCGCGGGACTCGTCGTGGCGGCTCCCGCCGAAGATCTCGCCGCCTGGCGGAGGCGCCTGCCGGGCGATCGCGGGATCATCTGGATCGCGCAGCGCGGCCGTTCTTTCGGGCAGCGGCTCGAGGAGAGCGCCCGCCGGGTCGTTTCGGACGGCGGTTCCGCGGTTCTCGTCGGCGGCGACGTCCCTCCGAACGCGCCGGCCGTCTCCCGCGCGTTCGATGCGCTCGATGGGGGAGCGGACGCGGTTCTCGCGCCTTCGCCGGATGGCGGTGTCTCCCTGGTGGCCCTCACCCCGCTCGATCTCGATCTCCTCCGGGGCCTCGCTGCGGGGAGCGCCGATGTTTTCCGCGCCCTGACGGCCGCTCTCGAAAAACGCGGCCGGACGGTCGAGGTCATCGGATTTGCCCCCGACGTCGACGGGCGCCGCGACCTGCGCCGCCTGATGCACTCGGGCGGGGTCCTGCTTTCACGCTCCCTGCTCCGCCGGGCGCTGGCGATCCCCGCATCGCCCCGCGACGGTCATCGTCCGGCCCCCCGGTCCCTGCGTCTTTCGGGGCCCTCCGGCCTTCGAGCTCCTCCCGCCTTCGCGTAACGACTCTCCCGTAGTCGAAACGCGTCCCCGGCATCTGCCGGATCCAGGCGGCCTTCGGGCCGGAAGGTGGGTTACCCGTGTCCGAGTCGTTCTCGAGCTCCAGCGCTCCGCAGGGCCTCTCCCCGTCTCCGGGCGGGGTCTATCCGTTCGTCCCGTCGGTTTCCCTGGACACGCTGTGGTTCCAGGTGGCCGGGACGCTCTGCAACCTGAAGTGCACCCACTGTTTCATCTCGTGCTCGCCCACCAATCACAACCACGAAATGCTGACTCTCGCGCAGGTCCGCGAGAAGCTCGAGGAGGCGATTCCTCTCGGGGTTCGCGAGTACTACTTCACGGGCGGCGAGCCCTTCATGAACCCGGAGATGCTCGCGATCCTCGAAGAGACGCTGCGCCAGGGCCCCGCCTCCGTTCTCACCAACGGGCTTCTTCTGACTCCCGAGCGGTGCCGCCGCTTGAAGAGGTTGTCGGACGAGAGCGAGTATTCGCTCGACATACGCATCTCGATCGACGGATACACCGCGGAATCAAACGACCCGATCCGCGGGGCGGGCACGTACGAAAAGATCCTCGCCGGCATCCGGAACCTGGCCGCCGCGGGGCTGAATCCCGTTCTCACGGTCACGGAGGCGTGCGGTGAGGCGGCCAGCGCCGAGGGACGAACGCTGTTCCTCGGCTGGCTGCGGGAGATCGGCCTGCCCCGGCCGCGGCTCAAGGTGCTGTCGCTCTTTCGCATCGGCGCGGAAGAGCAGCGGCTTCGCGCCTACGAGTCCTGGGAATCCCTGCGGGGACGCTCCCTCACGCGGGACGAGTCCGAGAAGCTCCAGTGCTCCTCCTGCCGCATGGTCACGTCTCGCGGCGTCTTCGTCTGTCCGATTCTGATCGACGAGCCGTCGGCGCGGATGGGCGCCTCGCTCGGAGAGACCCTGCGGCCGTTCGAGCTCGCGCACGCCGCGTGCTTCACCTGCCACGAGTACGGCGTGACGTGCCGGACGTGACGGGCGCCGACGCCCCGCGGCTCGCCTTCTTCGGGGGCATCTACAACAACTGGAGGGCTCTGGAGGCTGCCGTCGCGGACGTCCGCCGCGCCGGAGCCGACGCTCTCTACGCCCTCGGAGATTTCGGAGGGTTCGGCCCCCATCCCGACCGCGTCTTCCCGATTTTGCTCGATGCCGGGGCGGAGCTTATCCAGGGCAACTACGAAGAGTCGCTGTCGACCGGGGCGACGGACTGCGGTTGCGGCTATACCGACCCGCGCGACAACCATTTCGCCCAGATTTCCTACGACTACACGGCGGCCCACACGTCGGCGCCGTGGACCGAGTGGATGGGGACCCTACCGAAGACCCGGCGTCTCGACGTCGGCGGGCGGCGCGTGCTTCTCGTGCACGGCTCGCCGCGGAAGATCAACGAGTTTCTCTGGGAGTCGAACTCGCCCGTGCCGTTCTTGGAGAAGCTCCTTGCCGCTTTCGAGGCGGACGTCCTCGTCTGCACGCACACCGGTCTCCACTGGACGCGAACGCTGCCCTCCGGCCGCGTGCTGATCAACGCGGGGGTCCTCGGAAGGCCCGCGAACGACGGCGCGACGAACGTCTGGTACACGCGCGTGACGTTCGGGCGCGAGGTCGGCGTCGAGTTCGTCCCGGTTTCCTACGATCACGAAGCGCTCGCCCGGGAGATGGAGCAGGAGCGCCTCCCCCCCGAATTCGTCGAGACGATCCGCACGGGGTGGTGGACGACCTGTCTCGAAATTCTGCCCGCCAAGGAACGCGAAAGAGGAATGCATTGAAACGGCCGGCTTCCGTCCGGCAAGGAGAGTGTGTGGGATTTCGTCGACGGATTTCCCCCCGGGTCATTCGAATCGGTTTTCTTTCTTCCTGCCTCGCAGCGGCGGCTCTTTCGGCGTTCGCTCAGACGCCGACTCCCGCCGCAACGCCGACCCCGGCGCCCGGCGGGGAGAACCCTTCGCCGGCGTCGCCCGACGACGCGAAGACGCGGGCGGAAGTCGAGCGGCAGATGAAGCTGATGGAGTCGAAGCGCTGGACGGTCGGCGTCAACCCGAACGGAGGCGGCGCCTACATCAAGTCTCCCGACGGCAAGGTCTACTTCCGCCTCTACGGCTACGCGCAGCCGATCTTCACGCTGACGGACGTCACCAACGGGCAGGTTTTCGGGACGACGGACTTCCGGATCCGCCGGGCACGCCTCGACTTCTCCGTCGACTACGAGGACATCTGGAAGCTCTTCATCGAGATCGACGGGCAGGCGAGCGGCGGCGGGACGGGGCTCGTGGAAGGGTACGCGCAGGCGTCCTACGTCAAGGGGCGCCACTATCTCCGGTTCGGCAAATACATCAGTCCGTTCTCGAGCGAGAACCTTCGATCGTCCCGCGCACTCGACACCGTCGAACGGTACATCGCGCTGAACACGATGTTCGGCCTCCCGGGGCTCGATGTGCAGTTCGGTCCGATGGCGTGGGGATACGTCGACGCGGGCCACAAGCTGACCTACTACGCCGGCGTCTTCAACGGGAATTCCAGCGCGGCGGTGACCACGGTGAACGGGTACGGCGGGAACGCGCGCGACAACAACAAGCAGAAGGAGTTCCAGACGCGGCTCAATTTCCAGCCGATCAAGGAGCTCACGATCGGGGGGGCGTTCGACTACGACCAGGAGCTCGATCAGAACCTTCAGCTGTCGAGCTACTCCGGCGCGAAGCTGATTGCCGTGACGGTGCGCGGCAAGCGGCGGGGTTTCGACGCCGACCTCCATTGGAAGAAGGACAAGTGCTCGTTCGACGCGGAATGGCTTCATGTCGATTTCCCCGACAACCCGAACAACGCCCACAAAGAGGTCAAGCTCCACGGCGGCTACGCCCAGCTCGGTTATTGGGTGAAGGGAAACGAGACGAAGGGCTTTCAGGGCATCCTTCGCGGAGAGTACGCGGAGCTCGAAGGGCCGGCGGTCCAGACGGTCCGCGGACGGACCATCGAGGCGATCACGGCCGGAACGAACATCTGGTTCAACGGCTGGACTCGGCTCCAGATCGACGCGATCGAAGAACAGGTCAACGGAAACGGGAACGGCGCGCTGACGGGAGGATCGAAGTGGCGGCCGACCCTCTTAACCGAGCTGCAGGTCAAGTTCTAGGAGCGCCCATGGCTCTTCCGACGGAGTTTGAGATTCTCGACCACGGCGAGAAGGATCGGATCGTCTGCGCCGGAGGCGTGTACAGCAACTGGTACGCGCTCACGGCCTTTCTCGAGGCCGCAGGGGAAACCCCGCGTGGAGACACCTACTGCCTCGGGGATTTGACGGGCGGTTTCGGCCTCTACCCGGAACGGACCCTGATTGCCCTCAAGAAGAGCGGCCTTCATGTCCTGCAGGGCAACCGCGACTACACGGTGGGTCATGACGAGGAGGAATGCGGCTGCGGGTACACGAGCCCGCGGGACAACCAGTTCGCGCAGATCAGCTTCGACCTCTCCCGCCGCGGCGTCGGCGGCCCGCTGAAATCGTGGCTCCGGGCGCTGCCTCACCAGGTGAACCTCCGGCTCGGGAGCCAGCGCGTTCGTCTCTGCCATGGCAGCCCCCGATCCATGAACGAGTTCCTCTGGGAGAGCCTGCCGGACGACTTCTACCGCGAGCTGTTGGACGAGGCGGAGGCGGACGTCATCGTCTGCACGCACAGCGGCCTGCAATGGACTCGCGAGGTCGCGCCGGGGCGATGGATCGTCAACTGCGGGGTTCTGGGCAAGCCTCCAAACGACGGAACGCGCGAAGTCTGGTACGCGATACTCGAAGCGGGAGAGGAGCCCCGCCTCGTCCCATTGACCTACAACTGGATGGCGCTGGCTACGGAGATGGAGCGCGGCGGGCTCCCGTCGGAATTCGTCACGGGAATCCGCGAAGGGTGGTGGGCGTGCTGCTACGACATTCTGCCCGACGCCGAAAAGACCCGGGGAAAGTATTCGAATCGACAGGCAACCAAAACGGGCGCCGCCGCGGAAGCGTGTTGCGTCCCCGATAAAAAGGAGAATGCCTCATGAGGAAAAGAATCCGCGCGGCCCTTTCGGCGGCGCTTCTGATCCCGGCATGCATCGCCCCGCTGCGCGCCGCCGATGGGAACGTGGTCGTCCAGTACGACGCGATTCCCAACTATGCCAACTGGGGGGGCGTGACCGCGGCGTACGAAAAGAAGACGGGCGTCCGGGTGCCTCCGGACATGAAGGGCTCGAGCGCATCGATGGCCGCCTTGGAAGCGGAGAAAGCGAACCCGCAGGCCGATTGCGTCTATTACTCGGGGGGCATCGGATATCAGGCCGCACAGAAGGGGCTGCATCAGTCGTACAAGCCGAAGGGTTGGGAGAAGATCCCCGCGGACCTCAAGGACCCCAACGGGCTCTGGTGGACGGTCCACTCCGCGCACATCGCGATTCTCGTCAACACCTCTGCTCTCAAAGGAAAGCCCGTTCCTCGATCGTTCGCGGACCTGCTGAAGCCGGACTACAAGGGCATGATCGTCTATGACAATCCGACGATTCACGGGACCGGATTCACTTTCGTCTACGGAATCGGCTCGGTGCTCGGCGGGGGATCCGATTTTCAGAAGGGCTTCGACTATCTGGCGAAACTGAAGCCGAACCTGCTTCAGGTCGCGAAGGAGAACAGCTACAACGACTGGATCCGCGGCGAGATCCCCATCTGGATCAACGCCGACGGCAACGGCCTCAAGGCGAAGTACGTCGACAAGGCGCCCGTGGAAGTCGTCATTCCCGCGGAGGGAACGATCACGATGCCGCTCGTCATGGCGCTCGTCAAAGGGGCGCCGCACAAAGAGGAAGCCCAGAAGTATCTCGACTGGCTGATATCGGACGAGGCGCAGCTCATCATGGCCGAGTCGTACTTCACCCCGGTGATGAAGGTGTCCCTCCCAACGAAGATGCAGGGTGAATTTCTCCCGGCGTCCGCCTACGCGAAGTCGAAGGTCATTCCTCTCTCGGAAATGGCGGCGAACGCGGACGCCATCAAGCAGCGCTGGCTCAAGGAAATCGGGGCGAATTGAGCCGTCCCTTTTCGCAGTTTCAGCGGGCGGCCCCGCGACCCGGATCCCGCATCGGGGCCGCCCTTCTCGCTCTGCCCCTCGTCTTTCTCGTCGCCGCGCTTCTCCTCTGGCCCGTCGGACGGCTCGCCATCGAAAGCCTTCGTCCGGGCAGCGGGATCGTTCACGGCCGGGGCGAGCCTCAGCAGACGCTCACTCTGACGCTCTCGGGCTACCGGGAGATCCTGACGGACCGCGGCTACCGCAAGGCGCTGGTGCACTCCGTCGGCCTGTCGCTCGGCGTCGCCGCCGCGGCGACGATTCTCTGTCTCGGGCCCGCCTGGGTCTTCGTGCGCCGGGACTTCCCGGGCAAACGTTTCGTCCGGGCGGTCTTCACGCTTCCCATGTCGTTCTCGGGGATCATCATCGGTTTCCTGACCATCATCATGCTGGGGCGCATCGGGGTCGTCCCGCGACTCCTTCACGCATTGACGGGCCGGGAGTGGCTGTCGGGTTTTGCGTATCAGTTCGGAGGCCTCGCCCTCGCGTACCTCTATTTCGAGATTCCTCGCGCGACTCTGACGCTCGAGGCGGCGTTGAAGCGATTCGATTTCACCCTGGATGCGGCAGCTCGCACGCTCGGCGCGGGGCGCTGGCGGCGTCTCTTCCTGGTCGTTCTTCCGTTGCTCCGGCCGGCGTTGCTTTCGACGTTCGCCGTGACCTTCAGCGTCTCTCTGGGGTCCTTCGGAGTCGCGCTGATCGTGTCGAAACGTTTTTCCCTGCTCTCGCTGGAGATCTTCCAGCTCTACACGGGTCTCTTCGAGCCTCAGCTCGCCGCGGCGATGAGCATGGTCCTGATCGCGGTCGCTCTCGCGGTCAACGGCGCCGCGCGGGCCTTGTCCGCGGTGCCGGCGGGGCGGTCCCGTGCCTGAGGCCAGATCCGGCGGCGCCCGGATTCTGTCGGCCCTGACGGTCCTTCTCGCCATCCTCATCCTCGCGCCCGTCGTCGTTCTCGTGGCCGGCTCCTTCCTGAACACGCGATGGCTCGGGGTGACAACCGAGCAATGGGTCGCCGGAAGCGACTCGATCGTGAGCCTGCGGTGGTTCGGCTACGTCCTGAAGCTCTATGCGCCGATGCTCGTCTTCAGCGTCGAGATCGCCCTGCTCTCGGTTCTCGTGTGCATCGGCGTCGGCGTCCCGGGAGGTTATGTCCTCGTTCGGCGCTTCCCGGGGAGCGCGCTTCTCGAGGAGCTCGTGCTGTTGCCTCTCTCCGTGCCCGGAATCACGATCTCGATCGCCCTGATCCAGGCCTACGCGGTCTTCCGGGGACAGTGGTGGATGGTGCTCTGCGGACATCTGGCGTACACGATCCCGTTCATGGTCCGGAGCGTGACGACCGCCCTCCGGGCCTCTTCGGTCGAGACTCTCGATGCGGCGGCGCGGACGCTGGGAGCGGGTTTTTTCCGCCGCTTCTGGCTGGTCGTCGTGCCGACCGTCCGCCATGCGATACTGATCGGCTCACTGCTCGTCTTCGCCATTTCGTGGGGGGAGTTCAACGTCAGCTATCTCCTGAACACGCCGCTCCATCAGACGTATCCGGCGGGGCTTTACGCGGCGTTCACGTTCAACAGCTTTCAGGTATCGAGCGCCGCGGCGACGATCTTCCTTGCGGTCGTGCTTCCCGTCCTGCTCGCGATCCAGTGGATCGGCGGCCCCGAGGCGGTCGGAATCGGCCAGGGGGCCTGACGCGTGGCGCGCCTGGAAGTCCGGTCGCTGTCGAAGTTCTACGGCGCGGTTCCCGCCGTCTCGGATCTCTCCCACGACTTCGCCGAGGGAGAGATCACGACGATCGTGGGCCCGAGCGGATCCGGGAAGACGACGACGCTCTGGATGATCGCCGGGCTGATCTCGCCCGACGCCGGGCGTATCTTCATGGACGGCCTCGACGTGACGTCCGTTCCCGCCGAGCGTCGCGAGATCGGCATGGTGTTCCAGAGCTACGCCCTGTTTCCGCATCTGTCCGTGGAGGACAACGTGGCGTTCGGCCTCCGCGTGCGGGGCGTCGCGAAGAGCGAGCGCCGCGACCGAGCGCGGGCGGCTCTGGCCGGCGTGAGGCTCGACAAGCTCGCGGAGCGCCGGATCACGTCATTGTCGGGCGGCGAGCAGCAGCGAGTCGCGGTGGCCCGCGCCCTCGCGTACCGCCCGAAGGCGCTCTTGATGGACGAGCCGCTCTCGGCCCTCGACGCCAAGCTCCGCGAGACCCTGCGAGGAGAGCTCTTCCACCTGCTGCGCG
This sequence comes from Thermoanaerobaculia bacterium, assembly GCA_038253555.1. Lineage (GTDB taxonomy): Bacteria > Acidobacteriota > Thermoanaerobaculia > UBA5066 > Gp7-AA6 > JALYUA01. The sequence goes on from JBBSGZ010000012.1 coordinate 42,680, forward strand.
ATCTCGGGCTGACGACCATCTACGTGACCCACGACCAGGTGGAAGCGATGAGCCTGGGTCGCGATCTTCTCGTGATGAACGGCGGGCGGCTCGAGCAAGTGGGCACGCCTCGCGACGTATACACGCGGCCGCGCAACGCCTTCGTCGCCGGTTTCCTGGGCGGTGCGAACCTGTTCCGGGGCGAGTGCACGCGCGAGGGCGGCCGCACCCGGCTCGCGCTCGCCTTCATGACGGTGGATCTCCCCATCGACGCCGCGGCCGGCCCGTGCTGGGCCATGGTCCGGCCCGAGGACTTCGTGCTTGCGGAAAACGGGAACGCCGATTTCCGCGCGGATCTCGATTCGGCGTTTTTCCTGGGAAATCAGCTCCGCCTGCAGCTCCGCGCGCGTGGAGAGGCCCTGGTCGTCGACCTCCGCGACCCCGGCGAGGCGGATTTCCGTGGGGGCGTGGACTTGCGCGTCCGCCGGGACCGGGTTTGCCTCTGGCCGCGCGAGGCGGAGAATGGGTCTCCACGGCCATGAAAGCCTTCGAAGAGCGTTCTCCGCTTTGCGTCCCCGCTCTCCACTTCTTCGAGGACGGCGGGGTGACCTTCGCGGTCGACCCGGGGTCTCCCAACTGGGTCGCGCTCGACTCGAACGGCGGCTCTCTCCTTCGAGCGATCAGCGGGTCCCCGCCCGGACGGCCCTGGACGCTCGGAGAGGGCGTCTCCTGGCACGCCGCCCGGCACGCCCTCCCGTACTCGACGGCGTTTCTCCAGGTGCACGGGTTCGCCGGGGCGCTCGTCCGCGCCGGAATGCTTTCGGCGGAGCCGATCGTGTACGCGCCCTATCCCGGACGTTCGGCGGTCGCGATCCCCGAGAAGCTCTCCGAGCTCTGGATCCAGATCAACAACGCCTGCAACCTGGCCTGCTCGCACTGCCTCGTGTCCTCGGGTCCCGGCGAGGCGTTCGGCTTGCCGCCGGACGTGCTCCTCCGGCTGGTCGACCGCGCCGCGGAGCTCGGCGTCGAAAGGTTCTACGTCACGGGCGGAGAGCCGCTTCTCCGCCGCGACCTCTTCGAGCTCGCGCGCCGCGTCACGGGGACACATGGCGCGGAGCTCATCGTTCTGACGAACGCCACGGTCCTCGAGGGACCGATTCTCGCCGGCGTCGCGACTCTCGATCGGGACCTCGTGCGATTCCAGGTCTCGATCGACGGCGCGCGCCCGGAGACAAACGACGCGATCCGGGGGCCGGGCACGCTGCGGCTGGCGCTCGACGGCGCGCGCCGGCTCGCGGATCTCGGCTTCGCCGTTTCCCTGACGACCGTCACCACGGAGTCGAACCTCGCGGAGCTGCCCGACATCCCGGCGATCGTCCGCGCGGCGGGCGCCAAGAGCGGCCACCTGATGTGGAGCCACCGGCGCGGACGGGCGGCCACGGGCGCGAACGGGTTCTTTCCTCCGTCCGCCTCGCTCATTTCCGCGCTCGAAAGGGTCCTGGAGGCCTCGCTGCGCGAAGGCGTGTCGCTCGACAACCTGGACTCCGTCCGCCGGCGCGTCAACGGACAGCCTGGCGTGAAGTACGACCTCGGAAACGGCGGTTGGGATTCGGCCTGCGTGTTCTGGGACGGCACCGTCTATCCGACCGCCGCGCTGGCTGGAGATCCCCGACTCGCCTGCGGCTCCATTCGATCCGGCGATCTCGGCGAGATCCTGGAGACGTCCCCGGTGATCGCGGCGATCCGGGATTCGAGCGTCGCGGACAAGGCGAGCGTCGCCGGAGACCCCTTCCGGTTCCTGACCGGCGGTGGCGACATGGAGCATGCGTTCACGTTTACCGGGTCGTTTCTCGGAGATGATCCGTATTACGACATTTCCCGATGGCTCGTCCGTCGGGCCATGACCGACATCGGGGCGGAGAAGCTGGCCTTCCTTCCGGCGCTCCGCGCGGCCGGAAGCGCGGCGGTTCTTCACGCGATGGGGGACGGAGCCATCGTCTGCGGCGCGGCCGACGGGTCGCTCGCGGAGCGGCCCGTCCTGCCTCTCCATTCAAACTGCGTGCTGTCGTTCGACGTCGACCGGCCGCGGGCGAAGGTGCGCGAGTTCTATGGCGCGGCGGCCGACGTTCCGAAGGCGGAGCTGTGCTGCACGAGGATCAATCCGTCGGAGACGGCGCACATTCCTCAGGAGGTCCTGGATCGCTTCTACGGTTGTGGGTCTCCGGTCGGTCTCGCCGCTCCGCTCCCGGGCGAGACCTACGTCGACCTCGGCTCGGGCGCGGGGATCGACGTTTTCATCGCCGCGAAGCGAGTCGGGAGCGGGGGACGGGCGATCGGCGTCGACATGACGGACCGGATGCTCGCCGTTGCTTTGGAGAACCGCCGCACGGTGGCTGAGCGGCTGGGATATGACATCGTCGATTTCCGCGAGGGTTTTCTCGAAAGCGTCCCGGTCGCCGACGGCGAAGCGGATGTCGTGACGTCCAACTGCGTCGTCAACCTGTCTCCGGACAAACCTCGTGTCTTTCGCGAGATTTCCCGGATCCTGAAGCCGGGTGGGCGGCTCGTTCTCTCGGACATCGTGTCCGACGACGAAGTGCCGCCGAGCTGGAAGACGAATCCGATCCTCTGGGACGAGTGTCTTTCCGGCGCCCTGACGCAGGACCGACTCCTGGCGGAGCTCGAAGGCGCAGGACTCTACGGCATCCAGATCCTGGAGCGGTCGCCATGGCGCGTCGTCGGAGGAGTCGCGTTTCACTCGATGACCGTTCGCGCCTACAGAGGCGAGGCGGCCTCCGGCCGCGCCGGCCACCAGGCGGCCGTCTACCTGGGCCCCGGGAAGGCGTTTCTCGACGACGACGGCGTCCAGTTCATCCGAGGGGAGCCGCGCGAGGTCTCGCACGAAGCGGCGGATCGGCTGTCGCGGCCCCCGTATCGCGGATCGTTCGCGATCGTCCGGCCGGGGGAACGCTCGTTTCTGGCTGGCGTCAGCCCGGCGGGCGAAACGGACTGCTGCTGACGGCTTCCGACCCTGCCGAGGGCAGCGTCCCCGATCCGGAGCATCTTCGCGAGACGCGTCTCTGAGTCGTCTGCGGGTCACGTGCGCACCGAAGTCCTGCTTTCGGAGCGCGCGGCGCCGGAGATGGCCTGAAAGAACGGGTTCCGGGGACGGGCAGAACCTTTGCGTGTAATGTTGCCGGCGCCGCCGACGTTCTGACGGAAGCGAGGCGCCAGCCCGGAATTCGCGCCGTCCGATCGGGAGAGACGTGAAAAGCAAGGTCATCTGGGTTGTCGTCATCGTCGTGGCCGCCGTCGGCCTCTACCTCGCGATTAACGGCCGGAAGAAGCCGGAAGAGAAGTACCGCACCGCGGCGGTCGATCAGGGAGACATCACTCAGAGCGTCGCCGCGACCGGCGCTCTCTCCGCGGTCACCACCGTGCAGGTCGGAAGTCAGGTCTCCGGGATCATCGCGAAGCTCTACGCGGACTTCAACAGCAAGGTGAAGAAGGGCGATCTTCTCGCGGAGCTGGATGAGACGCCCTTCAAGGAGAAGATCGCGCAGAACTCGGCGGCGCTGGACAAGGCGCGCGTCGAGATGCGCAACGCGGAAATTTCACTCCGGCGCCAGAAGACCCTCCAGCAGCAAGGCCTCGCTCCCCAGGCGGACGTCGACCAGGCGCAGGCGAACTACGACGCGGGTCGCGCGAGCGTCGCACAGGCTGAGGCCACGCTGAACCAGGCCCGGACGGACCTTCGCAACTCCAGGATCAAGGCCCCGATCGACGGCGTGGTGGTCTCGCGCGCGTTCGACGTCGGGCAAACCGTCGCCGCGTCGTTTCAGGCGCCGACCCTTTTTACCATCGCTCAGGACCTCACGAAGATGCAGGTTTCCGCCGACATTTCCGAGTCCGATATCGGGCAGATCAAGCTCGGCGAGCCGGTCCGGTTCAACGTCGACGCGTATCCCGACCGGCCGTTTCGAGGAAAGGTCGCCCAGGTCCGATTGAATGCCACCGTCAATCAGAATGTCGTCACCTATCCGGTGATCGTGGAAGTGAACAACGAGGACCTCCTCCTGAAGCCCACGATGACGGCGAACGTCACCATCGACGTGAATTCCGCGCGCAACGTCCTTCGCGTGCCGAACGCGGCGCTGCGTTTCCGCCCGGAGCTCAAGGAGGGCGAAAAGGCCCCGGTGGCTGGCAGCGGGAGCGGATCCCGGCGGGGGGCGGCGCCGGGGGAAGAGTCCGGCCAGGCCGCGGCTCCGGGCGCGCAGGCCGGAGCGGGTGCGGGTGCGGGGGAGTCCGGGGCCGGCGCCGGATCCGGAGCCTCCCGTGCGCCGGGCGCCCGTCCGGGCAGGCCGGGGGCGGGCGCGTCCGGAGGCCCGGGTGGGGCGGCGGGACCCGGGAGCGGAACGGGCGCTTCCGGCGAACGCTGGCAACGTGGACAGGAGGGGGGGCGCGGTGCGGGCGCTCGGGCGAGGACGTCGACCGTCTATCTCACAGGCGGCTTAAACGCCGAACCGAAGTTGGTCGAAATCCGGACGGGCATCACCGATGGCCGCTTCACCCAGATCGTCTCGGGGGACGTCAAGGCCGGTGATCTCGTGATCGTCGGTCTCGCGACGACGAAGGCCTCCAGTTCCAGCAACTCGCCGCTGGCGGCGCCGCGGCCCGGGGGTCCGGCCGGCGGGCGGAGAGGCTTCTGAGCGCGTCCCCCCGCGAACGCGGCGCCGCCGGCGGTGCGGCCACCGCGGCGGCGGAGACGGACGTCATCCGCATCGAGGACCTGGTGCGCGTCTACACGATGGGCGAGGTCGAGGTCCGGGCCTTGGACGGCGTGTCGCTGTCAATCGCCCCCGGAGAGTTCGTCGCCGTGATGGGGCCCTCGGGGTCGGGCAAGAGCACTTTCATGAACATCGTCGGATGTCTCGACCGCCCGACTTCCGGCCACTACTACTTGGACGGCACGGACGTATCCGGGCTCGACCGCGACCAGCGCGCCGAGATTCGCAACGGAAAAATTGGTTTCGTCTTCCAGGCGTTCAACCTCCTCTCGCGGACGTCCGCGATCGAAAATGTGGAATTGCCTCTCATCTATGCCGCCGCGGGGTACACCGCGAAGGAGCGGGCCGGGAAGGCACAACACTGCCTCGAGATCGTGGGACTTTCAGGTCGCGAGGACCACATGCCGAGTCAGCTCTCGGGCGGGCAGCAGCAGCGGGTCGCGATCGCGCGCGCGCTGATCAACGAGCCGAAGCTCATGCTGGCCGACGAGCCCACGGGGAACCTCGACACTCGGACGTCCGACGAGGTGATGTCCGTGTTTCAGGAGTTGAACGAGCGAGGCAAGACGGTGGTGCTGATCACGCACGAACCGGACATCGCCCGGTACGCGCGGAGAGTCGTCGTTTTTCGGGACGGAAAACTGGTCGAGGACCGGCCGGTCGAGGACCGCCGGCGGGCCGCCGTGAAAGGGTGAGACTCCCGTGGTGAAATTCCTGACGATACTGAAAGTCGGTTTGAAGGCGATCGTGCGCAACAAGCTGCGCTCGACCTTGACAGCGCTCGGCATCATCATCGGTGTCGCCTGTGTGATAGCGATGATCGCCGTGGGCGGCGGCGCTCAACGGGCCGTTCAAGACCAGATCTCTTCGCTCGGCACAAACTTCCTGATGATCTTTCCCGGCGCCTCGACTCAGTCGGGGGCCCGGATCTTCACCGGGCAATCGACGATCACGGACGAAGACGTGACGGCGGTGAAGGCGGAATGCCCGGCGGTGGCCTACGTTTCGCCGGCAGCGCGATCCGCCGGGCAGGTGGTCTTCGGAAACCTGAACTGGGGAACCTCCGTCCAGGGCGTCGGGGTCGACTGGCCGTTCATCCGCTCCTGGAACGTCGACAGGGGAAGTTTCTTCGGCGACTCCGAGGTCCGGTCGGCCGCGAAGGTCGTCGTGCTCGGCGCGACCGTCGCCAGGTCCCTTTTCGGCGACGAGAGCCCCGTGAGCCAGACGGTGAGAATCAAGAACTTCCCGTTCAAGGTCATCGGCGTTCTGGAGGGCAAGGGCGGAAGCACCATGGGACAGGACCAGGACGACACCGTGGTCGCGCCCTACACGACCGTCATGAAGCTCTTGAAGCGCACCACGAAAATCGACATGTTCATGGCGTCGGCCGTCTCGCGGAACGCGGTCGACGAGGCCCAGGCGGAGATCGATGGCCTGCTGCGGCAGCGTCACCGGCTGGGGCCCGGACAGGACGCCGACTTCCAGATCCGCTCACAGCAGGAAATCGCTCAGACAGCCGATCAGACCTCCAGACAGATGTCCGCGCTTCTCGCGGCGATCGCTTCGATTTCGCTTCTGGTCGGCGGAATCGGGATCATGAACATCATGCTGGTGTCGGTAACGGAGCGCACGCGTGAGATCGGCATCCGCATGGCGATCGGCGCCAAGGGCCGCGACATCCTCACGCAGTTCTTAATCGAGGCGCTGACGCTCTCCGTCGCGGGAGGAGTGATCGGAATCGCGCTCGGCATCGCCGCCTCGAGGTTCCTGGCCTGGAAGCAGCAGTGGCCGATCGTCCTTGCGCCCGAGGCCGTGCTCCTCGCCTTCGGGTTCTCGGCTGCCATCGGAATCTTTTTCGGTTTCTATCCCGCGAGAAAAGCCTCGCGCCTCGATCCCATCGACGCTCTCCGGTACGAGTAACCGCACGCCGCTCCGGTAAACGCGCTCCGAGAGGAATTTCCCGCACCTCAGTTTCGCCTTCGGGTGCGGACAAGGGCTTCCGTCAGGGTCAGTGGCGAATGGGCCGCGCCTGCCTGGGGCCCCCTCATCGCAGCATGACCACGAGGGTGGCCAAGCTCGCCCCGAGAGGAGTCTCCCGACCAGAGGGAGAGAGGAGCCTCTCGGGGCGGGAGCCGAAGCGAACGAAGGGACCAGCCCGGCGGTCGAGCCTTCAGGCGAGCCGCGGGGCGGTGCGTTCGCCGCCGGCTAACGCAGGTCCCGCCGTGAGCGGAGGCGACGGTTGCCCCGTACAATGGAAGTACAAAA
>JBBSGZ010000013.1:0-48028 GCA_038253555.1 Thermoanaerobaculia bacterium
CTCGCGGGTCGCAGACTCCGCGGCGGACGTCGAGATTCGCGATTACCTGGAAAACGCGGGCATCCCGTCACTCGCGGTGGCGACGAAATGGGATCGGCTGGGCGCCGCCGAGCGCGTCAGGGCGCGGCGGGCGATCGAGGCGGGGCACGGGGCGGTGTGGCCCGTGTCGGCGAAGACGGGCGAGGGAATCGATGAACTGCGGCGGGAGATCCGCCGGGCAATCTCGCCAGGCGAGGAGAGAGCACATGGCTAGACGAAAAGGTTCAAACGGCGGATCCGACGTGCAGACGCTCGAGCCGCCGCCGCCTCCCGAGGGGCTTCCCGACACGACGGCGGAGGAGCAGGAGCAGGAAGAGCTCGGGCTCGAGCACGGCGACACGCTCGACATCCGGGCGCTGCACGAGATCAAGATCCCGCAGTTGCTCAAGATCGCGAAAGACCTGGAGGTCGAGAACGCGACGGGGATGCGCAAGCAGGACCTGATCTTCAAGATCCTCCAGGCGCAGACGGAAAAGAAGGGACTGATTTTCTCGGAGGGCGTCCTCGAGTGCCTCCCCGACGGGTTCGGCTTCCTGCGCGCTCCCGAGTACAACTACCTGCCGGGCCCGGACGACATCTACGTCTCGCCGTCGCAGATCCGCAAATTCGACCTTCGAACCGGGGACACGGTCTCGGGGCAGATTCGTCCGCCGAAGGAAGGGGAGCGCTACTTCGCCCTGATCAAGGTCGAGGCCGTCAACTTCGAGCACCCGGACGTCGCGCGCGAGAAGATCTTTTTCGACAACCTGACGCCGCTCTACCCTCAGGACCGCATCAAGCTCGAGGTCCTCGGAAACATGACCTCGCGAGTCCTCGACCTGGTCGCTCCGGTCGGCAAGGGGCAACGAGGCCTGATCGTCGCGGCGCCGCGCACCGGTAAGACGATGGTCCTTCAGTCTCTGGCGAACTCCATCTCGACGAACCACCCGGAAGTCACGCTGATCGTTCTTCTGATCGACGAGCGTCCCGAGGAGGTCACGGACATGCAGCGGTCCGTCAAGGGCGAGGTCATCTCTTCGACTTTCGACGAGCCCGCCGCCCGCCACGTTCAGGTCGCGGAGATGGTGATCGAGAAGGCCAAGCGGCTCGTGGAGCACAAGCGGGACGTCGTCATCCTCCTCGACTCGATCACGCGTCTCGCGCGGGCTTACAACGCCATCGTCCCCCCCTCGGGCAAGGTGCTCTCGGGAGGCGTCGACTCGAACGCCCTGCAGCGGCCCAAGAGATTTTTCGGCGCGGCCCGAAACGTCGAGGAGGGCGGCTCGCTCACGATCATGGCGACCGCGCTGATCGACACCGGCTCGCGGATGGACGACGTGATCTTCGAGGAGTTCAAGGGAACCGGCAACATGGAAGTCCACCTCGACCGGAAGCTCGTCGACAAGCGCGTTTTCCCGGCGATCGACATCAACAAGTCGGGCACCCGGAAGGAAGAGCTTCTGATGGACAAGGCCGAGCTGAACCGGGTCTGGGTTCTGCGAAAGGTCTTGAACCCGCTGTCGACCGTCGAAGCGATGGAGCTCTTGACCGAGAAGCTCGACAAGACCAAGAGCAACGGCGAGTTTCTGTCGATGATGAGCCAGGGGTAACGAAGCCGTGAGGCGTCAGACGTAAGGGGTCAGGCGTACCAAGCCGTGCCGTCTTCCGCCTCACGCCTCACCCCTGACCCCTCACATCCCATTCGCTTCTCCGTCGTCGACTTCTTGAACGCGCGGCCCCTGACGTGGGGGCTGCTGCGGGAGCCTCCGCCCGGCGTCGAGGTTTCCCGCGACCTTCCCTCGGCCTGCGCGGACAAGCTCGCGCGGGGGGAAGCCGACGTCGGATTGATTCCGACGATCGAATACCAGCGCATTCCCGGGCTGCGCGTCATTCCGGACCTCGGGATCGCGGCGTCCTCGGAGGTGCGGTCCGTGCTTCTCGTTTCGAAGGTCTCCCGCGAAAGGATCCGCTCCGTGGCACTGGATCCGGCTTCCCGGACTTCCGCGGCGCTGACGCACATCCTCCTCGAACGTCGGTACGGCGTCCGCCCCCGGTTCGTCGAGGGCGAGGATCCGGATGCGGACGCCCGGCTGGTGATCGGCGACCCGGCTTTGAAGACGCGTCTCAACGGGCGGGTCGTCCTCGACCTCGCGGCCGAGTGGCGCGCGTTTACGGGTCGCGCCTTCGTGTTCGCCTTCTGGGCGGTGCGGGCCGGCGTGGACGGGCGGGAGGCGGGACGAATCGTTCAGTCCTCCCGGGATCGCGCCAGGGTCGAATTCCAGAGACTCGTCGAAGAGGAGGCCTCCGAGAGCGGCCTCTCTCCGGCGGTCGTGGAGGACTACCTGCGCCACAGCCTCCACTTCGAGCTCGACCGCTCCGATTTCGGCGGCCTCGAGCTCTTCTACAGGCTCGCGGCCGAGGCCGGCCTCATCCCCGAGGCGCGTCCGATCGATTTCGTTACCCCCATTTCGGGACTGCCCGGCTTCTCGAGCCGCCGGATCGGCGAGGATCCGGCGCAGGCCCCGGAGAGCGAAACCTAAGGGAAGGCGGCCGGGGTCTCGGAAGATCAGGCCCCAGGCGCCAGTTTGAACGCATCCTCTGCGGCCGTTTTCTTTCACCACGCTTGAATGGGCAGGGCCCGCCTCTATGAGTTTTTTTTCTAAACGGGCCCCCGCCGGGAATCCGGATCCCGACGTCGTCCGTAGCCCATTCAGGAACTCCCGGGGTCTTTCCCGGGAGACGTTTTAGTCATCCCTTTCCGGAGGAGTCATGAAGCACCCCCATCGTTTCCTCGCGGCCGCCGCGACGGCTGCACTCTTGCTCGTTCCATCCGTGGGCCACGCATCCAGCCATCGCGAAGCCCCGGCGATCACCAAATCGCCCAAAGTCGACGGCACCGATTTCTACATGTTCAAAAGCTACGAGGCCGGCCGCTCCGGGTACGTGACCATCCTGGCGAACTACGAGCCTTTTCAGGACCCGCAGGGGGGCCCGAATTTTTACATGCTCGACCCGGACGCCGTTTACGAAATCAACATCGACAACAACGGGAACGCCAGACCCGACATCACCTTTCAGTTCCGGTTTCAGAACACCGCGAAGAACATCACGATCTCTGTGGGAGGACAGCCCGTCGCCGTACCGGTCATAAACGTGGGCGGGATCGGGCCCACCCGCCTCGACACCGCGAATCTGAACGTCATCGAGACGTATTCGCTGAACGTCCTGCGGGGAGAGGGACACGGAAATCCGAAGGGAGATCCCGTCACGCGCGTCGGCGGCGATTCGTCGTTCCTGAAGCCCGTCGATCGCATCGGGGACAAGTCGATACTGAACAACGATCGGTCCGTTTATCCCGTGTACGCCGACGATCACATTTACGAGGTCAACATTCCGGGCTGCAGTAGAACCGGCCGCGTGTTCGTGGGGCAGCGGAGAGAAGGGTTTGTCATAAACGTTGGGGAAATCTTCGACCTGTTCAACCTGGATCCGCTGGCGGCCCGGGACAGCAAGTTGAACGATCTGGCGGGGAAGAGCATTACGACTCTCGCCCTGGAAGTTCCGACGCAGTGCCTCGCGGAGCCCGGTCAGCCCATCATCGGCGGCTGGACGACCGCGAGCGTCTCGAAATCGCGGCATGGGTCGGAGGGTTCCGGCTTTATCCCGCCCGGCGAGCTGACACAGGTCTCCCGCCTCGGCAGCCCGCTCGTCAATGAAGTCGTCATCGGACTTCCGGACAAGGACAAATTCAACGCCAGCGAACCGAAGGACGATGCCCAGTTCCTGAAGTACGTCACCAATCCCACTATCCCCGAGCTGCTCGAGGTGATTTTTCCGGGAACGGTGGCCCCGACTCTTTTCCCCCGTACGGACCTCGTCCAGGCGTTCCTGACGGGCGTCCCCGGCCTGAATCGGCCCCCTAATGTGGTCCCGGGCGAGATGCTGCGGTTGAACACCAGCATAGCTCCGAAGCCGGCACCGCTTCAGAAATCGCTCGGCGTGCTCGAAGGTGACACGGCGGGATTTCCCAATGGACGCCGCCCCGGTGACGACGTCGTCGATATAGAGGTACGGGTCCTCATGGGAGCCCTGTTGCCGGCATCCCAAGCTCCCGACGGGAACAAGCCGTACACCGATGGCGCGCTGACCAACGCAACGATCGGGTACACCCCGGATGGTCGGATCTCGAACGATCCCCTTACCCGGCTTGACCGCGATCAGTTTCCCAACCGGCAGGCGCCGTTGTCCCCTTCGCCCCCGCCCGTCCATCCCTGACCCTGATAGATTTCCTGCAAGGGCGGGCCGAGCGGCCCGCCCTTCGCTTTTCATCCCCCCCGAATGGCGCGAGAGGAACAAGCGTTTCTGATTCGCCGAACGGAGAGGCGGGCTAGAATCCTCGCATGACGGGCAGAACCAGCGAGATCCTCGACCGGACCTTTTACGGTGAACGACTCTCCGCCGCGGACGCCGTGACGCTCCTCGAAGAGGGAGAGCTGCTCGCTCTCGGCGCGGCCGCCGACGCGGTTCGCCGGCGGAAAAACGATCCCGGCATCGCCAGCTACATCGTCGACCGGAACATCAATTACACCAACGTCTGCATCTACCGGTGCCAGTTCTGCGCCTTCTACCGGCCCTCCAGCAGCCACCCCGAGTCCTACGTCCTCTCATGGGACCAGATCGGCGAGAAGATCCAGGAGACGATCGACCTGGGCGGCACGGGCGTCCTTCTCCAGGGCGGGGTGCATGCGGAGCTGCCGTTCACTTTCTACGAAGAGATGTTCCGGTTCATCCGAACCAGCTTTCCGACGATCCATTTGCACGCCCTTTCCGCGCCCGAGGTGTATTTCCTGCAGAAGCTCACGAAGGCGCCCATGCGGGACGTGATCGCGCGGCTGAAGGACGCGGGCCTCCAGTCGATTCCGGGGGGCGGCGCGGAGATCCTCGAGGACTCGGTGCGCCGGCGGATCTGGTCCCTGACCAAGGCCCCGACCGAGAAGTGGGTCGAGGTCCATGAGTCCGCGCACTCGCTTGGCATGCGCACGACCGCGACGATGATGTTCGGAGTCGGGGAGACCTACGCCGACCGCGTCGCGCACTTCGAGGTGGTCCGCAGCCTCCAGGACCGCACGGGGGGATTCACCGCGTGGATCCCCTGGACGTTTCAGCGGGAGAACACCGCGCTCGACGAAAAGGTAGACGAGGCGGGCGGATTCGAGTACTTGAAAACGCTCGCCGTGTCCCGGCTGTACCTGGACAACATCCGCCACGTGCAGGGGTCGTGGGTGACGCAGGGTTCGAAGATCGGGCAGGTCTCGCTCTCCTTCGGCGCCGACGACCTGGGCTCGATCATGATCGAGGAGAACGTCGTGTACGCGGCGGGCGCGCGCAATCGGATGACCGCGCCGGAGATGCGGCGCCTGATCGCGGACGCCGGCTACGAACCGGTCCAGCGCCGCACTCTGTACGACGCCTGCCCGGACGCCTGCTGCGCGGCTCCCATTCCGGAACCGAAGGCTTTCGCGGCCGCCCTGCCCATTCTCGCGGCGGGGTAGGCGCAGCCCCGTCCGGCGCGCCGGGGGAAAGCCTCACCTGGACGCTGTGGCCTTTGCCGCCGCGCCGGTGTCCAGATCCGCTCTCGGGGCGCCCCGGTGTGAACGCTGCCAGCACGATCCGCCGAGAAAGCCGGCCACGAGAAGCGCGGCGCCCAGGATCGATCGGAGCACGACGCGGGCCTGCCGCCGCTTCCAGGGAGGCTCGCTGCGGAAGTGGACGCGAAGCGCGGACTCCGACGTCTGCTCCGCCTGCCACGAGCGAAGGTCGATGAGGAGGTCGGCCGCGGACTGGTAACGGTCCGACGGGTCCTTCTCCAGGCAGCGAAACACGTAGTACCGGAGCTCCTCGGGGATCCGTTCGGAGTCCGGGTACTTCCGGGGATCGTCGCGGAGCACGGCGCCCAGCGTGTCGACGGGGGTGTCCCGCAGGAAGGCGCGCCGGCCGGTGAGCATCTCGTAATAGACGGCGCCGAGCGAAAAGACGTCGCTGCGAGCGTCCGCGCGCTTGCCGCGGACCTGTTCGGGCGAGATGTAGCCGGCGGTTCCCATGAGCACGCGGCCGCTCGACTGGGACGAAGCGCGGCTGAGCGTGTCCTCCGCGCGCGCCAGCGGCACGCGGGAGGTCGGCCGCTCCACGCGCGCGATCCCGAAGTCGAGAATCTTCGCGCGGCCGTCGTTTGTCAGAAAGATGTTCTCGGGCTTGATGTCGCGGTGAACGACGCCTTGCGCGTGAGCGGCGGAAAGACCGTCGGCGACCTGGGCCGCCACCTCCGTCGCGCGCTTTTCCGCCAGAGCGCCGGAGCGAAGGCGGTCGGCGAGCGTCTCGCCCTGCAGCAGCTCCGTCACCGCGTAGGGGATCCCGTGATAGGCGCCGGTGTCATGGATCGCCAGGATGTTGGGATGGTTGAGCGCTGCGACGACGTGCGTCTCCCGCTGGAACCGCAGCAGCAACTCCTCGTCGTTGGCCCCCGCCGTCGAGAGGAGCTTGAGCGCGACCTCTCGCCGGAGTCGCGTGTCGCGGGCGCGATAGACCTCGCCCATTCCGCCCTTGGCGAGGGGCGCCAGGATCTCGTAGGGCCCGAGCTGCTCGCCCGTCGGAATCGACACGCGGCACAGCATACCGTCGCCTCACGTCGCTTCCGCTCACTGCGTTCGCTCACGCTCCCGCCCCGAGAGGCTCCTCCCTCCCTCTGGTGGGGAGACTCCTTTCGGGGCGAGCGTAGCCATCATCGTGGTGGAAGCGCAGTTCTGCCCCCTCGCCCCGCGCTCGGGGAGAGGGTTGGGGTGAGGGGGAGTCCGTCGCCTTCGCTTACCGCGGGATCTGCCTTCGCCGTGCGCGGCGAAGGCACCGACGGGCGGCTCGCCTGTGGGCTCCACCGTCGCTTCCGCTCACAGGGTTCGCTCACGCGAGCTTAGCCACCCTCGTGGTGGAGGCGCAGCTCTGGCCCCTCGCCCCGCCCTCGGGGAGAGGGCTTGGGGTGAGGGGACCCGCTGGCAGGCGCCGCGTTTGGCCAGCGTCGTGACTGAGCGACGACCCGCGCAAAGGGAGGGCTCGCTTAAGGAGAACCTCGGGTCAGCGCGGCGGGCGATCTCCCAGGAGTTCGAGCACTCGGGGGGGCAAAAAAACCCGCAGGACTCCCGACCACCTCCCCGTCAGCGTCACCCGGGCGATTCCGGCTTTCTTCATCGGGATCTCCATGCCTTCTCCGCCGATCAACAGTCCGAGCAAAGATCCGAGATGGGGCTGATGGCCTACGAGGAGCGCGTCGTCTGAACCCGTCGAGATTTCCTTCAATATCTCCGCCGGATCCCGCTCGGGGGTCAGCGCCTCCGATTCGACGAGGGCCCCCTCCAGGCCGAGCGCCGCGGCCGCGGCATCGGCGGTCTGCCGGGCTCTCCGGTACGGGGACGTGATCACGCGCCCGATTCCGGGGCCGAGCGCTGCCAGACCGAGCGCCACGGACCGGGCCCGGAGCGAGCCTTCCGGGGTCAGAACGCGATCCTGGTCCCGCCCGGAGGCGGCGCGATCTTCGGCCGCGGCATGACGGAGCAGCCACACGTCCATTGCCGGATTCTAACCGCCGGGCCGGGCAGCACCCGTGGCGAGTGGAAGCGACGTATACAATCCTCCCGGTTCGCATAGAGGAGGAAAACGCATGGGAAAGATCGGTCTCGGCTGTCTCGCTCTGGTGGTGCTGCTCGTCGTCATCATCGGAATCTCTTTCGCGGGCACGAATAACCGACTCGTGACGCTCAATCAGGAAGTCGACAAGCAGTGGGCGCAGGTCGAGAATCAGTACCAGCGGCGCGCCGACCTGGTCCCCAACCTCGTCGCCACGGTTCAGGGCGCCGCCCAGTTCGAGAAATCGACTCTCGAGGAAGTCGTGCGGGCTCGCGCGTCCGTGGGTCAGGTGACGCCGCCGGCGGGTACGGCTCCGACGGATCCCGCGCAGCTGGCGAAGTACGAGCAGGCGCAGGCGGCCCTCGGGGGCGCGCTGTCCCGCCTTCTCATCGTGGTCGAGAAGTACCCGGACCTCAAGGCGAACGCGAATTTCCGCGACCTTCAGGCCCAGCTCGAAGGAACCGAGAACCGGATTTCCGTCGAACGCATGCGCTTCAACGAAGTCGCGCAGGCCTACAACACCACACTCCTGAAGTTCCCGACGAACATCACCGGGAGAATGCTCGGCTTCAAGGAAAGGCCGTATTTTCACGGCACGACGGGCTCCGACAAACCGCCTGCGGTGAACTTCAACTTCGGAACGACTCCGGCGGCCGCGGCGCCCGCGCCGGCCCGGTAGGGCATCTTCTTGAGGTTTCCGACACCCGCGCGCGGGCGGCGTCCGGCCGCCCGCGGGGCGGCGGTTCTCGCCCTCGCTTTCTTCTGCGCGGCGAGTCTCGCTCTGGGAGCGGCGCCGCCGGTCCCCGCGAAGCCCGACCGGTACGTTACGGATCGGGCCGGCGTCCTCGACGCCGGCCGAGCCGAGCAGCTCAACTCGCGCCTCGAACAGTTCGAGAAGGACACCTCGATCCAGATGCTCGTCTGGATCGACCGCCACGTCCCGGAGAACACGACGCTCGAAGAGTTCGCCGTCAACGCGATGAAGGCGTGGGGAGTCGGCCAGGCGAAGGCCAACAACGGGCTGGTCCTGTTCGCGTTCATCGACGACCACAAGATGCGGATCGAGGTGGGGTACGGTCTCGAAGGCGCGATCCCGGATGCGACGGCGAGCCGGATCCGGGAGGACGAGATCACGCCGCCCTTCAAGAGCGGCGACTACACGGGCGGCGTCGAAGCGGGCATGACGGCGCTCATGGCTGCCGCCCGCGGCGAGTACAAAGGAACGGGAACGACCGTGAACGAGCGAACGAGGGGGACCACGAGCCGCCGCGGCGGCGGTATTCCGTTTGGCTGCCTCTGGCCGTTCCTCTTCTTCTTCGTCCTGCCCCTGCTCTTTCGCCCCCGACATCGGACCTTCGGCGGCCGGGGATGGCGTTCGGGAGGATGGGGAGGCTGGGGCGGGTTCGGGGGCTTCGGCGGTGGCGGCTTCGGCGGCGGCGGCGGATTCGGCGGCGGCGGCGGCGGAGGAGGGTTTTCCGGAGGGGGAGGATTCTCGGGCGGCGGCGGCTCGTCGGGAAGCTGGTAGCGGCATGGGGGACGGGAAGGTGAAGGGATGAAAGTCCGGCACTTTTTTTCGAAGCTCGACTCCGACAGGATCGTCGAAGCGATCGCCCGGGCGGAGTCCGACACATCGGGCGAGATCCGGGTTCACGTGACCCGGTCAGAGCCGGCCGACATCGAGGCGCGGGCGCGGGAACGCTTCGACAAGCTCGGTATGACGAGAACGGCAGAGCGCAATGCGGTCCTCTTCTACATCGCGCCCCGGCTCCGGAAGTTCCAGATCCTGGGCGATAAGGGAGTCCACGAGAAGTGCGGTGACAATTTCTGGAACGCCACCGCCCAGGAGATGGAAGACGCCTTTCGGAAGGGCGAGTTCACGACAGGGCTCGTGGCGGGTATCGACCGCATCGGCGGGATCCTGAAAGCCCACTTTCCGCAGGGCACGGGCAGTGCCGACGAGCTGCCCAATGCGATCGACGAAGACTAGAGGGCGCCGCGTCAGGGGTTAGGCGCTGGGCGCGGTGCGCTTCCCGGCGCGTTCGCGATTTCCGCCGTCCGCGTTTCGGCCTTCCTCCTCTCAACCCCTTGACTTTCATCAGTTAAACCATAGAATCCGCAGTTCTGCTTAGGGGAGGCTCCATGTACGCGATCGTCCGCGCGGGCGGAAAACAGGTCAAGGTTGCCGCGGGGGACGTCCTCCGGATCGAGACGCCTTCGGGTGACGTCTCGAAGGGCCAGGAAATCGTCTTCTCGGAGATCGTCTTCGTGGGCGGCCACGAGGGGAAAGAGCTCAAGAAGACGGACGGAATTTCGGTGAAGGCAACCGTGCTCGGTCCCGTGAAGACCCGCAAGGTCCTCATCTTCAAGAAAAAACGCACGAAGCAATACCGGCGGACCAAGGGCCACCGGCAGCCCATGATCGAAGTCCGAATCCTCGGGATCGAAGGAGCGTAGGCGATGGCACACAAAAAGGGGCAGGGCTCTTCGCGCAACGGCCGCGACTCCAATTCCCAGCGCCTCGGGGTGAAGCGCTTCGGCGGTCAGCTCGTGACCGGGGGCTCCATCCTCGTGCGGCAGCGCGGAACGCGGTTTTTTCCGGGTGACAACGTCGGACGCGGCAAAGACGACACGCTGTTTGCCAAGGTCGACGGCATCGTCCGCTACAAGGATCGTGGCCGCGATGGCCGCGTCATTTCGATCGAAATCCCGGTCGCCTGACAGTTCAAGCCGGCCGCGGGGCGAGCCCCGTGAAATGCCTCGCGCCTCCCGCCCGACCTCTAGCGCCTTCCCGCCATGTTCATCGATTCCGCTGAGATCCGGGCGAAGGCGGGCGATGGGGGCAACGGCTGCGTCGCCTTCCGTCGAGAGAAGTTCGTCCCGCGCGGCGGCCCTTCGGGCGGAGACGGCGGGCACGGAGGCTCGGTTTACGCGGTGGCGGACCCCTCCTTCACGACGCTGTATCACCTGCGGCACCAGATGCTGTTCAAGGCGCAGAACGGCCAGCACGGGATGGGATCCAACTGTCATGGGAGCACGGGGAGCGACGTCATCGTCTCCCTTCCGCTCGGATCGATCGTCGTCGATGCCGACACGGGCGAGCGCGTCGCCGACCTCCTCCAGGCCGGCGAGAAGGTCCTGCTCGCGGGCGGAGGGAACGGAGGCTGGGGCAACCAGCACTTCGCGACCTCGACGCGGCAGGCCCCCCGCTTCGCCCGCAAGGGGCTCCCGGGCGTGGAGCGGCGGCTCACCGTCGAGTTGAAGCTTCTGGCGGACGTCGCGATCATCGGGTTTCCCAACGCCGGCAAGTCGACTCTCATCTCGGTGATTTCCGCCGCCAAACCGAAGATCGCGGAGTATCCCTTCACGACACTGGTCCCCAACCTCGGCGTCGTTCGGGGCGACGACCAGCGGACCCTCGTCGTCGCCGACATCCCCGGGCTGATCGAAGGCGCGCACCACGGGGCCGGCCTCGGCATCCGCTTCCTGAAGCACGTCGAGCGCTGCCGCCTGCTCTGCCACCTGGTGGACGCGTCCACGGAGGGTGACGCGGAGCACGACGTGGAGGTGCTCGAAGGGGAGCTCGAGGCGTTCTCTCCGGAGATCGCGGCGCGGCCGCGAATGCTGGTGGCCTCCAAGTGCGACGCCGTCTCGGATCCCGAGCGACTCGAATCGATCCGCGCCGCCGCTTCCCGCCGGGGTATCCCTTACCGGGAAATTTCGGCGGCCACGCGGCTGGGTCTCGAAGATCTGGTCCGCGACTTCTTCCGGCTCGGCGGCCCCCGCGAGGCGCCCCCGGTTCTGACGCCGGCGGAACCCGGCTCCGCCGTTCACGAATCGTAGAGACCGATGCGCACCGGCGTCTTCGGGGGGACCTTCGACCCGGTACACGTCGGCCACGTCGCGATGGCCGAGGCGGCGGCGATGAAGTTCGGTCTCTCTCGCGTCCTTTTCGTCCCCGCTCGCCTGTCCCCTCACAAGGCCGGGACGCCGAGCGACGCCCGGCACCGCGTCGCGATGCTCGCGCTCGCGATCGAGGGACGTCCTGACTGGTCCATCGCTTTCGACGACCTCGACCGCGAGGGTCCTTCCTTTACCGTGGACACTCTGCGGGCGCTGTCGGCCCGCTCCTTGCAGTCCGAATTCTGGTTGTTGATGGGGACGGACACGCTCGCCGGGTTTGCCCGCTGGAAAGATCCGGCCGAGATCGTGCGGCTGGCCCGCGTCGCCGCGTTCTACCGGGATCCGTTCCGCGGGGACGGCCTGGTGGTCCCCGCAGTCCCTGGCCTGTCCGATCGGATCGAGGTTTTTGACGCCGGATCGGTTAGAATCTCTTCGACGGAATTGCGAAAAAAACTGTCCTCCGGAGAGAGAGCCGCCGGGCAGGTTTCACCCGCCGTCGCGGAGTACATCACGAAGCAGGGCCTTTACAGCGCGGGAGTCACCGAACGTTGAACGAGCTCTCCGCCCGCGACCGGGTGCGCGAAGGCCTCTCCGCCGCTCTCGATAAGAAAGCCTCCGCCGTCCTCGTGTTCAACTTAACCGAGCTGACGACGATGGCCGACTACTTCGTCCTCTCGACCGCCAATTCGGACCGCCAGGCGCGTGCGATCTCCGACGCGATCAGCGAAGTGCTCGGATCGGCACTGTCCGTCGAGGGGCTCGAGACCGCAAACTGGATCCTCATGGATTACGGCGACGTCGTCTTCCACGTCTTTCAGGAAGAGGCCCGCCGTTTCTACGCGCTCGAGCGGCTCTGGGGCGACGCGGAGAATGAGACGGGCCGCTTCGCCGCCCGATCCTGACCTCGAGGCCCCCGGGGGGGAGGCCGACGAAGTCCCGACATCCGAAAAACCCCGCCGGCGGGCGTCTCTGCGCGTGCTGTTCTCCACGCGGCACCGCCCGCTGGCAAGAGAGATCACCGCTCTCGAGCGGGCGCTCGATCTTCCGAGCACGGTGCTTCTGGTCGGCGAAAGCGGCACGGGCAAGGACCGGCTCGCGCGCGCCTTGCACGATGCGTCTCTGCGGTCGGAGCGTCCGTTTGTGCGTGTCGACGCGGCGAACCTTTCCGACGAGCTCTTTGAGAGCGAGCTCTTCGGCCACGAACGCGGCGCCTTCACCGGCGCGGTGACCGCCAAGCGGGGGCTTCTGGAGGTGGCCGGGGACGGGACCGTCTATTTAGACGAGGTGTCGTCGCTCTCTCCCGCCGCGCAGGCGAAATTTCTGCGGGTGCTGCAGGAGCGGACGTTCCGCCGGCTCGGCGGCGTCACGAGCCACCCCTTTCGCGCGAGACTCGTCGTGTCTTCCCGGCGGGCGCTGGCGGCCCTGGTCGAACAGGGATCCTTCCGGCCCGATCTCTTCTACCGGATCGACGTCGTTTCCCTCCGGCTGCCCGCGCTGACGGAACGCCGCGAAGATGTTCTTCCGCTCGCACGGACCTTCTTAAAGCGCGCGGCGCGCACGTACGGGACTCCCGCGAGGCGGTTCACGAAGGACGCGGAGGCGGCTCTCGAGCGCCACACCTGGCCGGGAAACGTGCGCGAGCTGCTCCATCTGGTCGAACGGGCGGCGCTGGCCGCGGCCGCGCCGGAGGTGTCCGCGGACGACCTGCCGATGGGCTCCTTTGGCGCTCCGGAAGCCCTTCTGGCCGCAGCGGTCGAACGGCGGTGGACACTCAAGGAGCTCTCCGACGTCTACATCGAGGAAACGCTCCGCCGCGCCGGCGGCAACCGGACGCTCGCCGCGAAACGGCTGGGAATCTCGCGCAAGTCCCTCTGGGAACGCGCGCGGCGCAAGCCCGGCTGAGAGTCTCGGGAGATGGCCGCCGACGCGGGAAGGCCCGGCGGGAAACTGCCCCCTCCCGTCCTCGTTGCCCTGAGCGCGGGGACGCCGTAAGCGAGGTCTGTTCCCGGCGCCGCCTTCTACCTGAGCCCTGCCCCTCCCCCCCACCACCCTCTCCCCGAGCGCGGGGCGAGGGAGCAGAGCTGCGCTCCAGCCAGGATGGTGGCTAAGCTCGCAGCGGGAGGAGTCTCCTGACCGAAGGGAAGGAGGAGCCTCCCGCTGCGGGAGCCAAAGCGAACGGAGGGACGAGGCGAACGGCCGAGGCCGCACCCGGCCGAGCCGTTCGCCGGTGCCTTCGCCGCGCACGGCGAAGGCACGTCCCGTAGTGAGCGGAGGCGACGGATGGCGACGGTTGGCGACGGAATTTCTCGGGTATGATCTCGCGTTCGAAATCGAACCCGCGCCCGGCGCGGGAAGAAAGAGAAGGAACCGATGGCGACGACCAGCGCCCGTCCCGTGAAGATGCCCAAAAAAGAGCTCGACCGGTTTCGACGCCTTCTCACCGAGAAAAAGACCAGTCTCTCGGCCGATCTCGCCAAGACGCGCAACGCGGAGGAAGAGACGGGCGACGAGGCCACGCAGGACATCGCGGACAAAGCGGTCTCCTCCTACACACGCGAGTTTCTGTACTCCCTCTCCGACAACGACCGCAACACCCTCCTGCTGATCGACCAGGCCCTCGGCCGCATCGACGACGGCTCTTATGGAAACTGCCTCAACTGCGGGACGACCATGAACGAGAAGCGGTTGAACGCGGTGCCGTGGGCCCCCCATTGCGTCGAATGTCAGGAGCTCGCCGAAAAGGGGCTGCTCGAGGGCTGAGCTCGCGCCGGGTTCGCGGTCGCTTTTTCGAAGGGCGAAGGGCGAAGGGCTAAGGGCGAACTGACCGCATGGCTCAAGTCGCCAGAAGTTCCGGCCCGGAGCCGTCTTTGCGCCGATTCCGTTCCTCGTGTCGAGAATCGAACCTGACGACGGCCGCTGATTGACGCGCACCCGGTTCTCGTCCGACGCGATCCCGCTTTTCGCCGACGCTCCCTCAGTCGTGCTCGTCACCGGCGACGTTGCGTTCTTCGTCGACGAGCGGGCAGGCGAAGTGCTCGAGAAGCTCGTCGGACAGGACGGCGAAGCGCTTCGATTCGGAGATGAAGCGCCCGCGGATGCCATCGCGGATGCCCTGCTGAATCGATCCCTCTTCTCGCCGCGCCGGGTCGTTGCCTTCGACATCGGTCGGATTCTGGGCACGGACTCCGCCGGAGTGCTCGCGGGCAAAGCGTGCGAGGCGTGGGGCCTCGGAACTCCCTCCGGCCGGCGCGAAGCGTTCCGTCACATGCGCGCGGTCCTCTCGGCGCTGGGGCTTTCCGCCGGGGCCGATCCGGCGGAGACGGCGGAGACCGTCGCCAAAAAGACGCGGCGCAAGGAGGACGCTCCCGCCTTAGCCGAGATCCTGCGGGAGCTGCCGGAAGGAAAAGGCGGCTCGGCCGCCCTCCAGAGCGCCATCCGTCTGCTCCTGGAGCGCGGGAACGACGGGACCGTCGCCGTGGTGACCGCGACCTCGCCGCCGGCGGGAGGGCTGCTCGCGGAGATCGCGGCCCGGGGCCTCGTGCTGGAGATCCAGATCGGCGAGAAACGCGAGGCGGCCGGCCCCGAGCTGAAGCGGCTGGCGAGCGCGCGCGCGAAGGAGCGGGAGGTGACGGTCCAGCCGGACGCCCTCCAGCGCCTGCTCGTTCAAACGGACTTCGAACCCGCCATGTTCGTGGCCGAGCTCAACAAGCTGCTTGACGTCGCCGGTCCGGGGGGGCGCGTGGAGGCCGCCGATGTCCGGCAGAGCGTGGAAGACGCGGCCTCGGAAGACGTCTACCTTTTCTTCGACGCGATCGGCCGGCGCGACGCCGCCGACTCGCTGCAGAGGCTCTCCCGCCTGTTCTCCAGCAGGCCGGTCCGGACCGGCGAGCGGGAGGTCGACACCGACGATCAATGGCCGTTCAAGTTCCTCGCGATGGTGACGGGCGAGATTCGTCACATGCTCCTGATCCGCGCCGCCCTCTCGGAGCCCGGCGCGCCCGCCTTCGATCGCAACATGTCGTACCCCGTGTTCCAGGCCCGCGTGCTCCCGAGGCTCGCCGAGCCCGTGGTGGCGTTCGGCCGGTCTCCGTTCGCCGCGCGCGGGGGGGCCGTGGCCGGGTACCTCTGGTACAAGGCGGCCCAGCGCGCCTCGCGCTACACGGTCCGCGAGCTCGCCCGTGCCCTCTCCCGCGCCGCCGAGGTCGACGTGCAGTTGAAGAACTCCACCCCCACCCTGGAAGCGCTGACGTCCTGGATCGGGGGCTTGCTCGCAGGAAGATAGCCGGTCCGTCGTCCTTCGTCCGTTTGTCAGCTTCGGTTGCGGCCGGGCAGGACGCTCGGCTCGTGTCCGGTGCGGCTCGGGCCTGAAGAGGAAGATTTATGGATGCGGATCAGTCCCGGAATCGCGAGAGGTAGGGTTGCCGACTCACAATCGCCCGTCCGGCCGCCAGCCTGCGTCTCTCCACTAAGATACGCACCAACTTGGCCGAACGCTTCACTCTCGATCTCGCGCCTCGGACTGCTCTGGTGACGGGCGGTTCCCGCGGAATCGGCCGCGCGATCGCCGAGCAGCTCTGTCTCGCGGGTGCTCGCGTCGCGGTGGGGTACCGGTCCGATGAGAGCGCCGCCAACGGGCTCGTCCGGGAGCTTCGTCAGGCCGGCGGCGAGGCGATGGCGCTTGCGGGAGACGTCGCCGATCCCGGCGAGGCTCGCCAGCTCGTGCGCGACGTCGTCGCCGCCTGGGAACGTCTCGACATCATCGTCAACAACGCGGGGATCTGGGAGGCGGACGAGGCCGGCCATGGCGACCTCGAGGTCTGGGACCGCGCGCTCGCTGTGAACGTCCGCGGGTGCTTTCTCGTGACCGACGCCGCGATTCCGCACCTCGCCCGGACGGGCGGCTCGATCGTGTTCGTCTCCTCGACGGCCGCGCAGCGCGGAGAGGCCGGCCATTCCGCCTACGCCGCCAGCAAGGGCGCCCTGATCTCGTACACCAAGTCCCTGGCGGCGGAGCTCGGTCCCGCGGGGATCCGGGTCAACTGCGTCGCGCCCGGCTGGGTGGACACCGAAATGACGTCGGCGGCGCTCGGCGACCCGGCGCGCCGCGAAGAGATCGAGGCTTCGATTCCCGTCGGCCGCGTCGCTTCGCCGAAGGACGTGGCGGGCGCCGTCCTCTTCCTGGTGTCGGATCTCGCGAGGCACCTGCAGGGAGAGGTCGTCAACGTCAACGGCGGAAGCGTGCTCGTCGGCTGACGGGGACCACCTGATGGAAAAGCTCGACCGCCGGGACTGGCGCTTCGTCGTCGTGTGCCTCGCGATCTCGATCGCCGGGGCCGCAATCACCTCGGCGCTTTTCCGCCGGGCTTTCCCCGAGGCGGCCATCGAGTTTCGCGTTCCGCGAACCGAGGCGCGGCAGCAGGCGGAGCGGTTCCTGAAGGAGCGCGGCCGTCCGACGGCCGGAACGCGTTTTGCCGGCCGGTTCGGCCTGGATGAGGAGCCGAAGGTCTACCTCGAGCGCGAGCTGGGGCTCGATCGCGCGTCGCGCCTCTACGGACGGGACGCGAAGATCTGGCGGTGGGACATGCGGTGGTTTCGCTCGGCCGTCAAGGAGGAGGAGCGGGTTTCGATCACGCCGCTCGGCAGTCTCGTCTCGTGGGAGTCGGTCCGGCGGGAGGATGCGCCCGGGGAGCGCCTCCCGCGCGAAAGGGCGCGCGCCCTCGCCGCCGCCTTTCTCTCCCAGCGGGGCCTCGATCCGGCCGCCCTGACCCCGATCGAATCCTTTCCGACGGAGCGTCCGAAGCGCACCGACTGGACGTTTGTCGACGAGCGGCCGGGTTTCCGGATGAAAGACGCGAGTGTCCGATATCGCACGATCGTGGCGGGGGGAGAGGTCGTCGCCTTCGACGAGTTCGTCCACGTCCCGGAGGCGTGGCAGCGCGATTATCGAACGCTGCGTTCGAAGAACGAGGCGGCGGGGCAGGCGGCCACTTTCGGTCTCGTCCTGACGGTCCTCGCCATGGCCGGAGTCCTGCTGACCCGCATTTCGCGCAAGGACGTGCGGTGGGGCGTCGTTGGCGGGTTCGGTCTTGCAGGATTCGTCCTGGCGCTCCTCTCGACACTGAACAACCTGCCGCTGACTCTCTACGAGTACGACACCGCAAGCCCCCTTTCGAGCCACCTCACGAACCATCTGGTCCTGGGGATCCTGGGCGCGCTCGCGGCGGGGGCCGGCATCGCGTGCGTGATCGCGGCCGCGGAGCCTCCGTATCGCCAGCGGTTCCCGGGGCAGCTGTCGCTCTCGGGGATCTTTTCGTTCCGCGGCCTTCGCTCGAAGCGGTTCTTCCGGGGCGTTCTCTCAGGCTACGCGCTCGTGGCGTTCTTTTTCGCCTACCAGGCCGTCTTTTACGTCGTTGCCGCGCGATTCGGAGCCTGGTCGCCAGCCGACGTCCCGTACAG
This sequence comes from Thermoanaerobaculia bacterium, assembly GCA_038253555.1. Taxonomy (GTDB): domain Bacteria; phylum Acidobacteriota; class Thermoanaerobaculia; order UBA5066; family Gp7-AA6; genus JALYUA01. Next base: position 18,049 of record JBBSGZ010000013.1, read on the forward strand.
CGACATGTTGAGCACCGCGTTCCCGTGGGCGACGGTCCTCTTAGTCGGCTTCTTCCCCGCGGTCTCGGAAGAGGGGATCAGCCGCATGTTCTCGATCTCGTTTCTCGACGGGCTCGGGGCGGGGCGTTTCCTGGCCGTCGTGGTGCCGGCGTTCCTCTGGGGATTCGGCCATGCCGCGTATCCCAACCAGCCCTTTTACATCCGCGGCGTCGAAGTGGGCGTCGCGGGCGTGGTGATCGGCCTCGTGATGCTGCGATACGGGATCCTGCCGCTCCTGGTGTGGCACTTCACGGTGGACGCGCTCTACACGGCGCTCGTCATGCTCCGATCCCACAACACCTACTACATTGTCTCGGGCGCCGTCGCCGCCGGGATCCTCCTCGTCCCGCTCGCCGCTTCCATCCTTCTTGCCTGGAGGCACGGCGGCTTTCTGCCTGAGGAGGGCGTGACCAATGCGGACCTCGGCAGCGCTCCCGCCCCCGCGCCCCGGGCGATCAGCGCGGAGCCTTCGGCGCCCGTCCGCCGCGTGCCGCGGCGCGCGTTGGCGGCCGCCGGGCTCGCGGCGGCCGTGCTTCTCGCCGGGTGGTTCGTTCCGGCCCGCGGCGGCCGGATCGGACGCGACGAGATTGGCCGCGTTCGGGCGGAGGCGATCGGCCGCGGCTTCCTGAAAGCGAACGGCGTCGACCTCGGCCGCTACCGCTCCGTGACGTACGGCGGAACGGGATTCGCGCTCGACTCCGACGCCCGGGGCGAGGAGCCCGTGGAGTCCGGGCGCATGCCCGGCTTTTCAGATTCCGCGGCGCGCTACGTCGTCACGAAGGGCGGGACGGCGGCGTTCGAAAAGCTGGGGTCCGCCTCTCTGCCGGTGAACTTCTGGGTGACGAGATTTCTGGAGCCGGGGCGCAAGGAGGAGTGGAAAGTCTTCGTCGATCCGCGGCGCGCCCGCGTCATCGGATACCTGAATCCGCGGGAGGAGGCGGCACCCGGCGGCCCTCCTCCCGGAGAAGCCCGGGCCCGTGAGCGCAGCCTCGGGACCGCTGCCGCTCTGGGGTATCCCGCGACCGAGTACCGGGTGCTCGAAGTCGGAACGCGCGCGCGCCCGAAGCGTGTGGATACCACCGTGACTCTCGAGTCGCGCGGCGCGAAGATCGGAGACGCGGCTCCCCGCCTGACGGCGATCTTCGAGGGCAGCCGCCTTTCCGCCTTCTATTCCACGATCCACATTCCCGAGTCGTACCTCGAGGCGGAGCGGCGCCGGACCGCCCTCGACTGGCTCCTGGTCGGATTGCGCGTCGTCGCGCTCGGTTCCTTTCTGGGGTTCGCGATCGTTCTCTTTCTGCGCGCCGTTAAGCGGCCCGAGGTGCGGTGGAGAGGACTGCTCCGCCCGCTCGTCCCGGTCGCCCTCCTCGCGGCGGCGGCCCTGGCGAATCGGGTCCCCGGCCTGCTGCGGCAGTACCGGACCGAGATTCCGCTGTCGACGTTTCGCTTCTCGGCCACGCTGTCACTCGTCATCGCCTGGCTGCTGATCCCCTGCGGGGCGGCCATCGCGTACGTCCTCTTCGCTTCCGCGCGCCCGGGGTGGCGCCGCGCGCTGCGGCGGCAGGGAGGCATCGGAGACGCGTTGCTTCGGACGGCGATCGCGGTCGCAGGGCTGGCCGGCCTGGCGCGCTGGTCCTCGATCGCGGCGCGGTCCTTTCCGGAACTTTTCCGGCCGGACCCCTCTCTCCCGGGATCGCTCGACCTCGCTCTCCCCGCGATCGCGGTGCTCTCGGCGGCCGCGTTCGCCACCTTTGGAACCGCGTCGGCCGCCTCGGTGGCGGCTCTCGGGTCCCGCGAAGCCTTTCTTCGCCGCAGGTCCACCCGAATCGCCCTTGCCGCCGGGGCCCTCGTGGCCCTCCTTCCATCCTCGCCCCATTCGACGCTGGAGCTCGCGGGCGAGCTCGCGGGGTCGCTCGCCCTCCTGACCTGGATGGCGGTCTGCGCGTTCGTCCTCCTGCGAGACCACGTCGCGGCCTGGGTCCTCTTCGGCGCGGCCGCGTTCGGCGGGCCCGCGGCCATCCGCCTTCTGTCGCAGCCGGCCGCGCCGGACCGGATCGCCGGCGCCGCCGGCCTCCTGCTTCTCGCCGTGGTCGCGGTCGCGCTCATCGGGACCGGCGCGCGGGAGCCGTCGCTCGATCCCGCCCCGGCGCCGGTGGCCCCGGAGAGCGCCTCGTGAGGCGCGCTGCCGCGGGTTTCTTCGCGCTCCTCCTCGCTTCCCGGCCGCACCGCGTGGAAGCCGCGGCCGGCGCCGCTTCGACGCTCACCGGCCCCGCGCTGACCGCCCGCGTCCGCGCCTACCGGGCCGCGCACGAGGTCGAGATCGTGCGGGAGCTCGCGGGGTTGCTCTCGCGGCCGAACGTCGCCTCCGACACGGAGAACATCGAGAAGAGCGCGGCGGCGGTCGCGTCGCTTCTCGAAAAGCGCGGAATCCGCGCCGATCTCCTGCGGGTTCCCGGCGCTCCTCCAGTCGTCTACGGAGAGCTCTCGACGCCCGGCGCGCGCCGCACTCTCGTCCTCTACGCGCACTACGACGGGCAGCCCGTCGTGCCCGCCGAGTGGACGGGAGACCCCTGGAGCCCGGTTCTGCGCGATGCGCCGCTCGAATCGGGCGGACGCGAGGTGCGCCTCGACGGCCTGCATGCCCCGATCCCGCCGGAGTGGCGGCTCTACGGCCGCTCAGCCAGCGACGACAAGGCACCCGTCGTCGGGCTCGTCACCGCTCTCGACGCTCTCCGCGCCGCCGGCGTCCCCCTCGCCGTGAATCTGAAGTTCTTCTTCGAGGGGGAGGAGGAAGCGGGCTCCCCACATCTCGCGGAGATCCTGGATCGGTACGGGGAGAAACTGAAGGCCGACCTCTGGATTCTCTTCGACGGCCCCGTGCACCAGTCGCGGCGGATGCAGGTCTACTTCGGCGCGCGCGGCGTGACGGACGTGGTTATCACGCTGTACGGTGCGACGCGGCGGCTCCACAGCGGGCACTACGGCAACTGGGCGCCCAATCCGACCGCGCAGCTGGCGAGTCTGGTCGCCAGCATGCGGGATACGGAAGGAAGGATCACGATCCCCGGGTTCTCGGACGCCGTCCGTCCCCTGGGTGAAATCGAGCGGCGCGCGCTTGCCTCCGCTCCGGACGTCGACGCCGCGTTGAGGGAGGAGCTCGGGATCGGGCGGCCCGAAGGAGGAGGCGAATCCCTCCTCGCGGCGATCCAGCGGCCCGCCTTGAACGTCCACGGAATTTCGGGCGGCGAGACGGGCGCTCGCTCAACCAACTCGATTCCCACCGAGGCGACCGTGGCGATCGACTTCCGGCTCGTTCCCGATCTGACCCCGGAGACCGCCCGGGCCGCCGTCGAAAATCACATTCGCGCCAGGGGTTTCACGATCGTCCGGGCAGATCCGGACGCGGACGCGCGGAAGGGAAACGCGCGAATCGCGAAGGTCCTGTGGGGCAACGGCTATCCCGCCTCCCGCACCCCCATGGACCTCCCGGCGTCCCGCGCCCTGGTGCGGGTCGTCGGCGAGGCGGCCGGCGGCCCGGTTGTTGCGCTTCCCATGCTGGGAGGAAGCATCCCGATGTACGTTTTCCGCGAAAAGCTCGGCGCTCCGGCGGTCGGAGTTCCCATCGCCAACCATGACAACAACCAGCACGCTTCCAACGAGAACCTGCGCCTGCAGAACCTCTGGGACGGCATCGAGATCTACGCGGGAATCCTGGCGCGGATGGACTGGTGAGCGGGGGGAGGGGGCCTCTCTTCGGCGTGAACATCCCGCCCCCGCTCTTCGGGAGCTTTTTTCTCGGCGGCTTCGAGTGCTCGACGCACGTGAGGGGGCGGGATCGTAAGCGGCTGGATCTCCTGCTTTCTACGGGGCACGAACGGTTCGCCCGCCAGGATTACCAGGCGCTCCACGCCGTCGGGATCAGAGGAGCGCGAGACGGCGTCCCCTGGTACCGGGTGGACCGGGGCGGCGGAGACTACGACTGGGGCGGCGCGGCTTCCATGCTGCGAGCCGCGCGGGAAACTGAGACCACCGTCATCTGGGACCTGCTCCACTTTGGATTTCCTGACGGCGTCGACGTGTTCTCTCCCGCTTTCATCGAGCGATTCCGGAGATTCGCCCGTGCCTTCGCGCAGCTCGCGGCGGGGGAGACGGATCAGACACTCTTCGTCGCGCCTGTCAACGAGATCTCGTTTATGTCGTATGCCGGGGGAGACGCGGCGTTCTTCAACCCGTTCGCCCACCGGCGCGGCGATGAGCTGAAGGCGCAGTTCGTCCGCGCCGTTCTGGCCGCCACGGCGGAGATCCGGGCGGTCCTCCCGCGGGCGCGCCTCGTCCAGCCCGAGCCGGTCATCGACATCATCGCCCACCCCACCCGGCCCCAGGACCGGCTGGTCGCGGAGAACTACCGGCAGTCTCAGTTCCAGGCCTGGGACATGATCGCCGGCCGCCACCGTCCGGAGCTCGGCGGGAGCGAAGACGCTCTCGACATCCTCGGGATGAACTACTACGTCCAGAACCAGTGGATCCACAACGGGGCCGTGTTGATCCCGTCCCACCCTCAGCACCTCCCGCTTCGATACATGATGCGGGAGGTCTGGCTTCGATATCAGCGGCCCCTCTTCCTCGCGGAGACCGGCATCGAAGGGGACGCGCGGCCGGAGTGGCTCCGCTATATCGGGAGGGAGACGCGCGCCGCGATCCGTCTGGGAGCGCCGCTCCAGGGCATCTGCCTCTATCCGATTGCCAACCACCCGGGCTGGGAGGACGACCGCCACTGCGCGAACGGTCTCTGGGATTACGCGGACGAACGGGGCCGCCGGGAGATTTACGAGCCCCTCTCAGACGAGCTCAAGCGCCAGCAACGGATCTTCGAGGGAAAAGAGGCGCCGGACCCGTCCGAGCTGGCCGCCCCGGAGAGCGGCGCCGAAATCATGGAGAAGGAAGAGCTGGCCGTTCTCGATCTGGCCGCGGTCGACTTAAACGACGCCACGGCGAAAAGCCGGCAGGAAACGCCGGGGGAGAGCTGACGACTTTTCGGCCATCCCCGGAACGCTGCTCCGCCGCCGTCATCCGGAGAGCGCCACCGCCCGCGCGTAGATCTCGCGGGCAGGGCGGCCGCAGCGCGAGGCGAGGTCCCGGGCGATCGAGCGTTTGTCTCTCCCTTCCGCCAGGGCCTCGCGGATCGCGGCATCGAGATCCTCGTCGGCGGTGACCGGCCGCTGGTCTCCGGCGCCCTCGACAACGACCGTCATCTCACCGCGACCGGCACCGCCGGCGGCAACCCCCCCCGCGAGCTCCGTCAGAGTCCCGCGCACGACCTCTTCGTGGATTTTCGTGAGCTCTCGCGCGACGCAGGCACGGCGCGCGCCGAGAACGGCGGCCGCGTCCTCGAGTGATTCCGAGATCCGATGCGGAGACTCGAACCAGACGAGCGTATCGGAAGAGATCCTCCGCCTCTCAAGAAAGCGGCGCCGCTCCCCGGACCGCGACGGCAGAAAACCCAGAAAGACGTGCGGTACCGCAGGGAGCCCCGACAGGGCGAGCGCCGCGGAGACTGCCGAGGGGCCCGGCACGACATAGACGAGAAAGCCGGCCGCCGCCGCCGCCGCCACCAGGCCCTGTCCCGGGTCGGAAAACGCGGGCATCCCGGCGTCGGATACCAGCGCCACCGTCTCGCCCGCCTCGAGTCTCCGGAGAAGCTCGGGAGCCCGGGCGCTTTCGCGGGGTGCGGGGCAGGAAATCCGCGCGCCGGAAATCGAGAACCGGGCCGCGATTTTCGCCGTCACCCGGGTGTCTTCGCAGAAGATCGCGTCGGCCCGGGAGAGCGTCGCGAGGGCCCGCGGCGAGAGGTCCTCGAGGTTGCCGATGGGGGTGCCCACGACCCAGAGGCTTCCCCGGTCTCGTTCGCCACCCACGACTCGAAAATACCATGCGGTCTTCAGCCGTTATCATGTCCCTATGCTCTCCCTGGGACCGGCCATGGTGTTCGCGGCGGCGATGCTCGTCGCGCGCGAAGCGGCTGCGGTCATCGTCGACCGGATCGCGGCGACGCTCGACGATGTCGCCATCCCCGAGAGCGACGTCCGAAAAGCGATTGCCGTGTCGGCGTTACGGCCGGAGCCGGGCGAGGATCCCGCGGCGTTCCGCCGGCAGGTTCTGGACGCGCTGATCGACCAGCGGCTCCAGTATCGGGAGGCTCTCCGATTCGGGCCCGCGGTGCCGGACGCGGCGGAAGTGGATGCCGCGATGAAGACCCTGCGCGAGCGGTTGCAGAGCGAAGGCCGCGATCCGGCCGCGGAGTTCGCCCAGGCCGGCATGACCGTGGAGGACGTCCGGTCCTCTCTCGAGCGGCAGCTCGTCGTCCAGAACTATCTGAAGGAGCGCTTTCGCCCGATCGCGATTGCCGACGAGGAGCGGGCGCGCGAGGAGTACGACACGCGTTACACCGCGGAGCGCAAAGCCGCGGGCGCCCCGGCCGAGCCCTTCGAAGCCGTCGCGGAGGACATGCGCCGCCGCTCGCAGCAGCGCGTGTACAACGAAGAGGCGCGGAAGTGGATGAAAGAGATCCGCCAGCGCGCCCGCGTGGCCGTCTACAAGATCGCGCTCCCGATTGGAGAAGGCCGCGCGCCTGTCCCGCTTCCCGCGCCTCCCCGCGCTCTGCCGCCGGCCCCGGCCAGCGCCGCGCCCTCGACCCGGGTCCCGCAGTAGGGACCAGCCCGGCTTCGCTTTCCGGCAGATCTTTCGAGGGCATCCTCACGTCCCAGGGCCCTCATCTCTTGCGATTTCAAGTTGAGCCGAGGCCCTGTGTCAACGTCGCGGAACGAACCCTCCATCGGACACACGCCAGGTCTGTGCGGCGTGCCCCGGTGCGTCTCGACCGCCTCCCGACAGGCAGGGCGGTCGGGACTCTCCCTGACTCAATCTCGCTACTTCAGTTCGAATTCGACGACCACGCTTTTCTCCCGACCTTCATTGATGAGCGTGTGCGTAACGGCCGTCTCTACCCAATGCAGGTCGCCGGCCTTGACCAGATGCGCCACGGATCCGCCCTCGGGCAACGCCGCGCGCAGATTCATGTCGGTCGCGGCGACCAGCAGGTACGGACGCGCGTGGGTGTGCGGCGCCGATCTCGCTCCCGGCTCGAGCTCGTAGCGATAGACGCGCATCCTCGGATTCTCCGCCGCGGGTACTGCAATCGGCGGCGTCGCGGGACCGTCCGGCCGCTTCAGGATCTGCACGTCGATCACGTCAAACAGCGTCGTGCCAATGTTATGGACCCGATGCGTGTGCGGCTTCTTCTCGTTGTCTCGCGCCGACACGAGGCCCGGGGAGACGAATTCGGGCGCTCCAGCCGGCTCTCCGGGACTCTGTGCCGTCACCGTCGCGGTGCTCAAACGAACTGCGGCGTCGTCACGCGCGTGTGTGTGCATCAGCGACACCATTCCGGGCTCGAGGTTCACGCGGAAGACCTGGACGTAATCATTCTTGAAGACCGTTCTGTGATGCGGTTCTTTCTCGACTGGAACCGCGGTGTCCTGCGCCGACATCGCCGTCACGATCGCGATCAGGGTGAAGATGGGGCCGTTCATTCATCCTCCGGGTCGAGTGAGGTCCTCCGTCGGGAAACCAGAAACGACTCTGCCGGGGGATTGACAGGGCGGTCGAGCGCCACGCGCCCGGCGCCGGTCCGCTCCAGGCAACGCGCCTCGTCAGGCGCCGGCTTTTTCAACGCGCGAGCCGGCCGGGGTCGTAACGGCCTCGATGCCGGTGCAGTGCGCACCGATAAAATGCTTCAGTCTCGCCCGCTTCAGGGCGGCGGCGGTCCACGCCAGCCTGGCGTCACCTTTCGGCCCGGGGCGCCTCCAGAAGATGCCGGGCGCCACGTGCGCCCGGGACAGCGCTGCGGGATTCTTTACTTTGAGCGCCCTCCGGATCGTCAAAAGCCCGCCGGTGTGGTCGGCGTGGTTGTGTGTCAGAACGACGTCGGTGATGCCTGAGAGGTCGATACCCGGTTCCTGCGCATTTTCCAGGACGGTCCCCGCGCGTGCCCCGGTGTCCACCAGGAACTGTTTCCCGTCCGCTTCGACCAGCGCGGCGAAGCCCCACTCGCCGACGCCCGAGTCCGCGAGCATCGTGGAGAGCAGTTGGATGCGCAGCGTGTGGACACGCCGCGGGGGCCCGGCGGGCGCGACACTCTGCAGAAGAAACAGTGAGACGAAGAGGACGAGTGGCATAGGCGACCTCCCGGAGAGGATAGATTGATCAGTGACCTCAGAGAGCAAAGTTACAGGCCCGGCGTGTACCGCCGAACGTCCCGCGAGGTCGGCGGCGACGGCGGGTCAGCCGGCGGTGATTGACGCAGACTCCTGTGCGGCCTTCCGTTTGAAACTGTTCCCGGGAACCGCAGGGTGATGACAGGTCAGAGGCACAGTCGAGTCAGACGCGCGCGGGCTCGTTTTTCTCGTCTTCGAGCAGCCCGCGCAGCTGCTGCCGGAGCTCCGGCGTGTCCTGATGGCCATGGCTCGCCACCGCATGCTGGACCGCCACTTCCATCACCTCGTTCTCGGGACCGGAGATGGTTAAGGCACAGCCCTTTTCGCTCGGGAAACGTCTGCAGTCGGCGACCTTTCGGGAATCCATGATGTCCTCCTTTTTCAACCGGGGGGCCAGCGCATGTGCCGCCCGCCGAGCACGTGAAAGTGCAGATGAAAGACCGCCTGGCCGCCTTCGACGCCGCTGTTGGTCACCAGGCGGAAGTCGGCGATGCCTTTCTCGCGCGCGATCGCGGCGCCCCGAGCCACCAGCTCTCCTAAGAGGGCCGGATCTTCCGCCGCGTCGTGCACGTTGACGTAATGCTTTTTGGGGACCACGAGGACGTGGGTGGGCGCCTGAGGCACGATGTCCTCGAACGCGAAAATGCGCTCGTTCTCGAACACCTTCGTCGAGGGGATTTCCCCCGCGACGATCCGGCAGAAAAGGCAGTCGCTCATGTCGCGGCGCCGAATTTATCATTGCGGACCGGCGGGTACACGGCGGCCTCGCGGATGCGGACGTCGGCCCGGATCCGTCCCTCGCGCCCATCCTCGTATTTCACGGCGGCGTCGACGATGCAGGTCTCCTGGCCCGAGTAGAGCGCCTCGATCAGCTCGACGTACCGCTCGGCCACGAAGCCGCGGCGCACCTTGCGCGTGCGCGTCAACTCGCCGTCGTCCGCGTCGAGCTCCTTGTGCAGGATCAGGAAGCGCCGGAGCTGGGAGCCGGACAGCCGCGAGTCCGCCGAGAGGTCGCGGTTCACCTTCTCGACGCATTCCCGGATGAGCTGCGAAACCGGCTCCTGTGCGGAGAGGTCCGTGTAGCCGCTGTAGGGGAGGTTGCGCCGCTCGGCCCAGTCGCCGACCGCCTGGAGGTCGATGTTGACGAACGCGGCGGCGTGGTCCCGGCCGTCGCCGAACGCGACCGCTTCGCGGATCCAGGGGAAGTATTTCAGCTTGTTCTCGAGGTATTTCGGCGCGAAGAGCGTGCCGTCTTTCAGCCGCCCGACGTCCCGGGCCCGATCGATGATCTTCAGATGCCCGTCCTCGTCGAAGAAGCCGGCGTCGCCCGTGTGCACCCAGCCGTCCGGCGTGCGCGACTCGTCGGTCGCCTGCGGATTCTTGAAATAGGAGTAAAAGACTCCGGGCCCTCGGAAGAGCACTTCGCCGTCGTCCGCGATTTTCACCTCGACATCTTTCGCCGGCGTTCCCACGGTGTCCGGCTTGACGCCGCCGTCGGGCTGGACGCACACGAAAACGGAGCCCTCCGTCGAGCCATACAGCTGCTTGATGTTGATCCCGAGGGAGCGGAAAAACCCGAAGAGATCCGGCCCGATCGCCTCGCCGGCGGTGTACGCGAGCCGGATGCGAGAGAGCCCGAGCACGTTCTTGAGGGGCCCGTACACCAGCAGGCGTCCCATCGCGTAGAGCAGTCGGTCACCGGCGGAGACCGGTTTTCCGTCGAGGATGTTCGCGCCGGCGCGGCGCGCGACGCGCATGAAGAAGTCGAACGTCCGGCGTTTGACGGCCGAGGCGTCCTCCATCCGGATGAGGACCGACGTCAGCATGTTTTCGTAGACGCGGGGCGGGGCGAAGTTATAGGTGGGCCCGATCTCCCGCAGGTCCGCAAGCACCGTCTCGCCGCTCTCCGGACAGCTCACGCAAAAGCCGGCGACGCACGACTGCGCGTAGGAGAAAAGGTTGTCCCCCACCCAGGCCATCGGCAGATAGGCGAGCACCTCGTCTTTCGCGGTCAACCCCTCCCGCTCGATGCCGTTGCGCCCGGTGATGACGAGGTTGTCGTGCGTCAGCATGACGCCCTTCGGCCTCCCGGTCGTCCCCGACGTGTAGAGGATGATCGCGACGTCGCTTCCGGCGCCCGCGGCGACCTCTGCCTCGAAGAAGCCGGGATGCGCCCGGTCCCACGCCCGCCCGAGCTCCTGGATCTCGTCGTACCCGGCGAGGAAGCTCGGGTCGTAGTCCCGGAGACCGCGCGGATCGTCGTACACGACGCCGCCCAGAGCGGGACAGCGCCCGCGAATCTCAATCAGCTTGTCGACCTGCTCCTGGTCTTCGGCGACGACGAGGCGGATGTCCGCCTCGACCAGGGGGTAGACGAACTCGCCGGCCACGGAATCCTGGTAGAGCGGCACCGGCACGCCTCCCAGACACTGCGCCGCCGCCATAACCCAGTAGAGGCGGGGCCGGTTGTCTCCGATGATGGCGATGCGTTCCCCGCGGGCGAATCCGCGCGCCGCGAGACCGCAGGCGAGGTCGCGCACCTGGCGGGCGACCTCCTCCCAGGTCCAGGTCTGCCAGATCCCGAGGTCTTTCTCGCGGATCGCGGGCTGCCGCGGCCGCACGCGCGCGTGGTGGAGGATCAGCCGGGGAAAGGTGTCGAGCCCCCCCGGCAGGCCAGCCGCCGCCTGCGTCGCTGGCGGTGCCGGGCTCAAAGGCTCGCCTGTCCCGCCGCGGATTGCCCCGCGGCGCGCGGCGCGGACACGAGCGCCTCCGCGTTGTCACCGAGCACCGCGGCCTCGTCCGCAGGGGAGAGCCCCCAGCCGCGCACGCGCGCGAGGGAGTCCTCGATCGAGACCGCCACGGTCGGCGTGTCGGAGCCGAACAGGATCCGCCGCTCGAACCCCGCGATGTCTCTCCCCGTCACCCGCACCGGTTTTCCGACCACCGGCGTCAGGTCCGCGAAGACGGAGCTCGCCTTCGCGAGCAGATCGAGCGTCTGTCGCTCGGAGGGCGAGCCGAAATGCGCCACGACGATCCGCGCCTCCGGCCAGCGCGCCGCGGCGCGCCCGATCGCTTCGATCTCGCCGGGCGCCGCGGTCCCTTCGGGCGCGCTGCCTCCGTGCACCACGACGGGCTGCCCACCCTCCGAGACCGCCGCCCAGAGCGGGTCCAGGCGCGGGTCGTCGGGGGCGAATCGTCCGACGGAGCAGTGGAGCTTGAACACGGGCAGGTCGAGCCCGACCGCCTCGGCGACGACCCCTGCCACGTCGTCATCCGGGTGAACGGTCGCCCCGGGGACGACGAACGGGTCTGAGTGAAACGTCTCCGCCATCCAGCGGTTCAGTCCGGACGCCACCCCGCCGCGGTGCGCATAGGGAAGCGTCCAGCAGCGTCCGATCCCGGCGGAAACCAGCGCTTCGCGAGCGGCTTGCGGAGCGTAGGGATAGAGAAGGCGGGGCGCGCCCCGGTCTTCGAAGAACCGCCGGATCTTGGCGGCCAGCCGTTCGGGCAGCAGGTGAACGTGCGAGTCCGTGATCATGTTGAGGGGGCTCGCCGCTTGCGTGTGCGGCGCGCCGGCGATGGGCGAATGGCGAAGGGCGAAAGGCGAACGGCCGACGGCGCACCGCGGCGAGCACGGGTCGTCACGGCACCGGCCTCGTGTCGTCGATCACTTTTCCGTCATTCGGGAGCGACCCGGGAGCGACGAGTTCGACCTCTCCCCGGACTTTGCAGACGTCGCGGATCGAAGCGGCGACTGAATCCGCGAGCGCCTTGCCGGCCGTGGATTCCGTTTCGCAGCGCAGGGTCATCTCGTCCGCTTCGCCCTCTCTTCGCACGACGAGGCGCGCCCGCAGAAGCTCGGGATGACGCCGGAGGACCTGCGCCACGAGTCCGGGGTGGACGAACATGCCTCGCACCTTGGCGCTCTGGTCCGCCCGGCCGAGCCAGCCCCGGATTCGCATGTTCGTGCGCCCGCACGGGCTTCCCCCGGGGAGGACCGCGGACAGGTCGCCGGTGCCGAACCTCACGAGCGGGTATTCGGGGGACGCCAGGCTGGTGACCACGACCTCCCCCACCTCGCCTTCCGCCAGCGGCTCGTCCGTGCCGGGGCGGACGATCTCGACGATCAGCCGCTCGTTCACGATCAGTCCCTCCATCGCCTCCGACTCGTAGGCGATGACGCCGAGCTCGGCCGTCGTGTAGCACTGCAAGACGCGGATCCCGCACCGCGAAAATTGCGCGCGCAGGGACGCGGGCAGAGCCTCGCCGCTCACGAGGCCCTTCGTGAGACTGGAGACGTCGGCCCCGGTTTCCTGCGCCCTGTCGAGCAGGATCTTCAGGAAAGACGGCGTCCCGGCGTAGCCGTGGGGCCGCAGGTGGGAGATGGCGGCAACCTGGAGATCGGTGTGCCCGACGCCCGCCGGAAAGACGGCGCACCCGAGCTCCTGCGCCGCCGAGTCGACCATCAGGCCCGCCGGCGTGAAGTGGTAGGAGAACGTGTTGTAGACGAGCTCCCCCGGGCGGAACCCGGCCGCGAAAAGCGCCCGGGCGAAAGCGCCGTAGTCCGCGCGGCGCGCGGCGGGCTCGTAGAGGGGCCCGGGCGAGGAGAAGACGTGCCCGCACTGCCCGAGCGGCACGCCCGCCAGGCCGCCAAACGGGGGCGCGGCGCGCTGGAGGTCCGCGAGGTCGGACTTGCGCAGCACCGGGATGCGCGCCAGAGAGACCCTGTCGGTCACCTCCGCGCTCGGAACCCCTTCGAGGCGCCTCTCGAGGGCCGGCGTGCGCTCGCGCGTCTGCTCGAGGTACTGCGGGAGGTGCGCAAAGAGCGCCCTCTCCCGCTCCGCGGGTTCGCGGGTTTCCAGCTTGTCGTAATGCGCCATGCCGATCTTTTCCGGTTTCCGCTCCTGCGTCAGGTCAGCCATCGCTTCCGCCGCCGGTAGTGCTTGGCCTCGCGGAAATTCTGGCGTCCCTCTCCCGCGATGCCGAGGTAGAACTCCTTCACGTCCTCGTTGCCGGAGAGCTCCTCCGCCGTGCCATCCATCACGACGCGGCCGTTCTCGAGTATGTAGCCGAAGTCGGCGTATCGCAGGGCCACCGCCGTGTTCTGCTCGGCGAGCAGAAACGTGACCCCCTCGGTGTGCAGCGACTGAACGATCTCGAAGATTTCTTCCACCAGAGACGGGGCGAGGCCCAGGGACGGCTCGTCGAGAAGGACCATCTGAGGCCGCGCCATCAGGGCCCGCCCGATGGCGGTCATCTGCTGCTCCCCCCCCGAGGTGTATCCCGAGACGCTCCGGCGGCGGGCGGCGAGTTGCGGGAAATGCCCGTAGATCCGCTCGAGGTCGCCTCGGATCTCGGCGCGGGAGGCGCGGCGGGAGAAGGCGCCGGTCAGCAGATTTTCCTCGACGGTCAGGTGCTCGAAACAGTGCCGTCCTTCCATGACCTGGACGATTCCCCGCCGCACCACGTCGCGCGGCGTCCGATCGTCGATGCGCTCTCCGCAGAAGTCGATCGATCCCTTCGTCACGGCGCCGCGCTCGGAGGCGAGGAGGTTCGAGATCGCCTTCAGGGTCGTCGTCTTGCCGGCGCCGTTTGCGCCGAGCAAGGCGACGATGGTTCCCCGGCGCACCTCCAGGGACACGCCCTTCAAGACGAGGATGACGTGGTCGTAGATGACCTCGATGTTGTGAAGGGCGAGGAAGGGGCTTTCGCCCCCCGCCTCACTCTCTGGTGCAGTCACGCGGAGTGATTCCCTTCTCTTTGGCGTACCCCGCGGCGGACTCCTCGATGAGCGGCCGGACGATCGACTGGTCCGACTTGATCCAGTCGCTGATCAGGTTCCACTTCTTGCCATCCCACTGCTGGAACTTCACCGCGCCGCCGCCCTCGTGGTCTGTGCACGACAGCTTGATGGGCTGCAGCAGGCCCAGAGCGCCGAGCTCCTTCAACCGCTTCTCGTCGATGTTCAGATTCTCGAGTCCCCAGCGGATCTGTTCTCCAGTCAACGATTTCTTGCCGAACTTTGCCTGTGCGGTGCGGATCGCCTCGCTGTTCAAGATCCCGTGAATCACGCCGCGGTTGTAGTAGATGCTGCCCAAACGCGACACGTCCTCCAGGTTTCCTTTGTGGCCGCCGGAGTACACGTGCTTCTGGATGTCCTTCAACACGGGAAAATTGGTGCCCGACGGGTGAAACCCTGCCGCGATGAATCCTTTCGCCGCTTCACCGGCCGGGACCACGTCCTCTTCGGCGCCGCTCCACCAGACCCCGACCATGTGGTCGCGTGGAAAGCCCACCTTCGCCGCGGTCTTCAACGCGACCGGATTCATGACTCCCCAGCCACGGAGGATCACCCAGTCCGGCTTGGCCTGGCGGATCTGCAGCCACTGCGACTCCTGCTCGTTGCCCGGGGCGGGAACCTCGATGTGCGTGACGGTGAATCCGTACTTCTTCGCCTGCAGGTCGAGAACGGGAATCGTCTCCTTGCCATAGGCGGAGCCGTGGTACAGGTTGACGATCTTTTTCCCCTTCAGCTTGTCCATCCCGCCCGACTTCATCCCGATGAACTTAATCTTCGCGGTGTTCTGGCTCCAGTAGTTCGTGACGAGAGGGAAGACGTACGGGAAGACCCGCCCGTCGGACGCGTCGGCGCGGCCGTAACCGATCGACACGATGGGGATCTTGTCCGTGGTCGCGCGCTCGATCACGGCGTAAGTGATTCCGGTGGACACAAAATTGAACATCGAGGCGCCCGTGGGGCCCTTTCCCTTCAGGCGCTCGTAGCACTCGACGCCCCGGTCGTTCTTGTACTCGGTCTCGCACTCCTCCCACGTGAGCTTCACTCCGTTGATGCCGCCGTCGCGCCGGTTCAGCATGTCGAGATAGTCGATGAACCCGCCGAACGTGCCGCTGCCTCCGGCGGCGTAGGGGCCGACCCGGTAGCTCGCCATCGGAATGAACTGCTCCTGGGCGATCGCCGCGGGCGGGGCGGCGACCCCGAGCATCAGGAGAGCGAGTCCGAACAGGGCCGCGTTGCGGGGGATTCCGGACAATGTGCTCATGTGTGAACCTCCTTCGAGAGAGTTGTCCTTGCCGTCGCTTCGTTTTGAGTCATCCGTTCAGTGAGGAAAAGGCCAGAGGCGCAGTTTCTCCTTTCCGATCTGCCAGAGTCGGGCGAGCCCGTACGGTTCCAGGGCGAGGAAAAGGATGATGAGAGCGCCGAACAGCATGAGCTCCAGGTTCGAGAGGAGGCTCTGGCTCACCCGCCCCGAAAAGAGAGAGTGCGCCGCCACGTTCAGGAGAATCGGCAGAAGGGTGATGAACCCCGCGCCGAGAAAGGCGCCGAGCACGCTTCCCATGCCGCCGATGATGATCATGAACAGGATCTGGAAGGAGCGAGTCAGGTCGAACGCCTGGGGCTCGACCGACCCGAGATAGGCGAAGGCCCACAGCGCTCCGGCGATCCCGCAGTAAAAGGAACTGACGGCGAAGGCTAAGAGCTTGGTCCGGAGCATCGGGATCCCGATGACTTCGGCCGCCACGTCCATGTCCCGGACGGCCATCCAGGCGCGGCCGATCCGGCTGCGTACGAGATTCTTTGCCGCGAGCGCCAGGACAGTCACGATCGAAAGCGTCAGCAGATAGCGGCTGACCGGGCTCGAGAAGCGATAGCCGAAGATCACCATTTTCTGCGCGCTGATGACGCCCGACGGGTTGTTGTTCGAAAACCAGGAGAACTTGGTCAGCGCCCACTCGATGAAGAACTGGGCCGCCAGGGTCGTGACTGCCAGGTAGAACCCCTTGATCCGCAGGCTCGGAAGGCCGAAGAAGAGCCCGACCCCGGCCGTGATCAGCCCCGCGAGGAAGAACGCGGCGAGGAGAGGCAGCCCCGGGAGGCGCAGCATGAGGTTGAACGCGGCAAAGGCGCCGACCGCCATGAAAGCGGCGGAGCCGAGCGAGAGCTGCCCCGCGTAGCCCGTCAGGATGTTCAACCCGAGGGCCGCGAGCGACAGGATCAGGAAGGGAATCAGGATCGCGCTGAACCAGTAGTCGTTTCCGGCGAGCGGAACTGCAACGAAGGCGAGCGCGAGGATCAGCGCCACGGCGACGCGGTCCTGCCGGATCGGGAAGATCCGCTGGTCTTCCTCGTACGTCGAGTGAAACTGGCCGGCTTCGCGGTAGATCATGCGCTGCCCGGCGACGCCGTTCGCCGTTCGCCGTTCGCCCTTCCCCTGACCTTCATCAGACCCTCTCGATCCTTCGCTCGCCGAAGAGTCCCTCGGGCCGGACGAGCAGAAACAGCGTGGCGAGGACATAGGGAAACCAGTTCTCGAGACCGCTGCCGATGTGCGGACCGAGGTACACCTCCGCGAGCTTTTCACTGGCCCCGACGATCAGTCCCCCGACGATCGCTCCGGGAATTGAGGTGAAGCCTCCGAGTATCAGCACCGGAAGCGCCTTCAACGCGATGAACGTCAGGGAAAACTGGACGCCCGTTCGCGATCCCCAGAGGATCCCCGCGACGAGCGCGACGAACCCCGCCGCCGACCAGACGATCACCCAGATCTGCTCGAGAGGAATGCCGACAGCCAGCGCGGCCTGGTGGTCGTCGCCCACCGCCCTCAGCGCGCGTCCGATCCGTGTCTTCGAGAAAAAGAGCCCGAGGACGGCGACGAGCAGGCCGGCCACGCCGGCGGCGAAGAGGTCGAACTGGCTGATGTTCACCGCCCCGACCTGGAACGGGACGTCGGGGATCCCGATCTCCAGGCCGTGCGCCTGCGCGCCGAGCAGGCCCTGCGAGGTTCCCTCGATCAAGAATGCCAGACCGATCGTGGCGAGAAAGAGCGCAATCGGGGGCTGGTTGACGAGCGGCCGAAGCACGAGGCGCTCGACGAAGAGCGCCAGGAGGACCATCGCGGCGAGCGCCGCGGCGCCCGCGCCAACAAATCCCCACCCTTTTTCGAGGAGGCTGACGAAGATCAGGGCCGCGAAGAAGACCATCGCGCCCTGCGCGAAATTCAACACGCCCGAGGCCTTGTAGATGAGGACGAAACCGAGCGCGACTAAGGAATACATGACGCCCGCGAGCAGGCCGCCGATGAAAACCTCCGCAAAAAAAGACCAGTCCATCGCGTCCCTATGCTGTCGCCGCGCCGAGATAGGCGGCGATGACCGCGGGATTGCCGCGGACCTCCACGGGCGTCCCGTCCGCGATCTTCCGCCCGTAGTCGAGGACGACCACGTGATCGGACAGATCCATCACGACACCCATGTCGTGCTCGATCAGGACGATCGTCGTTCCGAACTCATCGTTGACGTCGAGGATGAAGCGGCACATGTCCCGTTTCTCCTCGACGTTCATACCGGCCATCGGTTCGTCCAGGAGGAGCAGCACGGGCTCCGCGGCGAGGGCGCGCGCGAGCTCCACCCTTTTCTGGAGGCCGTAGGGGAGGCGGCCCGCAGGGACCTTTCGGATGGCCTCGATCTGGAGGAAGTCGATGATCTGCTCCACCCGGCGTCGATGGCGGATCTCCTCTTTCTGCGCGGGGCCCGAGTACAGGGCCTGGACGAGGATCCCCGAACGCATCCGGAGGTTGCGCCCCGCCATGATGTTGTCGAGCACCGTCATCCCTTTGAAGAGGGCGATGTTCTGAAACGTGCGCGCGATGCCCTGCCGGGCCGCGTCGTACGGTTTCATCCGGGGGCGGCGCTCTCCGCGGAAAGTGATGGCGCCCCCGCGAGGATGGTAGACGCCGTTCAAGACGTTTAAGAGCGAGCTCTTCCCGGCGCCGTTCGGGCCGATGATCGCGCAGATCTCGCCGCTTCGCACCTCGAGGCTGACGTCGGACAAAGCAGAGACTCCGCCGAAGGAGAGGAACACCTCCTCGACCTTCAACAGGACGTCGCCGATCCGTCTGGTCGGATGCATGCGGAATTGCCGACGAGTCTATCGTCAGGGCTGCGTCCCCCCCACTCCTCGGCCGGGGGTCCGGGTCGGGCGGCGGGCGACGAGGCGGCGCGTTTAAGGGGTCAATGCGAGGATCGGGAACGTGCCGGTCGGGAAGGAGGAGCGCTGGACCCGCCCTCCGAGGTTCGACAGCTTGACCTCCATTTTGTCGTACCCGCGATCCAGGTGGTACACCCTGTCGATGATCGTCTCGCCATGCGCGATCAGGCCGGCCAGCACGAGGGCCGCCGAGGCGCGCAGGTCGCTCGCCATGACGGACGCGCCCGTCAGCGGAGTCGGGCCCTCGACGATGGCCCATCGCCCCTCCAGGCGGATGCGCGCACCCATGCGGACGAGCTCCGGGACGTGTTGAAACCGATTTTCGAAGACCGTCTCGGTGACGGTCGATACGCCCGCCATCTGGGTGGAGAGCGCCATCCACTGCGCCTGCAGGTCCGTCGGAAAGCCGGGGTGGGGCGCGGTGGCGACGTCCTGGGGTTCGAGGATTTCCGTTCCCCGGACGCGAAGCCAGTCGGGGCCGGCCGTCACCCGCTGGCCGCTCGACGAGAGGCGAGTCGTCAGGGCCTTCAGGTCCGCAGGGCGGCAGTGCGTCACGGTCACGTCGCCGCGGGTCAGGGCGGCGGCGATTGCATACGTGCCGGCCTCGACGCGATCCGGAACGATGGCGTGCTCGGCGCCGTGGAGCCGCTCGACCCCCTCGATCGTGACGACGTCGGTGCCGTCCCCCCCGATCCGCGCTCCCATGGCGCGCAGGAGATCCGCGAGGTCGGTCACTTCGGGCTCCCGGGCCGCATGGACCAGGCGGGTGGTGCCCCGCGCGAGGGTCGCGGCCAGCATGGCGTTCTCGGTCCCCGTCACCGTGACGGTCTCGAACACGATCTCGGCGCCGACCAGGCGGCCCGCGCGCGCCTCGACATATCCGTGCTGCATCGAGACCTCGGCTCCGAGCCGGCGGAAGGCCTCGAGGTGCAGGTCGATGGGCCGCACGCCGATGGCGCACCCGCCGGGCAGTGACACGCGCACGGATCCGCTGCGCGCGAGCAGGGGACCGAGGACGAGCACCGATGCGCGCATCGTCTTCACGAGGTCGTAGGGCGCGTCCGCGGATCCGATCTCGCGCGCCTCCACGGTGACGGCTCCCGGTTCGGAGGCGACAAAGACGCCGATGTGCTGGAGCAGCCGCTGCATGGTCCGGATATCGCGAACGTCCGGTACGTTGGTCAGGCGGACGGCCTCCCCGGTCAGCAGCGTGGCGGCGAGGCAGGGCAGCGCCGCGTTTTTCGCGCCGGACGTGGCGACTTCGCCCTGGAGCCGCGTGGGCCCTTCGACCTGAAACCGATCCATGAGTGGGGAGATTGTAAGGGCGCTACCTTCGCCCTTCGCCCTTCGCCCTTCGCCCGGCCTACGCCCGCGTCAGCCGCACCACGCGCGGAATCCCGGCGAGGTCCTCGGCAATCCCGTCGAAACGCCAGGCAGGACGGTCGCGCGTTTCGCGCTCGACGTCCCGGGCCTGCCCGAACCCGATCTCGAACAGGAAGGGTCCGCCCGAAGGGAGCACGCGCGGCACGGCGTCTAAGAGCTGACGGATGCTCTCGAGTCCGTCGTCGCCTCCGTAGAGCGCCATCTCCGGATCGTGGTCGGCCACGGTCCGCGAGAGGCCGCGGGACTCCGAGCGCGCGAGATACGGAGGGTTGGACACCACCAGATCGAAGAGCGGGGCTTCGATGGCCGTCAGCCAGTCGGATCCGGCCAGCCACAGCCGCGACGAGACGCCGAGACGGCTCCCGTTTTCCCGGGCGAGAGCGAGCGCCTGAACGGAGGCGTCGAGCGCCAGCGCGCGCGCGGCGGGCATCTCCTTCAGGAGCGTGATCGCCACGATCCCGCTGCCGGTCCCCAGGTCCAGAATGCGCCGCGCGCCGGGCGCCGCGCCGATCGACTGGAGGACGAGGACCTCGGTTTCCGGGCGTGGGATCAGTCCGCGGGAGTCGACGCGGTACGGCCGCCCGAAGAAATCCCATTCGCCCACGAGATGCTGAACGGGGACTCCGGAGAGGCGCTTGCTCCAGAGGCCCTCGAAGCGGGCTGCGAGCGCCTCCGTCAGGGGGGCGGCCGGGGGAAGGGCCAGCGGATTGGCATGGCCGAGCGTGTGGGCGAGCAGAATGCGGGCATCCCACGCGGTGGCTTCGGAGTGGACTTTCCGCGCGAGGTCGGTGGCGCGGCGGAGGGCATCGCCAACGGTCATGGACGAATCGTCAGCCGTCCGTCGTCCGTCTTCCGTGTCGTCGCCCGTCGGGAAGGATTCGAAACGGAGAATGGAAGCGGGGGCGACGAAGCTCTTTCATGCCTTCGCGAGCTCCGCCTTGAGTTTCGCAGCCTGGAAGTGCTGCGTCAGCGGCTCGATCAACTCGTCTAAATTCCCGTCGAGAACGTCGGTCATCCGGTGCGTCGTAAAACCGATGCGGTGGTCGGTGATCCGGCTTTGCGGGAAATTGTAGGTCCGCACCTTTTCGGAGCGGTCCCCCGAACCCACCATTTTCTTGCGCTCCGCGGCGATCGCGCCATCGTGTTTCTCCCGCTCCATCTCGAGGAGACGCGCCTTCAGCACCCGCAGGGCCTTCGCCTTGTTCTTGATCTGGCTGCGCTCGTCCTGGCACTGGACCACGACGCCGGTCGGGATGTGCGTCAGCCGGACGGCGGAATACGTCGTGTTGACGCCCTGCCCGCCGGGACCCGAGGCGCAGAAGCGGTCGACGCGGATGTCCTTGTCCAGAACCTGGATGTCGACGTCCTCGGCTTCCGGCAGGACGGCGACCGTCGCCGCCGATGTGTGGATCCGGCCGGACCCTTCGGTCGCCGGGACTCTCTGCACGCGGTGGACCCCGCTCTCGTACTTCAGCCGGGAGAAAGCGCCCGCGCCCTCGATCAACGCCGTGATGGCCTTCAGCCCCCCGATCCCGGTGTCGTCGCGATCGACGATCTCGACCTTCCAGCGCCGCCGCTCCGCGTACCGCTCGTACATCCGGAAGAGCTCGCCGGCGAAGAGCGCCGCCTCCTCGCCGCCGGTGCCCGCGCGTATTTCGACGAACACGTTGCGCGAGTCGTTGGGGTCTTTGGGAAGAAGCAGGACCTTCAACTCTTCCTCGACCCGGGCCAGCGAATCATTCAAGGCCGCGCGCTCCGCGGAGGCCATCTGGTAGAGCTCGTCGCCCGGCGGCAGCGAGTCGGTGAGCTCCCGCGCGCCCTGGAGCTCGCGGGCAATCCGGGCGCGCTCCTCGATCTTCCCGACGATCGGCTCGAACTCGGAAAGTGTGCGCTGGGCATCGCGGACCGCCTTGTGGTCCTGCACGAACTCCGGGTCGCCGAGGCGTCCCCGGATCTCTTCGTAGCGGCGTCGGATGTCGTCCAGTTTTTCGAGCATGGCTCTTTCGGCTGTCGGCTTTCGCCGTCAGCGCACACACGGAGTTCGTCCCGCTAATGAGAAGCGGTATGAGAGGGAGGAAACGGCCGGACGGAGAGCAAGACCTGCCTAAGCGGTCTTTTTCTCGTACCGCTTGCGGAAGCGCTCCACACGGCCCGCGGAGTCGACGAGCTTCTGCTTGCCCGTGAAGAACGGGTGGCACTTGCTGCAGATCTCGAGCCGGAGCTCTTTCTTCGTAGACCGGGTGGTCCAGACTTCTCCGCAGGCGCAATGGACGTTGACGTCGTGATATTCGGGATGCAGATTCTGTTTCATAGGAACCGCGCATTCTAGGACACTCCGGACATCAGCGCAAGGGGGCGCCTCCCGGAGGGCGCCGTGACGCGGGCGTCCGCAGAGTTCTTCCGGCAACTTCTTCGAAGGAAAGGACCTTGGGGACCCGCAGTGGCCTTCGGTCGACGGCCTCGGAGTAGAATCCGGAGAGGTCCGCCGTGTTTTACCTCTATCTGACAGCGCCCGGGATGCCCGCGCAGAAATTCCTGCTCGACCGGCCCGTCACCACGATCGGCCGGTCCTCAATGAACGATCTGCCCATTCCCGACAAGATGCTGTCGCGACAGCACGCCCGCATCCTTCACGACGGGAACGGCGGGGTGTCCATCGAGGACATGGGGTCCCGCAACGGCACCTTCGTCAACGGCGACAAGCTCACCATCCTCCTTCCGTTGAAGTCGGGAGACCGGATCACGGTCGGGGGAGTGACGCTGAAGGTCGAGTCCGAGTCGACGACACGCGTGCGAATCGACGAGTTCGCGGGGGACGCGTCGCTCGACAACACAATCCTGAAGGCGTCTGCGGAGCTCCTTCGCAAGCCCACGCAAACCGACCCGCGCCTTCCCGCCGAGCAGCTCTCCAAGCTCATCGATTCTCTCCGCGTGGTGAACGAGCTCACGATCGAGCTGCTTCGGGACATCTCGGTGGACGAGCTGCTGAAGTTTCTGATGGACAAGGTTTTTGAGACGCTGGCGCCGGATCGCGCGGTCGTCCTTCTCCGATCGAGGGTCTCGAGCGAGCTGCTCCCCGCGGTCGTCCGCGTCGCCGAGGGCATCTCCGTCGAGGACATCCGCCTGTCGAAAACCCTCGTGGCCGCTGTCGTCGAGAAAAAGAACGGACTCCTCCTGATGGACACGGCGAGCTCCTCGGGCGTTTCGATGTCCGAGTCGATCCGTCTTTCGGGGATCAAGTCGGTCCTCGCCGCGCCTCTCGAGAATGACGGGGAGGTCGTCGGACTCATTTACGTGGACTGCCGGCTCGGCCACCGCTCCTTCGAAGAGGCGGACCTGCGGCTGCTGACGTCGCTCGCAAACGTGGCCGCGGCGAAAATCCAGAACGCGCGCCTCATGGGGGAGAACGCCGAAAAGAAGCAGATGGACCGCGAGTTCGCGCTCGCCCACGAGATCCAGCAGCGTCTCCTGCCGGATCGTCCCCCCGTCGTCCCGGGCTTCACCTTCCACGGGTCGAACATCCCCTCCCGGCAGGTCTCGGGGGACTACTTCGATTTTCTCGTCCGTTCGGACGGAAAGATCTATGCGGCCATCGCGGACGTGTGCGGAAAGGGAGTCGGGCCGGCGCTCCTGATGGCGTCCCTTCAGGCCTCCTTCCACGCCTGGGCGGAAGAGCTCGTGCCCGTCGGAGAGATGACGGCGCGGCTCTCGACGGCGATCGGGCGCCGAAGCGGCTCCGACCGGTTCATCACGTTTTTTCTGACCATTCTGGACCCCGCGACGGGCGAAGTGGAATACACCAACGCCGGCCACAACCAGGGGCTCTTTGTGCGCGCCGACGGAAGCGTCGAGGAGCTCCCTTCCCACGGCCTCCCACTCGCGCTTTTTCCGGGGCGCCCCTACGGCTCCTCGAAAATCAATCTGTCTCCCGGGGACATCCTCTTCCTGTACACCGATGGCGTGACGGAGGCGGCCAACGCGGCCGGCGACGAATTCGGCCTCGATCGGCTCAAGGAGTTCGTGAAGACGCAGGTGGGGAAGATGCCGATCGAAGTCGACGAGGCGCTGGCGGTGGCCCTCGAGGAGCACGCCGCGGGAGAGCATTTCGCGGACGACCGCACGCTCCTGATGCTGCGCCGGGATTCGTAGGAGCATGGCCGGGCGCCTGGTTTCCCGGTGAGCCGGCTCCTCGTCGAACGCGGGACCCTCCTCGGCCTCACCGATCCCGCCGACATCCGGGACGACACTGATCTTTACGCCGAGAACGGGACGATCCGGGGCCTCGGAGGCGACGCGAAACGGCTCGCGTCTGTGGCCGGGGAACCTGTCGAGAGGATTCCCGCCCGGGGCAAGTGGGTCCTTCCCGGCTTCGTGCAGGCCCACCTGCATCTCTGTCAGACGCTCCTGCGCAACGGGCCCGAGGGCCTCGATCTGCTGTCGTGGCTGGGGAGCCACGTGTGGCCGGGAGAGGCGGCGCACGATCCCGAGACGCTCTCCGTTTCGGCGCGCCTGGGACTTTCGGAGTGTCTGGCCTCGGGCGTGACCGCCGTGCTCGACATGGGCACCGTTCGGCACTCCGACGCGCTGTTCCGGGCGGCGGCGCGCGCCGGAATCCGCTACACGGGGGGCAACGTCCTGATGGACGACCCCGAGACCACCCCGCCGACGCTCCGCGCCAGCGCGGAGGAGGGAATGGCGGAAACGGAACGCCTGCGCGCCGCGTGGCACGGACGGGATCGGGGCCGTCTCCGGGTGGCGGTGCAGCCCCGCTTCGCGGTGACGTCCACGGAGAAGTTGCTCCGCGCGGCGGCGGAGTATTCCGCGGCGCACGACCTGATCCTCCACACGCACGCGAGCGAGAGCCGGGGCGAGATCGATCTCGTCCGCGGGCGCACGGGCCTCTCGAACATCGAGTGGCTCGACCGCGTCGGCCTCCTGACCCCCCGCACGTGCGTCGCGCACGTCATCCATGCGGACCCGGAGGAATGGTCCGCTCTCGCGCGAAGTGAGACGACCGTCGTGCATTGCCCCTCGTCGAACATGCGGCTCTCTTCCGGAGTGTGCCCCGTGACGGATCTGCAGAGGGCCGGCGTCCGCGTCGCCCTGGGATCGGACGGCGCCGCGTGCAATGACCGGCTGGATCCCTTCACGGAGATGCGCCTCGCGACGTTTCTTCCGCAGACGCGCGTGCCCTCCTCGTCGCTGACGGCATTTGCGGCTCTGCGCCTGGCGACGGTCGAGGGCGCCGCGGCGCTGCGATTGGGCCCGGAGCCCCGCCTCGCCCCGGGCGCGCTTTGCGATCTCGTGCTTCTCGACCCGGAAGCCGGATGGGCGCTTCCCGACGGCTGGTCGCCGGAGCCGTACGGGGCGATCGTGCACGCGATGGGTCGGGAGAACGTGTTCGCCACGATCGTGGACGGCGTGGTGCGGTACCGGGCGGGGGACCCGACGGTGGGAGGCCTCAAGCCGTCCGCAGCCGAGGTGCGCGTCGCTGCCGCGAAGATGAAGGGCCGGATGTAGGAGCGCGGCTTTTCCGACTCTGACCTTTCAGTAGGTCTCACCATTGCCGGTTCTCCTCCACAGCGCGGATTCTCAGCGCACCCGGGCCGCGCGTGGGACGCGCGCGGTCCGGGTGCGGGAGCTCGCGCCCTCAGCGCTCGACCGACTCGCGGCTCTGGATCTCCAGGCGTTTGATGATCTCGTGAAGCGTCGTGGGTTTCATCCGGAGGAGCTCCGCGGCGCGCTTCTGAACCCCGCCCGTGCGCCGCAGCGCCGTGCGGACCAGGCGGCGCTCGTACTCCTCCACCATGTCCTTATAGGTCGTCCCGTTTTCCGGAAGGCGAACGGGCAGCTCGGAGCGGTCCGGTGAAAGAACGCTTTCCGGGAGGAGATCGACCTCGATCATCCCTCCGGGGCAGAGGACGACTGCCCGCTCGATCGCGTTTTCGAGCTCTCGGACGTTGCCCGGCCAGTCGTACTCGAGCAGACCGCGAAGTGCATTCGCCGACAGGCCGGTGATCGACTTGTTGTTCTCGGAGGCGTAGACACGGACGAAATGATCGGCCAGGAGGGGAATGTCCTCGCGGCGCTCGCGCAGGGGCGGAATCGAGATTGAAATGACGCAGAGCCGGTAGTAGAGGTCGTCGCGGAACTTGCCTTCCGCGACGAGTCTCTTCAGATCGACATTGGTGGCCGCGATGATCCTCACGTCGGCCTTCTGCGTTTCGACGCTGCCGACCCGCATGAACTCCCTTTCCTGGATGACCCGAAGGAGCTTCGCCTGGGTTTCGAGACCCACGGTTCCGATCTCATCGAAGAAAATTGATCCGCCGTCCGCGGACTCGAAAAGCCCCTTCTTGCTCGCGATGGCACCCGTGAACGCTCCGCGGACGTGGCCGAACAGGTTCGATTCGAGAAGCTCGGTCGGCATCGATCCCGAGTTCACGGTGACGAACGCCGCGCCGGATCGCGGCGAGTGCGTATGGATGGCGCGTGCGACGAGCTCTTTTCCGGTGCCGCTCTCTCCCTCCACCAGAATCGTCGACTTCGAGGGGCCCGCGAGGCGTACGAGCTCGAAGACCTTGCGCATCCCCTCGGATTTTCCGACGATGCGACCCAGTCCGAAGCGACGCGAGAGCTCCTCCTTCAGCCGCCGGTTCTCCTCCGTCAGGCGCCGCGTCTCGGCGCCTTTTTCGACGGTCAAGAGGACTTCTTCGTTCTGAAACGGCTTCGGGATGTAGTGGAACGCGCCCTCGCGCATCGCATCGATCGCCCCCTCGATGGAGGAGTAGGCCGTCACGATCACGACCACCGCGTCCGGGTCGCGGCGCCGCAACTCGCGAAGCACGTCGAGGCCGGATTGATCCGGGAGCATCAGGTCGAGCAGAACGACGTCGTGCGGCTCCGCTTCGAAGGCGGACAGGGCGCGCGCGCCGTTGGAGGCGGTGGTGACTTTCCAGCCCTGGCGTTCGAGCAGCGTGGCGAGGACATCGCGAATCACTTCCTCGTCGTCGACCACGAGGATGCGGAGGGAACGAGTCATGAGACCCGCGCGGCCAGCGGAAGGGTCACCCATGCCTCGGCGCCTCCTCCGGGACGGGCCTCGAGGCCGATCTCGCCGCCGTGCCGGCGGACGATGTCACGCGAAATCGCCAGACCGAGACCCGTGCCGCCGGACGTCTTAGTGCTGTAGAACGGCTGAAAGAGCCTCTCTCCGTCGCCGGGCGGAGGACCGTCTCCCCGGTCTGAAATCAGGACGCGGACAGTTCCGACCTCCTCCCGCAGCCGGCAAGAGACTTCGCCGTCTTCCGGAGAGGCATCGCGAGCGTTCGTGAACAGGTTGACGAAAACCTGCTCGAGCTCGCGCGGATCGCCCTCGACCCAGATGGGGCCGGTCGACCCGTCGAGGTCAAACGCCAGGTGCCGGCTGCCGAGCGTCGTCTCGACGGACTCCGCCGCGTTCGAGAGGACTCGCTTCAAATCCGTCCGGACGCGGGCCGCGGCCCTCGGGCGCGCGAACTCGAGAAGGTTGTTGACCAGATGCGCCGCGCGGAACGTCTGCCTCTCCATCTTCTTCAGGATCGCATAGCGCGGGTCGCCGGGCGCCGTGTCGGCCAGGAGCATCTGCGCATACGAGGAAAGGCCCGCGATGGGCGTATTTACTTCGTGAGCCACGCCGGCCGCCAGCACTCCGAGAGATGCGAGCCGCTCGCGCTCCGAAAGAGCCCGCTCGGCGCGAAGGCGATCGGTTACGTCATCCACCAGGACCACTTTGCGCTCCGGGGCGCCCTGGAAGGCCGAGACGGAAACGCGCACGTCGCGCTCCTCGCCGCCGGCATTCTCGAACCGGGCCTCGATCGTGTTGTCGGTTTCCGTGAACTCGGGCAGCTCCACGCCGGGCATCACGTCTTCGAACCTGCGCCCGCGAAGCTCGGCTTCTATTTTTCCGACGAGCGCGGCGAACGCGGGATTGGCGGTGTGCACGCGCTCTTCCGCATCGAGAACGACGATTCCGGAAGAGGAAGATCGAATGACGCTCTCCTGGTATTGCTGCAGCGTGCGGATCTCTTCGAGTCGCTCCGCGAGAGCGCCGTAGAGGCGGGCGTTCTCGTACGCGAGCCCCGCCTGCGCCATCACGGCGACCAGGAGAGCCTCATCCTCGGAGGAAAGAGGGACGCGGCCGTCCTTGTGCCCGACGCCGAGGGCGCCGACTAACTGGCCCGCGCATCGCATCGCGAGGAAGGTCCGGTACCCCGCTTCGTGAAGCCGCGCCGCCCCTTCGACCGATTCCTCGCCAAAGCCCGGTGTCCGCATTCTCCACACGTCGACCGAAAACAGGTTTTCCCTGAGAAGCCTGGCCTCCGGCAGAGGAAGGCCTCGCTCCTCCAGCAGGAACAGGGCGCAGGGAACGACGTGCATTCCCTCCTCGACGCGCTGCACGATCGCGCGGACGAGCTCCTCGCGGGGCCGCGGTGTCGAGAAATCGCGGGCGACGTCGAGCAGCGCCCGCCGCGCACGGTACGTGTCGTGGTACTGGATTCGTTCGAGGACGCCCGTGATTCGCTTCTTCATCGGGACGAGCAGCGAAGCGAGCACGAGACCGGAGCCGAACGCGATCACGTTCTTACCGGCTTCCGCCATTCCCTCGAGCGTCCGGTCGAGGAGGGCGTTCAAAAGCACGAAGGCCATGCCTCCCAGCACCACGGCAGCGGTCGTCGCGAGCGCTTCGCGCACGAAGATCTCCACGTCCCAAAGGCGCCACCGGAGGATCGCGTAGGCGAACGCGAGCGGGATCAGGACGAGGGGGATGACGGCGGCGTTGGCGAGGAGGGGCGATGAGAGTCCCAGAATGCGTGGAAGGACGTAGAGCAGCAGGAAGGGCGCGAGGCCGACCGTTACGCCGAGACCGATCCATCGAACCTGTTTCTCCGCCACCGCGTCGTCGCGGGAGCTCCCCATGAGGCGTCCCACGCGCACCAGAATGGCCGCGGCGGAGCCGGCGAAATACAGGAGCCAGAATCGGGTCGCCCACTCCAGGAGGACCGCCGGATTCGCGACGGGGAGAAAGAACGGCCCCTCCTGGAGGACGAGGTACGCGACCCCGGGGAGATAGAGAAGGGGGATCAGCTTCCGCCGCGAAATCGGTTTGGGAAAGGTCAGGAAGAAATGAAGCAGGAGTGCCGGCAGAATCGCTCGATAGGCATCCTCCGTCAGGAGAAACGCCCGCCACGCGCCGTCTCGCGGACCCGCGGGCGTGATCGTGTACACCGCGAACGAGGCCAGGCAGATGATGCAGAACACGCGCGACGCGGCGGAGCGGTCCCGCGCGGCGGTGAACAAACCGATCGTCAGGTACAGGAGGCCAACGAACGCGAGAAAAACGTAGGGCCAGTCAGGGCGCGCCGTCACCTTCCCGAGAAGCACTTCGCGGATCTCACTGCGCCTTTCGACCAGGAGTCGGTGGGGGAACGGCTTTCGCGCGAGCGTCCGGTCGGGTTCCGGGATGGATGCGGCGGTGCGACCGTCGGCGGTGATGAGCCGGTCGCCGGGCTCCATCCCGGCGCGCGCGGCGGCACTGTCCTTTTCGACCGACCTCAAGACGAGGCCCCCGCCCGACGGTCGACTGTCGAATCCGGCACGTGCAAAGCTTTCGACCTTGCGGGTGAAAGAGAGAAAGGCGAGCCCCAGCGTCCCCGCCGCGATCACCACGGCGAGGGCGCCCAGGATCCCCTTCATAATTCGGGGCAGGGGGCGGGTCACGAGCGCCAATTCAGCAAACCGGATGCCATGGTCCGCCGGGAGAGATCAGGCTACAAGCCTATTTAAATCAATAGTTACAAAAATCACGCTTTCTCACCCGCGGCGCTGAATCCAACGTTTTGGATGCGCTCCAAATTTCTCATGTCGGGCATACGCCGGACAAACCGGGCGCCCTGACGCAGCCGTGTCTGATTCCCGCCGCCTTCCCCCCGAGTCCTTCCCCGCACTCGAGAGCTTTTCGCTTCCCCCAGCACAGCAGAGGGAGGCGGCGTCCTCAATAGCCCGGGCGAACCCGGGACGCCTGCCTGCGGGTCCCCTCACCCCAACCCTCTCCCCGAGCGCGGGGCGAGGGGGCAGAGCTGCGCTCCAGCCAGGATGGTGGCTAAGCTCGCAGCGGGAGGAGTCTCCTGACCGAAGGGAAGGAGGAGCCTCCCGCTGCGGGAGCCGTAGCGAACGAAGGGACGAGGCGAACGGTCGAGGCCGCATCCGGCCGAGCCGTTCGCCGGTGCCTTCGCCGCGC
>JBBSGZ010000014.1:0-45035 GCA_038253555.1 Thermoanaerobaculia bacterium
GGGGGACCCCCCCCCCCCCCCGGCCGGGGGGGTGGGTGGGGGGGGGGGCAAGTCTCCCCTTAAATCTAAAGAGCGCTTTGCGCGCCTGCCCCCCTCAGCCGTCCTCTCCCCCCGCTGTCGCGGGTGGAGAGGGGAGGAGGGAGCCGGCTCGCCTCTGATCGTGGCGCGGAGGGGGAGCCTGGCGGGAGGGGAGCCGGAGCTGTTCTCTGTCTGCCATACTTTCTCCGTGCCTCCCGGCGAGCCGAGCGGGTTCCGGCGGGTGGTCTTTCACGGCCGCCCGGTCGCGGAGCTTCTGTTTCATCTTCCCGAGGAAAGGCTCGAGCCGCGGCGGTTTTTGCCCGACTGGCAGCTTGCGGGAAACGAAGTGGCGGTCGTCCTGTATGACGCCTCGCTCGCCCGCGCGCTCGAGAGACCGCCCCTCCAGTCTGTGGGCACGGCCGCGGATCGCATCGCGGTGCTCCTCGTGGGGGAACGGCCGGGGGACATCGACCCGTTCTGGTCCGCGCGTTTTTACTTCTCTCTTCCGGAAGGCGCCTCTTCGGAGCACCTCGCCCGCGCGGTCCGCTCCCTCCTGCGCGTGCTCGAAGACCGGGCCTGGTCCGGGAGCGCGCGCCGGGAGCTGTCCGAGCGGACGTCGGAAATCCGATCTCTCGTCGACGTTGGAATCGCGCTTTCCGCCGAACGCGACCACGAACGGCTCCTCGAGACGATCCTGTCGAGCGCCCGCGCGCTGACCGCCGCCGATGCGGGGAGCCTCTATCTCGTCGAAGAGGGGGTAAGCCCGCCGGTCC
Organism: Thermoanaerobaculia bacterium; assembly: GCA_038253555.1. Classification (GTDB taxonomy): domain Bacteria; phylum Acidobacteriota; class Thermoanaerobaculia; order UBA5066; family Gp7-AA6; genus JALYUA01. Next base: position 792 of record JBBSGZ010000014.1, read on the forward strand.
TGCGCATCGTTCGCGCGCAGAACGACTCGGTCCGGTTCGACTTCGTCGAGCGCACGGTTCCCCTGGATCACTCTTCGATCGCCGGCTTCGTCGCCGAAACCGGCCAGGCCCTGAATCTGCCGGACGTCGCCTCGCTTCCCGCGGGAGCGCCATACCGTTTCGACGGCGGATTCGACCGCCAGCACGGGTATCGGTCACGCTCCATGCTGGCTGTTCCGTTGACGACCCCGCAGGGCAAGACCATCGGCGTCCTCCAGCTCTTGAATCGCGTCCGCCGGAGCATCCCGGAAGGCTCCGTGACGGCATTTCTCAAGCTCGAGGTCGTTGCATTCGACGAATCCAACGAAGAGGTGGCGAAGGCCCTCGCGGCGCAGGCCGCCGTCGCCGTGGAGAACCGGAGGTTGTCGGAAAGCATCCGCCGCCTGTTCGAAGGGTTCGTCCAGGCGAGCGTCACCGCGATCGAGCAGCGCGACCCCACGACTTCCGGACACTCCGAGCGCGTGGCGCTCCTCGCCTGCGGACTGGCGGAGCGGGTGGACGCAGCGGCCACCGGCCCTTACGCGGACGTCCGCATCGGGCGCGAGGAGCTGCGTGAGCTTCGCTATGCCGCCGTGCTTCACGATTTCGGGAAGGTCGGGGTTCGCGAGCAGATCCTGGTGAAGGCGCGTAAACTGCCGCCGGGCCTGGCGGCGCTGATCCGGTCGCGGATCGACCAGGCGATCCTCTCGGCCGCTGCGGAAGTCTGGGAGCGCGCGGCCCGAGACGTCTGGTCAAACGACCAGGTCTCGCGCGTCCTCGCGAAGCGTACCGCTCTGCTGGAGGAGGCCTGGATTGTCATTTCGCGGGCCGACGAGCCGACGCTGCTCACCGCGGAGGCGAGCGCCGAGGTTCTCGCCCTGCAGAAAATCAGATACAGAGATTCTGCCGGAAAGAGCCGTCCGCTCCTGGAAGCCGCTGAGATGGCGTATCTCTCGATTCCGCGGGGAAGTCTGACCGCGTCGGAGCGGCTGGAGATCGAGTCACACGTGAGCTCGACCTTCCAGTTCCTCTCGCGCATCCCGTGGACTGCGGACCTGGCCCGCGTCCCGGAGTGGGCCTATGCCCACCACGAAAAACTGGATGGATCGGGTTACCCGAGGCGTCTCGACGCCGCGAACATTCCCCTGCCGGTCCGGGCGATCACGATCAGCGACATCTACGATGCGCTCGCCGCGCGGGATCGGCCGTACAAGGGCGCCGTTCCGAGCGACCGGGCTCTCGACATTCTTCGGGCTGAGGCCGGTCGCGGGGCGATCGACTCCGCCCTTCTCGACGTGTTCATCGAGTCGAAGATTTACGTGTCGGCGCTCGGCGCGCGCGAATGACCGGCGTCGCGCGCCGGAACAGACGCGTGCCGCGCGGAAAGATCCCGCGCTCTCCCGCTCCGCAAAACGCGACTCCCACCAGGCGAGCCGGGTGAAGCGCCGACCAGAGGACGCCTCTGGCGGCGAGCGCCTCGATTTCGGCCGAGGAGAGGCGGACGCGGCCCACGTGCTCGACGATCCAGTGCCGGGCGGAGGAGTTCAGCGCCGCCCGCGCGCGCTCGCTGGTCAGCTCCCCCTCGAGAAGGAGCGCCGTTCCCGGGCCCCGGCCGAGCGCCGGAGAGACGCGGCGGGTCGGCAGATGCGTGAGCACTCCCGCGATCGCGTCGTACAGGTCGCCCGAGGCGGGAGGCCAGAGGAGACGATCACGCGCGACAAGAAGGAACGCGCGGTCGGCGTCGCGGTCGAGGCCCGCGGTCGCGAGCACCAGCGGCAAGGGAACGCCGCGTCGCGCACAGTAACCCGGGAGGGAGAAACAGCGGAGGCGCGCTTCGGGGAGATCGTGCGCGAGCCACGCTGCGGCCCCGCGCGCGATCGCCGGCGTCGCGGCGACGATCGCGACGTCGCCGGCCGTGGTCTTGCGTCTCCGTTCCCTGCCGCCAGTCATCTCGCTCTTGTATCGCGCTTTGCCCGCAGGGAGAAATCCGGGCTATCTCCCGACTCGTCCAACGGGTAAGATTCCCGCCGACAAAAGGATCGCCAACCAACTTGATGCCGGTTTATCAATTCTCCTTGCTCATCCAGGCGGCAGGGACGGTCCTGCTGTTCCTGCTGTTTCTGCTTCTCTACAGGAAGATTCGCCGGCGCGCTTTTCTCGACTGGATCGCATCGTGGGCGTTTCTTCTCTGCGGGCTCGGCCTCGAGCTCGTGATGCCGATGATCGCGGAGACGCGATCCTTCATCTTCCTCCTTCACATCGCGCTTCTCGCTCATCTCCTCTTCCTGCTGCGGGGCGTCCGGCGGTTCCGCGACGAGCGGGCCGGCACCGGAGCCTACGAACTTCTGTGGGTCGTGCCGATCGTCGCGATCGCCTGGTGGACGGCGATGCAGTCCGGCACCGCAAGCAGCCACTCGGCGGCCATCGCCCTGGTCCTGGCGGCGGGGTACGTCACCGCGGCCGTTTCGTTCGCGATCACGACGGGATCGCGCGCCGGGCGAGTGCTCCTCTCCATCTCCTTCCTCCTCTGGGGAGTCGAGGAGGCGGTCATCGGATTCGGTTACCTGCGTTTCCGGGACCCGGCGGCGATGCCGGAGATGCTGCAGTACGGCAACTTCGCCGCGATGCTGCTCGAAATGATGGTCGCCGTCGGAATCATCATTCTTCTCTTCGAGGCGAGCCAGTCCCGGCTCGCGGCCGAGATGGAGCAGCTTCTTCATTCCGACCAGCAGCTCAAGGAAATGGGGGTCCGGGACCCTCTGACCGGCCTCTACAACCGGCACCACTTCAACGACGTCATCAAGAGGGAGCTCGCCAACGTGCGCCGGTACGGGATCTCGCTTTCGGTCCTCCTCGCCGACGTGGACCGCTTCAAGGAAATCAACGACGTTAAAGGCCATCAGGTGGGAGACGACGTGCTGAAGTTCGTCGCCAATTACCTGACTTCGTGCGTGCGGGAATCGGACTTCGTGTTCCGCTGGGGCGGAGACGAATTCCTCGTCCTGCTGCCGCGCACCGACGAGGGGTCCGCCGCTCAGAAGGCGGAGGAGCTCGCGAGGCGCCTGCCCGCGATCCCGGGGGTCGAGCAGCTGCAGCCGTCCCTTTCCGTCGGGTGGGCAACGCATCGGATGGACGCCGAGTTCCAGTCGACCCTCGCGCAGTCCGATGCGCGGATGTACGAGATGAAGCTCAGGGGGAAAAAAGAGCGAGAGCTGCGAGAGCGGAATCGCGGGATGCCCTCATGAGGCGGTAGACCACCGCGGCGGGGAGCCCCATCACGTTCGTGTAGGAGCCCTCGATCCCGACGACGAACCTCGAGCCGAGACCCTGGATTCCGTAGGCGCCCGCCTTGTCCCCGGGCTCTCCGGTCGCGACGTACCAGGAAATCTCTTCCGGCGACAGCGGCGCGAACGACACGGAGCTCCAGGCGACTTCCGAAAGATCCTCCCGGTCTCCTTTCCGAAGGCACACGCCCGTGACCACGCGGTGGATCCGGTCCGAAAGCCGCGCGAGCATCCGGGCGGCGTCCGCGTCATTCCGGGGCTTCCCGAGGATCTCGCCCTCGAGGAGGACCAGCGTGTCGGCGGCGAGCACCCAGGACTCCGGCCGCCGGCGCGCGATCTCCGCCGCCTTCGTGCGGGCAAGTCGGCCCGCCGCACAATCGGCGAGCTCCCCGGAGAGAAGCGTCTCGTCGACGGAGGAAGCGTCCACCACGAAAGGAATTCCCATCTCCGCCAGAATCCGGGCACGCCGAGGCGAGGAGGAGGCCAGGACGAGCGCGGCGGTCATGGATGGATTCTAACGAGGGGCATTCATGCGGCTCCCCTGCACCGAAGTCGAGAGGGACCGTTCTACAGCCCTTCTGCGGCAGGACGCCTCCTCAGCCTCAACCCGAATCCCGCGCAGGCACGCGGCTCGTAGGAATCGCACCAACTCCCTGCGAGCCCCTCAGCCCACCCCTCTCCCCGAGCGCGGGGACGCCGTAATCCAGGTCTGACTCTCGGCGCAGCCCTCCCCAAGAGTCCCGCCCCTCACCCCAGCCCTCTCCCCCGGCGCGCGGGGAGAGGGGGCCAGAGCTGCGCCTCAACCACGCTGGTGGCTAAGCTCGCAGCGGGAGGAGTCTCCTGACCGAAGGGAAGGAGGAGCCTCCCGCTGCGGGAGCCGCAGCGAACGGAGGGAGCAGGCGAGCGGTCGAGCCCACAGGCGAGCCGCTCGCCGGTGCCTTCGCCGCGCACGGCGAAGGCAGCTCCTGCAAGTGAGCGAAGGCGACGGCTTATGGGTAATACCCCGAAATCGTGCGCGCCTGGAGCGATGTCGGCTCGACCTTCACCTCGACCTTGTGCCACTGGTCCTTTCCCGGCGCATTGGTCGAGTAATAGGTCAGCAGGTACTGGCTGCGCAGCTCTTCGTTGATCTGCTTGTAAATGGCGTCGAGCTTCTTGGCGGAGTCCACGTAGAATGTCTGGCCGCCGGTGGCGTTCGCGAGCTTGTTCAGCTTGTACTTCACGTCGAGGTCGGCGCCCGAGATCCGCAGCCCGATGCCGTAAATCGAAATGCCGGATTTACGCACGTATTCGAGCGTCGTGTCGAAGTCGAACTTCGAAGAAGTGTCCTTGCCGTCCGTGACGAGGACGAGCGCCTTCTTTCCCTTGACGCCGGTGAACTGGTAGAGACCGAAGACGATCGCGTCATAAAGCGCGGTCGAACCCTCGGCCCGCAGGCCGGCCATCGAACGGTAGAGCTTGTCCTTCCGGTTCGTGAGCTTCGCGAGGATGTAGGGCTCGTTGTCGAAGGAGACCGTGAACGCCCGGTCTTTGGCGCCGATCGAGTAGTCCAGGAATGCGATCGCGGCCTGCTCGGCGTCGGGAAGCGATTCGAGCATGGACGCCGAAGTGTCGATCATCACACCGAGTGAGAGCGGCAGATTCCTCACGTACTCGAAGGACTCGACCTTCTGGATCGCTCCGTCCTCGAACACCTTGAAGTTCGAAGCCTGCAGGCCGGAGACGGGACGGCCCTTATCGTTCACCGAAGTGTAGAGCTCGACCGCGTCGACCGAGACTTCCGAGATGTAGGCGGGGGCGTTGACGTACCGGAGGTCCTCCGCGATCGTGCCGTCGTCGAGCGTGCCGACGATCCGGACGTAACCGAGGCCCTTCGAATCCCGGATGTTGACCGTCTGTTCGAAGGGCGCCTGGTAGAGCGTCGCGACCCGCGACTCGTTCGAATAGAACTCGAGCTTCTGAAGCGCCTTGCCCTCGGGAACGGCGATCGCGGCGACGACCCTCGTCGGCCCGCCGGCCTTCGCGCCTTTTTCCGGAGAAAGAATCCGGACCTTGAAGACTTCACGTCCCTCGTTGACCGTGTATTCGTCTTCGCCCACGGCGCGGCCGTTCTCCCCGTACGCGACCACGCGGACCGTCTGCTTGCGGGGCAGGGGACCCAGGTTCAGGTCGGCCTGGAAGGGAGCGCGGGTCTTCGTCATGATCTTCGAGCCGTTCAGGTAAAAGTCGACGGCCTTGATGCCCTCAGCGACTTTGGTCTCGAAGCGCTGCAGCCCGGTCGCGATCTCCCTGGCAATCGGGAGGAGCGAGACCGCCGAGGAAACGAACCCGACCTCTTTCGTCTTTTCGACGACGGCGCGCCCGGCAGCGCGAGCCGCGAGCTCGGCCGGCGAGAGGGGGTCGGGCTGTTCCGGGACCACGAGGCTTTCGGAGATCCGTCCCTCGGCGTTCTGATTGCCGTCCGAGACCTTCAACACGAGCTTGTACTCGCCCGGATAGAGATACCGCCGGACCGTCACCGGGATTTTCTCCGAGTTGACCTCACCGGTCGGCACATCGAAGCGGTATTTGAAGTTGTCGATGAGCCGGTCGCCCTTGACCACCTCGCCGATCACGTCGACGTTGTAGAAGTGCTCATCGCCGAGGTCCCTCGGCTTCAAGTCCTTCTTGGGAATCAGCAGGGACAAATCGACGCCGATCTTGTTGGAGCGCGCCTCGGGAAAACGAACCAGCTTGGTCAGTCCCACGGGAACGGCCCCCGCGGCCATCTCCGTCGTCATCGACAGGACCTGGTCGACTCCCTCCGTTTCGACGATCGGCGGCTGGAAGAGCTTCGAGGCCCCGGCCATCGACATCGCGCCCGAGCCGAGCACCGCAGTCGTGTAGGAGATGGCCTGCTGGACCGTGCGCCATTCCGTGCACCGGGTGACGTCGACGCGCCGTCCTCCCGCGCCGGAAAGGCCGCCCGCCGACCCGCCGACCTGCAGGGTTCCCTCGCCGTCGAGCGGGGTCCAGAGCTTGTAGTCGCCCATTCCCATCGGCTGATAGAAAATGAGATAGACCTTGCTCTTCAGGCTCTCGAGCCGGTCGTAGTACCAGATCTGCAGGGGAACGAAGACCTCCTGGCAATCGATCGGCACGATTCCATCCGGCGCGCCGTTGATGATGAAGATCTTCGCCCGGTCGTTGTTCAGGTTGCGGAACTGCTCCTTCGCGAGCTGGACCCGGTCGGTGTACACGTGCTGGTAGTCGGTCCGGATGCCCGACGAATCGATCGAGCGCCGCCGCCAGAAGGCCTCGATGAAGCGGTCCTTCTGGTAGCTGTCGGAAATCTGGAGGAACACCTCTTTCTCGTCTTTGGTGACGATCAGATCGACGAGCTGGAGGAACTCTTTGTACTTCGGCTCGAGCTTCGAGGTCAGATCCTTGATGTCCTTGCCCGTGAGCTTCCGGCGGGCCGGCGCGGGGCCGCTGAATTTCCCGCCCGCCGCCACCTGGCCGGCCGGGGGAGCGCCCGCCGCGGCGCCGGGAGAGCCGGCTGCCGGGGCGGAGCCGGCCGCCGCGGAGCCGCCGGCGGGGGGAGGCGGTGTTGCCTCGGTCGATCCGGACGGACCCTCGACGCCGATCGGCCGGGAGTTCGGAGCGGCGAGGCCCGCGAAACGATCGCGGACTCTTTCCATGCCCTCGGTCGAGATCGGCGGGGGTGAGAGGAGCTGGGCTGCCTCGCTCATGCCGCCCATCGCGCTTCCCTGCCGCGAGCGGATCTCGGAATAGGCGCGGTAGACGTCGCAAGCCGAGTTGCAGACGCTGCCGGATTGCGAGCAGCTGCCGGCCGCCGCCGGGTTGCAGTCGCTTGCGAGCGCGTCGAAGCTCTTCCGGCACGAGCCCGGCTGGAAAACGTCGCTGTCGCGCGTTCCGACCGTCCAGAGCTTCCGCGGCGCCAGAGAAGAGGGCCGATAAAAGAACTGCTTCATGGTCCCGTGGCCGGGGAGGTTCGTGTACGTCCAGATTTCGAGGTCCCGGAACAGCCGGTCGCATCCGGCGACCCTATCGAGGGACCCGGGCTCGCCGTATCGCAGCACCATGCGCCCCGCGTCGTTGCGCCACCCGTCGTACGTCGAATCGGCGAGCTGCCGGAGCTCCTCGTAGCGCTGCCGGTACCCGGGTCCCATGGGAAAGGACAGGTTAGGCAGTTCGCGGCGGGCCCAGAACTCCTGCTGGAAGACCTCTCGCTGGTGTGGCTCCGTCAGTTCCAGGAACAGCTTCTCTTCGTTGGGCAGGATGATCGGAGCGACGTATTCCGTCAGCCACTTCCGGTCGTCGTCCGGCATCGCGGAGAGGGCGGCCTTTTTCGAGACCGGCGCGGCCGACGGGCGCGCCGCATCGGGCTTCGGGACCTGGCCGGAAATGAGCCCGGCCGCGGCGCCGCAGAGAAAAAAGGAGAGCGCGAAGCGGGGGACCCGGTTCATCTTTCGAAGATCTTAACTCCGGGGATTCGTGGCGCTATTCCTTCACTCTCCCTTTACTTTCCAGGATCGGGGGATAATCGAAAGAGTTGCACGTGGCCCGGCGAGAGGCCGGCCCTCCACCGCTCGCGAGCTTCTGTGCCGATGATCTATTTCGACAACAACGCCTCCACAAAATTGGATCCGGAGGCCCTCCTGGCGATGGAGGCCTCATTCGACCTCTATGGGAACCCCTCGTCGCTGCACGCCGAAGGCCGTCGGGCGCGCCGCGCCGTCGAGGAAGCCCGCGAGGAGGTCGCCCGGCTGATCGGCGCTCTGCCCGAGGAAATCTTCTTCACTTCCGGCGGGACGGAAGCCAACGCGATGGCGATCCACGGGGCCACGGCCGAAACAGGAGGGCCCTGGCTGCGCTCGGGCGCCGAACATCCGTCGGTCCGCGAAGCGGCTCCCGGCATCGCGGTCCGCGTCGTCGACGCCGATCCGTCCGGAGCTTTGGATCCCGATCGCGTGGTCCAGGCGATCGGCCGCGACACGGCGCTCGTGTCCGTGATGAGCGCCAGCAACGAGTACGGCGCCCTTTTCCCCGTCGCGGAGATCGTTCGCGGCGCGCGCGCGGCCGGGGCGCTCGTCCACACGGACGCGGTCCAGGCGGCGGGGCGCGTGCCCTTAGACGCGCGCGGTCTCGGTGTCGACCTTCTCTCGATTTCGGCGCACAAGCTGCACGGTCCGAAAGGCGCGGGCGCTCTCTTCATCCGGAAGGGCGTCCGGATCGCGGCGCGGACCGCGGGCGGCGGGCAGGAGAAGAGGCTCCGCGGCGGAACCGAGAACACCGCGGCCCTCGTCGGGTTCGGCGTGGCGGCTCGCCTGGCCCGGGAGCGTCTCGAAATCGACGCGGGGAAGATCGGGCATCTGCGGGACCGGCTCGAGCGGGGCATCCTCTCGGCGATCCCCGAGACGGCCGCGATCGGAGCGTCCGTTCCCCGGCTTTCCAACACGACCGCGATCCGATTCGGGGGCGCGCTCGCGGAAACTTTGCTCGTCCGGCTCGACCTCGAAGGCATCGCGGTCTCGGCGGGGAGCGCGTGCTCGAGCGGGACGCTCGAGGCTTCGCCCGCGATTCTGGCCCTCGGGTTCGCGCCGCGAGAGGCGCGCGAGGTCATTCGGTTCTCGCTGTCGCGCTGGAACACCGGGGAAGAGGTCGACGACGTGCTGCGGCGTCTTCCGGAGGCGGTCGAGGCCGTCCGCCGGCACGCGCGGGTTGCCGCGGCGGAAGCGGTCGTCGCGGGTCGAGCGGCGTCATGATCATCGAATGCGACCGCTGTTACGCGCGATATCGGTACGATCCCGAGCGGTTCGGCGGGAAGGCGTCGAAAAAAGTCCGCTGCACCAAGTGTCTGTCGATCTTCGACATCTTCAACGAGGCGGCGACGTCCGGAACTTCAGACGCCCCGGGCTCCGGAGCCGAGGACACGGTCCTGCGTCTTGCGAACGACGGGGACGCCGGGGGCTCGTCTCCGGTCGTTACGGGCGGGGCGCGCCGGCGGGAGGCCCCGCCTCTCCAAATGCCGGAGGAGTCGCGCGTTTCCGTCGCGGTAATCGCGGGACCCGACGCCGGCAGGATCTACGTCGTCGAGAAGGCGCGAGTCGTTCTCGGCCGGCATGACGCGGACATCAACGTCGAAGACCCCGAGATCTCCCGGCATCACGCGACGATCGAGCTGACGGGCGACACGGTCACGCTGGTCGACCTGGGCTCGACGAACGGGACTTTCGTGGGCGAGGAACGTATTCTGGAGGTCGTCCTCGAGAACCAGGCCGAGTTTTCGATCGGTGGCTCGACGCTGATGCTGATCGTGACGGGGAAGGACTAGCCGCCGGTCGGCCTCCCGACCCGCAGCTGATAACTTCCCGCCATGCGCATTGCGGTCGCCATGTCCGGGGGCGTCGACTCGTCGGTCGCCGCCCTTCTCTTAAAGCGCGATGGGCACGACGTCGTCGGCCTCTCGATGCAGCTCTGGGACAGGTCGGCGGAATCGGGCCGTACGAGCCGCTGCTGCGCCGCGGATGACCTCTCGGATGCGCGGAAGGTCGCGTGGGCGCTCGACATACCGCACTACGTCCTCGACCTGCAGGAAGAGTTCGCGGAAAACGTCGTGCGGCCATTCGTCGCCTCCTACCTCGCGGGAGAGACGCCCATCCCGTGCTCCGCGTGCAACTCGAGAGTCAAGTTCGCGACGCTGTGGGACCGCGCGCGCGGGATGGGGTGCGACGCCGTCGCCACGGGGCACTATGTCCGGACGGCCGCGGAGCCCTCGACCGGTCGGACCCTGTTGAGAAAGGGGGCGGACCCGCAGAAGGACCAGTCCTATTTTCTGTGGGACCTGACACCCGCGCAGCTTTCCGCGGCCCGCTTCCCGGTCGGCGAGCTGACCAAGAGCGACGTGCGGGAGCTCGCGCGATCGGCCCGGCTTCCGACCGCCGACAAGGAAGAGAGTCAGGAGATCTGCTTCGTGCCGCCGGACGACCGCGCCGGAGACTTCGTGCGGGAGCAGGCGCCTGCCATGGGCCTTGCGCTTCCGACGCTGCCGGGAAGGATCGAAACCCAGGCGGGCCAGCCGCTCGGCTCTCACGCCGGGCACTACCGGTTCACGGTCGGCCAGCGGCGGGGCCTCGGGGTCGCGGCCGCCGAGCGCCTGTACGTCCTCTCCGTCCATCCGGCCGAAAACAGGGTGGTCGTGGGCGCGGCAAGCGACCTTCTGGTGCGGGAGGCGCGCGTCGAGGACATGCGTTTCCCGTCCGGCGCCCCGGACGGCCCGTTTCGCGCGGGCGCGCGCGTCCGACACCGCGGCGTCGAATCGCCCGCCACCGTGGTGCCCTCGCCGGACGGCTCCGCGCGCGTCCTCTTCGACGAGCCCGTCCGCGCGGTGGCTCCCGGTCAGTCCTGCGTCTTTTATGACGGAGACGTGGTCGTCGGGGGCGGTGTCGTCAGGGTCCGCTGAAGCGGGGAATGGATCGGAAGCTCTTGCCCCGCCTCTTTGAACGCCCTCAGTTGGTGGGCGACTCCGTCGCGGGGAGCGGCGCCGGAAACTCCGAGCGGATCTCGCCGTAGTTGCGCTCGTAGATCTCGACGTTCTGGGCCAGCGCGCGGGCCAGCTGCTTCGCGTGAAACGGGGTGGTGAAGACGCGGCTCATCACTTTCACGTCCGGCCGTCCGGGAACGATCCGGCCGAAGTCGATGACGAACTCCGTCGGGTTGTGCAGGATGTTGGCGAAGTTCACGTATTGCCCCTCGGCGGTCGCTTCGTCGATCGTCACCTTGACAGAAACCGGTTTCTCATCGCTCATGGCGGCCTCCGGCGGCGAATTCTACGCCGTCGGGATTCGCTTCGGGATCGCTGCGGGAAGACTCCCCGCCGGTTCGTCGATAATGCCCGCCGATGACGCGAGCGCGTTTCCAGGCCGCGGCGGTGCTGCTGATCGCGGCGGCCGCCTCGGTTCGTGGTCAGGAGAAGATTTCCCCCGCGAAAGAATCCGTCTCCACGGTCCTCGAAAACGCCGACCGCCACTACGCCGCGCGCGCTGCGGGAAGGGACGGCGCTCTGGCAAACCCGCGGGAGATCTCGGAAGCCATTTCTCTCTACGAGCGCGCGGCACCGGAGGTCCCGGAGGCTCAATGGAAGCTGGCGCGCGCTCTCTACTTCCTGGGGAGCTACACCGGGCTCGACGAGAAGGGACAACGCGCCGTGTTCGAAAGGGCGCGGAAAGCGGGGGAGGGGAGCGTCCGATCCGTCGCGGCCCGGCGCGGGAACGCGGATCCCCGGAAACTCGACCCCGCGGCCGCCGCGAATCTCGTCCGTCAGGACCCCGACGGCCCCGCAGCGTTTTTCTGGACCGCCGTGGCCTGGGGGCAGTGGTCGCTCGGGTCCGGCAAGATGGAGGCGGCCCGCAAAGGGGCGGCGCGCAGGATTCGAGACGACTGCCTCACCGTGATCGCGCTCGACCCCGCGTACGAGGAGGGCGGGGGATATCGGATCCTCGGCCGGGTCCACGACCAGGCTCCCAGGGTTCCTCTCGTGACCGGGTGGGTTTCCCGTTCCGAGGGTCTGCGCTTCTTGAGGCTCGCCCTCGCTCAGGCTCCGCGAAACTTCGTCAACCGCCACTTCCTCGCGGAGGCGCTCGCCCGGTCGGGCGCCATCGGGGACGCGATTGCGATCGAAGAGCGGCTCGTGTCGGACTCGCCGGGCGCGGACCATCTCGTCGAGGAAATCGCCATTCAGGAGGCGGCGCGAAAAAATCTGGCGGGCTGGAGGAAGGGGAGCTAGACGTCCGTTCTCCGTTCTCCGTTCTCAGCTCTCGGTCGAGTTTCTCAGAGACCCCAGGTCCCCGATGCGGGAGACGCCGGGGATCTCCGGCAGATCGCTCAGCATTTCGGCGGCCGTCCTTCCCGTCACGGGGTGCCGCCATTCCGGAGCAATCTCCGCCAGAGGCGCGAGCACGAAGCGGCGCTCGGCCAGTCGCGGGTGGGGGAGCACCGGGTCCGGGTGATTCCTCACGAGACCCGCGAAATCGAGGATGTCGAGGTCGATCTCCCGGGGGCCGTTCCGGAAGCGCGGTACGCGACCCATGGCTCTCTCGATCTCCCGGAGTCGGTCCAGAAAGTCGCCGGGCGTCGAGGTCACGTCGAGCAACGCGACCGCGTTTAAAAAGTCAGGCTGCTCCCGGTGGCCGACGGGATCTGTCCGATAAAAGGAGGAGACGCGAAGGACGAGCGCGAAGCGCGCGACGCGGTCGAGGGCATCGAGAAGCCGCGCACCGGGATCACCGAGGTTCGAGCCGAGGCCGAGGAGCACCGCGGAAGGTGAGGTCAGTACTCTTCTTCCTCGCGCACCGCCGTAGGGCTGTCGATCACTTCGACTTCTTCTTCCAGCTCGTCGTCGTCGGCCGCTTCCTCCGGCTCTTCCACCGGCGCGGGCTCGTCGCCGAATTCGTTGGCGGTCTCTTCCGCGACAGGCTCCATCAGGATCGCGCGACGGGGCGGCCGCGGTGCCGGGGCAGGCGGCTCGTCGAACTTGGCGTCCTTCTGGTTTGCTCCACACTTGGGGCAGATCGCCTCGGGCTTGCCGAGGTTGTAAAACTTCGTCCTACAGTTGAAGCACTCAAACTTTTTCCCGAGATCGGGCATCGTTCCCTCGAAAGGCGGCCCACCCTAGCACGCGCCTTTTCGGGGGTCAACCACCGCTATCTCCGCGGCGGGCGCGGTAGACTCCGGGCCCCGAGGAGGCGTTCATGGCCGTAGTTCTCATCGATTCTCTGCCTCCCTCCGGCCCGGAGCGAGAGGGCGCGTATTGCCGCGTCCTGGAGGAGGGGAACATCCTTCTCTTCCCGAAGACCCCCTTCGAGATTGCGCCGGAGCACCGCGCCTTTCTTCTGGAGCGGCGGCAGGCGGATGCGGGATATCACAAGAACATCGCCTATCGCCCGCAGAGCGGACGCGTGACCGGCGTGGCGCGCCAGCGGCCGGACGACGCGCGTCGGCTGCGCGAAGTCCTCGGCCGGTACTCGCGGACGGTCGTCGCGTTTGCCGCCGGTCTTTTTCCGAGATACGCGCGTGGCTGGAAACTCGACTACGCGAGTTTCCGCCCGCAGGAGGAGGCCAGCCGCAAGTTGTCGCAACACTCGCGCAACGATCTCCTTCACGTGGACGCGTTTCCGACCCGTCCGACGCGCGGAGACCGGATTTTCAGGATCTTCACGAACGTGAATCCGGCCGCGCCGCGAGTCTGGAAAACGGGCGAGACTTTTCCCGAGCTCGCCGAGAGGTTCGCCGTTTCCACGGGACTGCTCGAGCGCGCCTCGCGGCGGACGGTGGCGCGGTCTCTCCTGCGCGCGGCGAGTTCGGCGGGTCTTCCGGTGCGGGCGCGGCCTCCCTACGACGAGTTCATGCTCGCCTTCCATAACTTTCTGAAGGAGAACGGCGAGTATCAGGAAAGCGCGCGCGCCGAGCGTCCCGAGTTTCATCCCGACGCGACGTGGATGGTTTTCACCGACATGGTGACCCACGCCGTTCTCTCCGGGCAGTTCGCGCTGGAACAGACCTTCATCATCGGCCGCGGCACGTTGACCGTTCCGAACCAGGCGCCGATCGCCGTGCTCGAGCGGATCGCGGGCCATGCGATGGCCTGAGACACCTCGCCTCGATTCGCGCGTTTTCCACCGGGGCCGGATTCCCCGTTCGAACTCCCCGCAGACCTGATAGTTTGATCTCGATGGTGCGTCGTCTTTCTCTCGTGTCTCTTCTTCTCCTGTTCGCCGGCCTCTCCGCGCCCCCTCGCTCCGCCCTCGCGCAGAGTCCCGTCATCGGTCCGCGAGCGGCCGCGATGGGGGGAGCGTCGGTCGCCGTGGCCGATGACGGCACCGCCGTCTGGACGAATCCGGCGGGTCTCGCGCGGGACGAGCGGCTCGACCTCGAAGTCTTCGCCGGTGCCGTGGCGAGCAACCGGAACGATTTTCTCGGGGCCGTGGACAGGATCTCCTCGATCGACCTCGCCCGCATCCGCGCGGGCCAGGATCTCTCCCGCATCCCGGGCGCCGTGTCCGACCTCCTTCGCCTCGCGGAGCCCGGGAGCGGCGTCGTCGGATCGGGAGCCGCCGGTCTCGTCTTCGGCAAGAGCGGTTTTGGAATCGCCATCGGAGAGGTGGCCTACTCGGCCGTCTACCCGACGATCGACCTGGTCCATGTCCTGCCGGTCAGCCCCGCGATTGACCCCGTCCGCGCTTTTGCCAACAACACGACGGGCCTGTCGTTTGCCGGTCTCGAAGCGCGCGAAGCCCGGTTCTCCTACGCGACGTCATTTCTGGCGAAGACTCTTCTCGTCGGAGGGACCGTTCGGTATATCCAGGGGCGGACCTATTTCCTTCGCCGCGGCATCTTCGACGAGGACGTCTCGGACCCGGTGGCGATCTCCCGGCGGGCGTTCGACGAGAATCGGCGCGACTCGACAAAATTCGCCTTCGACGCCGGCGCGATGCTGAATCTCGGAGGGAAGGCGCGCGTGGGGCTCGTTTCGACCGCGATCAATCAGCCTCAATTCGACGTTGCCCGCGATCCCGCCAGTCCGGGCCTCGTCGGCGCCCCTTCCGCCTACCGTCTGCCGCGGACCCTCCGCGCCGGCGTCGCCGTCACTCCCGTCGGCCTTCTGCTCGTCGCCGTCGACTATGACCTGCGCGAGACCGACACTCTTCTGCCGGGAGGCCGGAGCCGGCAGCTGGCGGCCGGCGTCGAGCTCAAGCTGCCTTTTTTCGCGATCCGCGCCGGAACTTTCCGCGACTCCGCGGCGCCCGATCCCCACTGGGCCTACTCCGCCGGGATCGGGCTCGGCCTGAAGATGCTCTCGGTCAACGCGGCCGTCGTCTTCTCGACGGAGGGAGGCACGTCTCTCTCGTCGACGAACCGGAGGGACCTGGGCGGCGCGCTCGACGCGAGGCTCCGCTTCTGACCCGGGACGAGCGCGCGATTTCCCCCTGACGCCCGACATGTCCTCTCCCTTCTCGCTGGTGGCGGCCGATCCTTCCACCTCCGCCCGCGCGGGCGTTCTCTCGACGGCGCACAGCCGGATCGAAACGCCCTGTTTTCTTCCGGTCGGGACGCGCGGCGCCGTCAAAGGGGTCGAGTTCGACCGGCTCGAGGAGTGGGACTGCCGGGCGGTGCTCGCGAACACCTACCACCTCATGGTGCGGCCCGGGATCGAAATCATCCGCCGGGCCGGGGGCCTTCACGCCTTCATCGGATGGTCCCGGGCCATCCTGACCGACTCGGGGGGGTTCCAGGTCATGAGCCTGGCCTCCCGCCGGAGGATCACGCCGGACGGCGTCGAATTTCAGAGCCCGGAGGACGGGTCGAAGCATTTCCTGACTCCCGAACGGGCGATGGATCTGCAGTCCGAATTCGGCGTCGACCTCGCGATGGCGCTCGACATCTGCCCTCCCTTTCCGGCGGAGCGCGACGAGGTCGAGAACGCCTGCGAGCTCTCCTCGGCGTGGGCGAAGCGTTCGCAGAAGGCTTACAGGGGGCCCGGGCTTCTCTTCGGCATCGTGCAGGGGGGCACCTACGAGGACCTGCGGCGCGATTCCACCTCGCGGCTCGTCGACCTCGACTTTGCGGGGTACGCGGTCGGCGGCGTCGCGGTCGGAGAGTCAAAGGAGGCCATCCGGTCGATCACGGCGTTTTCCGCGGCCCTCCTTCCCGCCGATCGACCGCGGTACCTCATGGGGGTCGGGACCCCGTCGGATCTCCTGGAGTCGGTCCGGTCGGGAATCGACCTCTTCGACTGCGTGCTCCCGACGCGCAATGGCCGCATGGGGCACGCGTACACCTCGCAAGGCGAAGTCGTGATCAAGCACGAGCGGTTCAAAGAGGACCTCGGTCCGCTCGACCCCGCCTGCCACTGTGCGGTCTGCCGCCGTCACAGCCGCGCGTACATCCGGAATCTCTTCGTGCTGAAGGATTTCTCCGCCCCGATGTTGCTGTCTCTCCACAACGTCCACTTCTACCTGACGTGGATGAAGAAGATTCGCGCGGCGGTGCGGATGGGGACCCTCTCGAGGCTCGGCGCCCCGCCGGAGGGGAAGCTCCTGTAGGTTCGACCGCTCCTCGGTTCCGGGCTTGTTGGCCTACGGGCTACACTCTTTCGACCCGAATGTCCTTCTCTGAATCGGACACACGCGCGAAGCTGATCGATCCTCGCCTGCATGCCCGGGGCTGGACTGAAGACCTGATCCGGCGGGAGGAAACAGCTGGGGCGATCGAGATTGTGGGAGATCGGGCTCGGAAGCAGCCTCGCGGGCGAGTTGATTACACGCTGCGGGTGCGAGTGAATCCGGCGCTCAGCCGGTAGCCCTCGCGCTCCTCGAAGCGAAAGCCGAGCACCTCCCGCCGGATCACGGTCTGGAGCAGGCAAAGGCTTACGGGGCCTGCAAGCGGCTGAACGTCCGGTTCTGCTTCGCCTCCAACGGCCACTTGTTCGTCGAATACGACCGCCAGACCGGTTTGACGAGTGAACCCCGACCTCTGACCCTCTTTCCTTCTCCCGACGAGCTCAGAAGGCGATGGGAGGCCGCGGCCGGG
The DNA here is from genome assembly GCA_038253555.1 of Thermoanaerobaculia bacterium. GTDB lineage: Bacteria > Acidobacteriota > Thermoanaerobaculia > UBA5066 > Gp7-AA6 > JALYUA01. Next base: position 17,684 of record JBBSGZ010000014.1, read on the forward strand.
TTCGACCTGGAGTCTTCGGCAGCGAGGCCCTTGTTGATGCCGTATCCGGGTGGCGAGGCGCAGCGGCGCTACTACCAGGACGCGGCCATCCGCGCTGTCTTGGAGAAGCTCGCCCTGGGCCGGGAGAAGAAGGCGTTGCTGTCGCTCGCGACCGGCGCCGGCAAGACCTGGATCGCTGTTGCGCTGCTCCGAAAGATCGCGGATGCCGGGCAGCTTCGTAGGGCACTTTTCGTCTGCGATCGCGACGAGCTGCGGGGGCAGGCGCTGACGGCTTTCCAGAACGCGTTCGGCGCCGATGCGGCCGCGGTTTCGAGCGGGAAGCCTCAGAAGAACGCACGCGTCCTGATCGCAACCTACCAGACCCTCGACGTGGGTTCGGATGACGCTGATGCGAACTTCCTCCGAACGCACTACCCGATCGACTACTTCAGCCACATCGTCATCGATGAGTGTCACCGCTCGGCTTGGGGAAAGTGGGCGGAGGTGCTGCACCGAAATCCAACGGCTGTGCAGGTCGGCCTTACGGCGACGCCCCGGCAGCTCGATATTTCGGAGGCGACGCCCGAAGAGTCAGGCGACCGGAAAATCACCTCTGACAACTACCGCCACTTCGGCGAGCCCATTTACGAGTACGACATGGCGCAAGGGATCGAGGACGGGTACCTCGCCGCCTGCGAGATCATTCGAAGGGATATTTTCCTCGAAGAGCAGAGTCAGAACGAGCGGGACGCGATTCTGTCTCCAGCCGATCTCGCGGGTAAGTCGGTCGTGGACGCCCGTACCGGCCAGGAGACGGTCGCCGAGGACTCCTTCGGCGCGACCGACTTCGAAACGAAGATCCAGCTTCCCGACCGCGTCCGGGCGATGTGTTCCGATCTCTTCGAGGGTCTCACCGCCGCGGGCGGTCCGGAGCAGAAAACGATCGTGTTCTGCGCGCGGGACCAGCACGCGGATGCGGTGGCCTCGGAGCTGAACAACCTCTACTCTGCCTGGTGCGTCGAGAACGGGCGTCCCCGAGCCGATCCCTACGCGTTCAAGTGCACGGCGTCCGTGACCGGATCCAACTACATCGCGGACCTGCGCGGAGCCTCTCGCCACCACTTCGTCGCGACGACGGTCGACCTGCTCAGTACTGGCGTCGACGTTCCCGCGGTTCGAAACATCGTCTTCTTCAAGTACGTCAAGTCGCCGATCGCCTTCTACCAGATGGTCGGGCGCGGCACGCGGCTCGATCCGCCGAGCGGCAAGCTGATGTTCCGTGTGTGGGACTACACGAACGCGAGCCGTCTCTTCGGACGGGACTTCCGGACAAAGGCGACGGTCACCCGAACGACTCCCGGCGAGCCTCCGGTCGACCCTCCGAAGACGATCCGGGTGGAAGGCCTCGAAGTGACGATTACAGAGGCGGGACGATTCATCATGACCAACGTCGACGGGAGAGCGCTTCCCATCACGGTCGAGGAGTACAAAGAGCGGCTGGCCGCGAAGCTCGTCGAGGAAGCGCCGACTATCGATGAGTTCCGCCGGCGTTGGATCTCGCAGGCGGAGCGCCGAGAGCTGGTGTCTCATCTCCCCGACGCGGGCCGAGCGCCTGCGGTAGTGCGCGCAGTTGAGGGAATGGATGATTTCGACCTCTACGATGTTCTTGCCGACCTCGGATACGGCGCGGCTCCGCGGACCCGATCGGAACGGACGGATGCATTCGGTTACAAGAACGAGGGCTGGCTGGAAACTCTGCCGGCTAGAACCTGCTCTACGGTGAAGGCTCTGGCCGGTCAGTTCTCACGGGGCGGCACCGAAGAGCTCGAAAACCCGGAGATCTTCGGAACTCCGGACGTACGGCGCGCAGGCGGGCTCGAAGCGTTGAAGGCGCTCGGAAAGCCGGCTGAGATTCTCCTCGATACGAAGAGCCGATTGTTCGCTGCGTGAGCGCATATCGGCGCGTCTTGCTGGGCGATCTCCTTCATCAGCGGCGGGAGGTTGTCCATCCGCGCAATCGTCCCGAAGGAAAGGCGATTTTTGTTGGCTTGGAGCACATCGAGTCCGGCACCGGGCGCCGATTAGGCCTTGTCGATATCGAGATGAGCGAGTTGACCGGGAGGAAGCCGGCGTTCCGGCAAGGTGACGTCGTCTATGGTTACCTCCGACCTTACTTGAATAAGGTCTGGGTGGCTGAATTCGACGGGCTTTGTTCTGTCGATCAATATGTCTATTCGGTAAGCGAAGAGGCGAACGCGGAGTACGTTGCTTGGTTTCTTCGGAGTCCTCTCTTTCTCGAGCGGGCTCCAATAAACGTTGCGCCCGGGCAACTACCGAGGATTCGAACCGAGGAAGTGGCTTTAGTCTCGATCGACTTGCCTTCTCTTCCGGATCAACGTCGGATTGCCAATGAGCTTCGTAGTCAGATGGAGACGGTTGAGCGCGCGCGGTTGAGCGCCGAACGGGAGTTGGAGGGCATCGCCGCCTTACCAGCGACCCTCCTGCGGCGTGCTTTTCTCGGGGAGGTTTGAAAGTTGGCTTTTGGAGCCGCTCCTGTTATTATCAAATATATTAAAAACGATAATAATGATTACCGCTATTAGCGAAGACGAAAACAGGGGCACCGACGCGCCGTTCGGCCGCTTCATTAGGTGCCCCGAGGGTTACACGGCTTTCGTTCCGGCGTCACTGCCGCCGAAGATCGAATGGACCTCGAACTTGGTCCGCGACCTTTCCGCAGCCGATCGCGCAATCGGTCGGCTGGCCGGAGAGGGCGCCGGGTTGCCCAACCCTCACCTCTTGATCCGGCCGTTCATCCGCCGAGAGGCGGTGCTTTCCAGCAAGATCGAGGGAACGCAGGCCACGCTAGGTGAATTGCTCGCGTCCGAGGCGGGCGCCGATGTGGAGCGAAGCCCCGCCGACCTGCGCGAGGTCGCCAACTACGTCGCCGCGCTCGAATATGGCGTGCGCCGACTCGAGAAGCTACCTCTCTCGCTGCGTCTCATCCGCGAACTCCACGAAAAGCTCATGACGGGAGTCCGCGGCGACGTGGCGACGCCCGGCGAGTTTCGCCGTACCCAGAACTGGATCGGGCGGCCGGGCTCCAGTCTCGCGAACGCGACCTACGTCCCGCCTCCCGTGAAGGAGATGAACGAGAGCCTCGGCCGGTTCGAGAAGTTCGTGCACGAACGAACGCTTCCCCCGCTCGTTCACGCCGGAATGGCCCACCAGCATTTCGAAGCCATCCATCCTTTTCTCGACGGCAACGGCCGTGTCGGTCGGCTCCTCATTACGCTCCTGTTGGTCGAACGGCGCGTGCTGCCGACTCCGCTGCTATATCTCTCGGCCTTCTTCGAGGCGACACGAAGCGAGTACTACGATCGACTCCTCCACGTGAACATCAAAGGCGAGTGGCGAGAATGGCTCGCCTACTTCCTGACTGGCGTCGCGCGCCAGTCGGACGATGCGATCGATCGCGTCACTCGGATGAACCGCATCCTGGCGGACTGGCGCCAGAAGGCGTCCGGATCGGGCGGAAAAGCCGCGTCCGCTCTCGTAGAGCTGCTCGCGGGCAACCCTTTCTGGACCGTGAAGCGGGCCGCCGCGAAGCTCAAGGTGGCGTACACCACCGCCGAACGAGCGCTCGAGAAACTGGAAGCCCTCGACGTCGTCCAGCGCATATCGGATGCAAAGCGCGGCCGGGTGTATTGCGCGACGAAGCTGCTCCACATCCTGGAAGAACCGGCACGACTGGCTCCGGCGAAGAAAAGCTGATGGCCAGGACTGCGCGAACGAACGGCGCGAAACGACTCGCTTCGCCTCAGTCGGTCAACTCCGCGGTCAAGGCGATCTGCGATGTCATGCGTCGTTCCAACTGCGCCGGCGCTTTGCAATACGTACCCGAGCTGACGTGGATCCTCTTTCTGCGGATCCTGGACGAACGGGAGACGCGCGAAGCGGAGGAGGCCGAGGCCGTCGGCGCGGAGTTCCGGCCCTCCCTCGAATCGCCGTTCAGGTGGCGGGATTGGGCGGCGCCGGATGGACCGAAGCGGCAGGAGCTTCAGAACGGCGCGTTGGGCGCGGTCTTCGGGTTCGTGAACGGCGAGCTGATTCCTCATCTGAAGGCTCTCGAGAGCCGGCCCGGAGCAGCGCCGAGACAGAAGGTTATCAGCGAAATCATGTCGGGCGTCGAGCGGACGCGCATCGACACGGAGAGAAATTTTCTCGACGTCATCGACAAGGTCCATGAGATCAGCTCCGAAGCGGTCGATCCGACGCACGTCTTCACGCTGTCGCAGGTCTACGAGGGCCTTCTGCTGAAGATGGGGGAGAAGGGCAACGACGGCGGGCAGTTCTTCACGCCTCGCGAGGTCATTCGCGCCATCGTGCGGACGGTTCAGCCCCGCGTCGGCGAGACGGTTTACGACCCGGCGTGCGGAACGGGAGGCTTCCTCGCCCAGAGCTACGAGTTCATGCGCGACCGGCTCGGCTCCTCCGCAACTGCGGACGACATCGAGACGCTGAAGCGGCGGACGTTCTTTGGCCGCGAGAAGGAAAATCTGATCTACCCGATCGGCCTGGCGAACCTGATCCTTCACGGGGTCGACCAGCCGAACCTGTGGCATGGGAACGCCCTCACGGGGCAGGAGACATATGGCGGGCTGTTCACCGAGGCGCCCGCGCTTTTTGACGTCGTGCTGATGAACCCTCCTTTCGGCGGCAAGGAGGGGAAAGAAGCACAGACGCAGTTCGCGTACAAGACGAGTGCGACGCAGGTGCTCTTCCTCCAGCACGTCATCGACAGTCTCAAGCCCGGGGGCCGCTGCGGGATGGTCATCGACGAAGGCGTCCTCTTCCGGACGAACGAGCACGCGTTCGTTCAGACGAAGCGCAAGCTTCTCGATGACTGCGATCTCTGGTGCATCCTGAGCCTGCCACCCGGCGTCTTCGTGTCTGCTGGCGCAGGAGTGAAGACGAATCTCCTCTTCTTCACGCGCGGAGGACCCACGGAGAAGGTCTGGTACTACGACCTCTCCGACATCAAGGTCGGGAAGAAGACGCCGCTGACTCTCGACCGGTTCGACGAGTTCCTGCGGCTGATTCCCACGCGAGCGGACAGCGCGCGAAGCTGGACCGTCACCCGAGCGGAGATAGAAGCGAGCGGATATGACCTCAAGGCGGTGAATCCCAACGCGAAGCGAGACGAGGACACACGAACTCCCGAGGAGCTGCTGGACATCATCGAGTCGAAGGGCAGAGAGGTCGAGGAGGCGCTCAAGAATCTCCGGGCGCAGCTCAGCGAGAGCCGGTGAAGCGGAGCCCATTCGTTGGCCGGTGGAGGATCACTGGAATGGAAAAGTGGGACCAGGACTATCGGGATCTCGTGGTGCCGGCCTTCATCGAGTTTTCCGGCAACCGGCAGGGTGAATTTCAGTTCGGCACGGTGCACGGCTGGCTCGACTGGAGGGCCGGCGAGCGGGATGGGAGCGGTGCCGCCGAGTTCTCATGGGAGGGTGAGGACGACGATGATCGCGGCTCCGGGCGCGGCTGGGCCGTCGTGGATGGAGAACTCATGAGGGGCAAGATCTTCGTTCACCTCGGCGAGGATTCCACGTTCAGTGCGCGACGGGAGTCGGGCGTGAGAGTTCACGGCGATGTCACGAGAGTGAGTCAGCCTTGATGTAGCGTGTCGCAAATGCGAAAAGTTCTCGCCGGCTTCCTCGCGGGGATTCTGATTTCTTTTTCTCTCCGTTCCGAGACCCTGAGAGAGCGCGCGGCTCGCATCCACGCTTCCGCGATCGTGGTCGATACGCACGAGGACGTTCCGGAGCGCCTCGAAAAAGAGTGGGTGGATCTCACCGTCCGGGGGAAGACGGGGCACGTCGATCTCCCGCGGCTGAAGGAGGGTGGTGTGACGGCGCCCTTCTTCGCCGCCTACGTGCCGGCGTCGTTTGCGAAGACCGGCGGCTCGGCGCGGAAGACGCTCGAGCTGATCGACCTGATTCACCGGCTGGCGGAGCGCACCCCGGGCTTTGTCTTCGCGGACTCGCCGGCGGGAGTCCGCGCCGCAAAGAGGGATGGAAAAATTGCCGTCCTGATCGGTATCGAGGGCGGCCACGCGATCGAAGATTCTCTCGGCGCCCTTTCGTCCTTCGCCCGCCTCGGCGCCCGTTACATGACCCTGACACACACCAACACGAACGGATGGGCCGACTCCGCCGGGGACTTCTTCGCCTGGGGCTTTGACCCGAAGAAGATGGCGGTCCACGGCGGCCTGACCGGCTTCGGCCGCGAGGTCGTGCTCGAAATGAACCGCGTCGGCATGCTCGTCGATGTCTCCCACGTCTCCGACAAGACCCTCGCGGACGTTCTCGCCGCTTCGAAAGCCCCCGTCTTCGCCTCCCACTCCTCCTGCCGCGCGCTGGCGAACATGCCGCGCAATCTGACGGACGAGCAGATCCGCGCCATCGGGGCAAAGGGCGGCGTCGTCATGATCAATGTGAGCTCGACGTTCCTCGACCAGGCCGTGGTCGACGATTTCGTCCGGCAGAAGGCGGAGCTCGCTCCGCGCGTGGCGGAGATCGAATCCCGTTATCGGAGCGATCGGGCGAAACGGGACGCCGAGGTCTCGGCGCTGGTCGATGGATTGAAGCGGCGCCGCGCGGAATGGACGCGCGTGGTCGACCACATCGAGAGAGTCATCCGGATCGCGGGCCCCGCCGCCGTCGGGCTCGGCACCGACTTCGACGGGATCGAAGACCCTCCGGTGGGCCTGGAGGACGTGTCGAAGCTGCCGAAGCTGACGGAGGAGCTTCTGCGGCGGGGCCACACCGAGGCGGAAGTCCGCGGCGTTCTCGGCGAGAACTTCCTCGCGTTCTGGGACCGGGCGATCGCCGCCGGACGGGCGATGCCGCGGTCCGGAGCGCGGCTTCCGGCGATCCAGGAGCCCCAACGGCCGTGAGCGGCCCGCCGGCCAAGGTCGGAGGGTCTCCGGGCCGCGCAACGCCATCTGACTTATAGTCGCGCCATGCTCATCCAGCTCGTCTCCCTTCTTCAGCAGACGGCGCCCGCGGCGCCCACCGGTCCCATGAGCCTCTTCTCCTCGCCGCTCGTGGCTATGGCGTTTATCTTCGCGATCTTCTATTTCCTCCTGATCGCCCCGATGCGGAAGAAGCAGAAGGCGACCGCCGAGATGATCGCAAAGCTCAAGAAGGGCGATGAGGTCGTCACGGGGGGCGGCATCTTCGGGCGCATCACGGCCGTCGACGAGGAGAGGGGCTTCGTGGTCCTTCAGATCGCGGACAACGTCAAGGTCAAGGTCTTGAGGACCGGGATCGCCGGGCCCGCCGGGGAACCCGACACGGCCGCGTCGGCCGTCGCGAAAACCTAGCATCCCGGGGCGGGCCGGCGGACTTGGCACGCCCCCTCGACTCCTTGTAGACTCCACCGTTCTTCCAAGGGAGGCTGTTTGTCCAAGAGGCTGCGTTGGCGCGTGCTCTTAATCGTGCTGGTGGTCGCCGGAATCGTCGGCGGATACGTGGCGACCGGCTACGCGCACGCGAAGAAAGACTGGGTCGGAGCGGGGCGGCCGCCGATCTCGGAAGCCCTGAAGCGGGGCATCAAGCTGGGGCTCGACCTCCGGGGGGGCATCCATCTCGTTCTCCAGGTCAACACCTCCGACGCCGTCAAGGCGGAGCGGGACGAGGCGGTCGAGACCGTGAAGGCGCAGGCGCGGGAGCAGGGCGTGACGCTGGGGGCCTTCGAGTATCCCTCCGATGCCTCGTTCACGGCGGCCTCCGTGTCCGATGAAAAGAAGCTCGACGAGATTGGCAAGCGGTGGCTTCCGGACTGGACGGCCGGTTCCTCCGGAGGGCGTTACGCGTTCACCCTGAAGGACGCGTCGCGGCGGTCGACCGAAGAAAGCGCCGTGACCCAGGCGATCGAAACCATTCGCAACCGCGTCGACGAGTTCGGCGTCGCCGAGCCGCTGATCGCCAGGGAGGGGACGGACCGGATCCTGGTGCAGCTGCCCGGGATCGACGACCCGAAGCGCGTCAAGGACCTCATCAAGAACACGGCGTTTCTCGAATTGAAGATCGTCGAGAAGGGCCCCTCGACGGACCGCGCTTCTCTGCTCGGACCGGACGGCAAGGTGCCGCCCGACATGGAGCTAATGGAAGGAAAGCCGGAGGCGGGCCAGCGCGGGGCCAGCTGGTACCTGCTGCGCAAGGCCGCGGCGATCACGGGCCGGGACTTGAAGAACGCGCGGCCGAGCCGCAGCCAGATGGGCGGCAATTCGATTTCGTTCTTCCTGACGGCGGGAGGGGCCGAGAAGTTCGGCGCCGCCACGTCGGCGAACGTGAACCGCCTGCTCGCGATCGTCCTCGACAAGCGCGTGCAATCGGCCCCCGTCATCCATGAGCGCATCACGGATCAGGGCCAGATCAACGGGAGCTTTACGCCGGAAGAGGCAAACGACCTCGCGCTGGTGCTGCGCGCGGGCGCCCTGCCGGCCGGCTTGACGTATCTCGAAGAGCGGACGGTCGGGCCATCGCTCGGTCTCGACTCGATCCGCAAGGGGATTACGGCCTCGATCGCCGGAATGCTCCTCGTTTTCCTCGCCGTCGTTTTCTACTACCGGAGAGCGGGCTGGAACGCCGTTCTCGCGCTCGTCTTGAACGCGATCCTCCTTCTCGGGGCGATGTCCCTGTTCAATGCGACCCTGACGCTTCCGGGCATCGCCGGGTTCATCCTGACGATCGGCATGGCGGTCGACTCTAACGTGCTTATTTTCGAGAGGATCCGCGAGGAGCTTCGCGCGGGCCGGGCTCCGAAAACGGCCATAGAAAACGGCTTCTCCAAGGCGTTTGCGACGATCATCGACACCCACATCACGGTCGTGATCTCCGCCATCTTTCTCCTGCAGTTCGGAACGGGCCCCGTCAAGGGATTTGCCGTCACGCTGCTCATCGGTCTCCTCATCTCCGTCTTCACCGCGGTCTTCGTCTCGCATACGGTGTTCGAGCTCGAGTACGGCCGGCGCCAGCACATCGACGCGCTCTCTATCTAGCGAAGGGCCATATGGAACTGTTTCGCCAGACCAACATCGATTTTCTCCGCTGGAAATGGTGGGCCATCGGTGCGTCGTGGGCCCTGATCGGAATCGGGCTCATTTCCATTTTTTCCCACGGGGGTTTGAAGTACGGAATCGACTTCGCCGGCGGAACGCAGATCGCGCTCCGGTTTCGTGAGAAGCCGGACATCGATCAACTCCGCAAGCTCCTCGACACGGGGAACTTCGGAGACAACGGCATTCAGCGCTACGAGGCGGCCGAGAAGAACGAAGTCCTGATTCGCGTGCAGCAGCAGAAGAAGGAAGGCCGTGACATCACATCCGAAGTCCTCGGCCTGCTGCGCCAGGGACTCGGGGCCGCCGCCGACCCGGCGCGACTCGATCTGAACATCCAGGGGCGGGACAATCTCGCGGCGCGGCTGGTCGCGGCGGATCCCGACCACGTCGCCGGTCGTCCGGGCGCAACACCCGCGGATTATTACGGCAACGTCGCGGAGCAGATCATCTCTCAGCGCTCCCAGATGGCCATTTTCCGGTCACCCGCCGACGTCGACTCCGTGGCCGGGATCACCCCGGCGGTAAAGGGATGGGTCAAGGCGAATACGATCGCCGGTCCGTTTCTGCTCCTCTCGGCGGAAAACGTGGGTCCGCAAGTGGGCTCCGATCTGCGCAAGACGGCGCTCTGGGCGATCGTCACGTCGATGCTCGGAATGCTCATCTACATCGCCTGGCGTTTCCGCTCGCTTCCGTTCGGGGTCGGTGCGGTCGTCGCCCTGATCCACGACACCCTGATCACGGTGGGACTTCTGTCGCTCTTCGGCCGCGAGTTCAACCTGGTCGTCGTCGCGGCGATCCTGACCCTCGTCGGATATTCGGTCAACGACACCGTCGTCGTGTACGACCGCATCCGCGAAAACCAGCGCTCGCCGAAGAAAGAGCCCCTGGAAGGGCTGATCAACCGTTCCATCAATCAGACCCTGTCGCGGACGATCCTGACCTCCGGTGCCACGATGCTCGTCGTCCTCGCCCTCTTTTTCTTGGGCGGCGAGGTCTTGAACACCTTCTCTCTGACCCTCATCATCGGAATCATCATCGGCACGTACTCCTCGATTTACGTGGCCGCGCCGATCGTGGTGATCTGGAAAGACGCGCTCGGCCGGCGCAAGCTCGCCGTCGTTCCCCCTGCCGCCGTTCCCCGGGTCGCCGGCCCGGCTTCGAGGCCCCCGGCCCCCGCGGCCGCGCCGCGGGGAAACGCTCCGGCCGCGAGCCCCTCTTCGGGGAAGAGGAAAAAGAACAGAAGGTAAGCCGCCGCCAACCGTCGCCTCCGCTCACTGCGCGACGCGCTCACGCACCGGCGAGCGGCTCGCCTGAGGGCTCGACCGCTCGCCTCGTCGCTCCGTTCGCTCCGGCTCCCGCCCCGAGAGGCTCCTCCCTCCCTTTGGTCGGGAGACTCCTCTCGGGGCGAGCTTAGCCACCATCCTGGCTGAGGCGCAGCTCTGCCCCCTCGCCCCGCGCTCGGGGAGAGGGTTGGGGTGAGGGGGCCCGCAGGTAGGGGATGCGTCCTGGCCGGTGCGGCTGATCGGCCGCCTCGACTCTCCTGTAACCTTGTCCGGGTCATGATCCGGTTCGAAGAGATCCTCGAGAAGGTCGAGTCGTACAACCCGCAGAGTGACCAGGACCTGCTGCGCCGGGCCTACGTTTTCTCGGCGCGCGAGCACAAAGGGCAGGTCCGGCGGTCCGGCGAGCCCTACCTCGTCCATCCTTTGAACGTCGCGGCGATCCTCGCGGAACTGAAGGCCGACGACGTCTCGATCGTCGTGGGCCTGCTCCACGACGTGCTCGAGGACACTCTGACGACCAAGGACGCGATCGCGCAGCAGTTCGGGACCGAGGTGGCCGACCTCGTGGACGGCCTGACCAAGATCGGAAAGTTCTCCTACGTGTCCCGCGAAGAGGAACAGGCCGAGACGTTTCGCAAGATGGTGCTCGCGATGGTCTCCGACCTGCGGGTCGTTCTCGTCAAGCTCGCGGACCGGCTGCACAACATGCGGACGCTCCAGCACCTCCCGGAGGGGCGGCGGCGCGAGATCGCGCGGGAAACGATGGACATCTACGCGCCGATCGCGAATCGGCTCGGGATGGGCCTTCTGAAAGGGGAGCTCGAAGATCTTGCTTTCCTCTACCTCGAGCCCGAGGAGTACGCGCGCGTCCAGCGGGAGGTCGAGCGTAACCTCGAAGGCTCGGAGGGGATGATCGAGGACATCCGCCGCGAGCTTTCGGCGAGGATCGTCGAGGCGGGGGTCAATGGCGAGGTGACCGGTCGGCGCAAGAGGTATCACTCCATTTCCGCGAAGATGAAGCGGCGCGGCGTCGACGTCGCCCAGCTCTACGACGTCCTGGCCCTCCGTGTCGTCACGCCCGAAACCCGCGAGTGTTACGCGGTGCTGGGACTGGTCCATCAGCGATGGCGTCCCGTCCCCGGCCGCATCAAGGACTACATCGCCATGCCGAAGCCGAACTTCTACCAGTCGCTCCACACGACGGTGATGAGCGACTCGGCGCAGCCCTTCGAGGTCCAGATCCGGACCCGGGAGATGGATCTCACCGCGGAGCGCGGGATTGCGGCGCACTGGAAGTACAAGGACGGACGCCTCGGGCCCAGGGAGGACGACGCCCGGTTCCAGTGGCTCCGACAGCTCGTCGACTGGCAGAGCGAAGTCAAAGACTCCCGGCAGTTCCTCTCCTCTCTGAAGGTGGACCTCTACCCGGACGAGGTCTACACCTTCACGCCGAAGGGTGAGGTTTTCGCCTTCCCGCGCGGCGCGACCGCCGTCGATTTTGCCTACCGCGTGCACACGGACGTCGGTCACCGGTGTGTGGGCGCGAGGGTCAACGGGCGTCATGTCCCCTTGAAGACCCCCTTGTCGAGCGGCGACATCGTCGAAATCCTGACCGCGCCCAACCAGACACCCTCCCGCGACTGGCTTTCGTTCGTCGCCACGAGTCGCGCGCGCCACAAGATTCGCCACTTCGTGCACACGGAGGAGAACCGCGAGGCGGTCGAGCTCGGCCGCCGGCTGCTCGAAAAAGAGCTCAAGAAGTACAAGCGGACCGTCAAGAAGCTCGAGCAGCAGGGGGAGATCGCGCAACAGCTGTCTCAGTGGGGATTTTCCCGGCCCGAGGACCTTTTTGCGGCGCTCGGCTACGGGAAGCTTTCACCCCGCGCGGTCCTCGAGCGCTTCGTCCCCGCAGAAGAGCTCGCCCGCCCGGACGCGGGCCGCGAAACCGCGGTCTCGCGGGTCGTCCGCAAGATCCTCCCTTTCGGATCGCCGGACATCGTCGTGGTGGGCCACAACGACCTCCTCGCCTCGCTCGCGCAGTGCTGCACTCCCGTTCCGGGCGAGCGGATCCTGGGCTACATCACGAGAGGCCGCGGCGTGTCCGTGCACTCGGAGAGCTGCCCGAACGTGAAGAACCTGCTTTACGACCCGGAGCGGCGCATCGATGTGGCGTGGGCCGGCGCGAAGGCGAACAGCTATGCGATCGACCTCGAGGTGATCTCCGACGACCGTCCGGGGCTGCTGGCCGACATCACCCAGGCCATTGCGGGGGAGAACTCGAACATCCGCCGGATCGAGGCGAGGACGGACGAGACGACCCGGCCCTTTATCGCCGTCTCGCTCGAGACGTCCGACCTGAAGCATCTGGAGAAGATCCTGGCCCGGCTGAACAGGGTCGAGGGAGTTCGCGAGGTCATCCGGAAATACAACCTGCCGGCGGGCGGAACGGGCTGAGTCAGACGAAAGGCGAAGAGCGGAGCGAGTCCGGGTTCGTTCGGTTTCGCCCCTATGCCTCCGGCTCCCGGCCGGTCCGGCCTCGGCGCGGAAGGCGAGACCTGAAAGCGCCTAGGACTTCGGCGCGGCGGCCGCCGCTGCCGTCGTTCGGACGACGGGCTTCGTGACCCTGCCCGAACGCAGGCATCGCGTGCAGACGCGGACGCGCTTGCCGCCTCCGCTCGTCGCCGCCCTGACGGTCTTGAGGTTCAGATTCCATTTGCGGTTGGTGACGTTGTTCGCGTGGCTGACGCGGTGCCCGGACTTGGGCGTCTTGCCACAGAATTCGCATTGCTGAGCCATGGGTCTCGCCTCCGGAGTGCGGATTGAAAAAAACGCCGCATCCTACATGGAACCCGGCGCCGGAGCAAATGGGCGGCCCGCGCGGAATCGCGAGAAATTCGGCTTCATGCGAAAAGGGCCGCGAAACCGCATTTCCGTAAAGCGGCTAAATCGTTCACGGGCCGTGCTATTTCCCCGGCCACACCCTTGACTGGGGGAAAACCTTCTGTTATTTTGGTCAGCAGCCGTAACAAAACATTAGTCAAAGCCCTTCACCGCATTAATTTTTTCGGTGGGCCATATTGTGCTTTTCAGGAAGTCAAAGAACCTGGTTGGCCTCGACATAGGTTCGTCAGCTGTCAAGCTGGTCGAGCTGAAGGACGCCAAGGGCGGCGGTTACAGGCTGGTCAAGACGGGCATGGAGACCCTCTCCCCGGAGGCGATCGTCGATGGGGCGATCATGGACGCCTCGCTGGTCGTCGACACCGTGAACCGGGTGGTTTCCTCCCTGTCGGTCAGAAACAACGACTTCGGCACCTCCCTCTCCGGCCACTCCGTCATCATCAAGAAAATCTCGCTCCCGACGATGTCGGCGGAGGAGCTGGCGGAGTCGATCCGCTGGGAGGCCGAGCAGTACGTCCCCTTCGACATCAACGACGTCAACCTGGACTACGTGGTTCTCGACGCCGCGGCCGGGGAGACGATGGACGTGCTCTTGGTCGCGGTCAAGAAGGACAAGATCGGCGACTACACGAGCGTCATCACCCAGGTCGGAAAGACCCCCGCCTTGGTCGACGTGGACGCCTTCGCCCTGCAGAACGCCTATGAGGCCAACTATCCCGTGGAGCCGGGGCGCGTCGTCGCCCTCGTCAACATCGGGGCCTCCGTGACGAACGTCAACGTCCTTTCGGGATCGAACACGATCTTCTGGCGCGACATCTCTTTCGGCGGCAACCAGTACACCGACGCCATCCAGAAGCAGCTTTCGCTGGCTTTCGAGCAGGCGGAGTCGCTGAAAAAGGGCGAGACGACCGGAGAGCACACCGTCTCCGACATCATCCCCATCCTGCGGTCCGTTTCCGAGGACCTGGCACAGGAGCTCCAGAAGACCTTTGATTTCTTCATCGCGACCACCTCGACGGAAAAGATCGACCAGCTGTTCATCGCCGGAGGCTCCTCGCGCGTCGTCAATCTGGACACCCAGTTGAAGGAGAGGTTCGGCATCCCCGTCGAGGTCATGAACCCCTTCCGGCAGATCGACATCGCGGGCAGCTCGGTTTCGCCCGAGTGGCTGACGGAGAACGCGCCCAGCCTGGCGGTGGCCGTGGGACTGGCGGTCCGCCACATTGGAGATGAGTCCGCGTGATCCGGATCAACCTTCTCACCGAAGCGAAAGCGGCGGCAGCCCGCAAGAGAGTGCCGATGCTCCCGACGGGAGCCAGGCTCAACAACCTGGTTTTCGCCGGCGGGATCGCTCTCGGGGTTCTCTACATCGCCATCATGGGCTTCGCGCTGACGAACAAGCGCCGCGCCCTGGACGAGGAGATCGGCAAGGCCCGGATCGAGGCCGAGCGGCTGAAGTCGATCATCGAGGAGGTCAAGGGCTACGAAGTCAAGAAGGCGAGCCTCGAGGAAAAGATCAACCTCATCAACCAGCTGAAGACGAACCAGAAGGGTCCGGTGAGGCTGATGGATGAGATCTCCCGCGCCCTCCCCGATCTCGTGTGGCTCTCGAGTCTCGAGGCGGCGGGCAATCTCTTGACGATGCGCGGAAAGACGCTGTCCCCCAACGCGGTGGCCACGTACCTCGAGAACCTCAAGAAGAGCCCCTTCTTCGCCGAGCCTGTTTTCAAGAACCTCGGGCAGGAGGGGGGCACGCAGCAGGGCACCTACAACTGGGAGATGACCCTCGTGTTCCGGCCCGCGGGGACGGCACCGGGTCCCGCGACCGCGGCCGCTGCGGGAGCGCCAGGATCGACCCCGGCGGGCACTCCCGCCCCGGGGAAGGCGAAGACTTAACGCATGGCCATCGAACTGAAGCTCGAGGAGAGGAAATGGTGGGTCGCCGCGCTGATCGGCGCCGGCATCGGCCTCGCCCTCGCGGTCGCCATTCACTATTTCTGGTTTCGCGGGATCAACCAGGACATCGCGCGCAAGACCGACGAGTTGAAGGGGCTTCAGGACGAGATCAGCAAGGGCCGCGCGGCCGAGCGCAAGCTCTCCCAGTTTCGCGAGGAAGTGAAGCGGCTGGAGCTCGAGCTCGCCAAGCTCCTCCAGATTCTGCCGTCGGCCCGCAACACCGAGGACCTCATCAAGCGAATCGAGACCCTGACCCGTCAGGGCGACTTCAGCCTGAAAAAGTTCACCCCGGGTGAGCCGATCGGGAAGGATTTCTACTCCGAATATCCCATCGAAATCTCGCTCGACGGGACGTACCACAACCTGGCGCTCTTCTTCGACCGGATGAGCCGCTTCTCGCGGATCATCAACGTCGAGGACATGAAGGTGGGCGGACTCGAGACGGCGGGAGCCGGCAAGTCGATCAGCGCCAGCTTCACCGCGAAAACGTTCATCTATACGGGCGACGAGGCGGCGAAGTCCAACGCGGCCAAGCCGAATGCGGCGGCGGGCGCGGCCGCCAGGGTCCAGGCGAATCGGAACAAGACCCAGGACGCGGCCGGAAAAATCGAATGAAAATCGTAATCTCGGTTCTCCTCGCGCTCTTCCTGGGCGCCGCTTCCGCCTCGGCGCAGAAAAAGCCGGCGGCGTCCGCGGCCCCGCTGCCGACTCCCCTCGCCTCGGCACCCGCTCCGATCGGAACGACGGGGGCGCCGGTGGCCGAAGTGGAAGATCCGACGCTCTCCGGACGCGGATACACGTATGACCCCGCGGGCCGCCGGGACCCGTTCCGTTCGCTGCTCGTCCGGTCGGAGAACCGCGGCGGCGGGCCGAGGCCTCCGGGAATCGCGGGGATCGGGATTGACGACGTGACGATCCAGGGAATCTGGAAAACGCGATCGGGCTACGTCGCCCAGATCCGCGGCACCGACAACAAGAGCTATCTCCTGCGGTCGGGCGATGTGCTCTTCGACGGGGAAGTCACGCGCGTCGCGCCGAACGAAGTCGGATTCCGCCAGAACCTGAACGATCCGCAGAGCGTGAAACCGTTCCGCGATGTGACGAAACAGTTGAATGTGATGACCAAGTCTTGAGCGACCGAATGAAGGCATCCACCGCGACGGGAGGAACGATGCGAATGGCATGGATTAGGTCCGCGAATCAGCGGGCGGACCGGGCGGAATCAACGGCTGCCGCGCCGTCCGGTTACGCGCTTGCCGCGCGGCTGCTCGCGGGTGTGGCGCTGGCCGCCGTCATCGGATGCGCCTCGCGCAGCCGGGGAACCGGCCCGGAGGCCGCCGCAGGGACTCCTCCTTCGCCGTCGACCGCGAAAGCGGCCCGCGTGACGGCCCACGTCCAGGAGGCCGCCTTCAGCGAAGACGCCGACGGCGCGCGACTGGTCCTCTCGGCGGATGCGCCCCTTCTGTACACGGCCTACGAGCCGCGCCCCGACCTGCTGGTGGTGGATCTCCCCGGCATCGCGCTCTCTGAAAAGTTCGTCACTCCGTCGGCCACGGGCTCTCTCGTGCAGTCGATTCGCGTCGAGCCGATCACCGAAATGGGCAAGCAGGTCACCCGCCTGACCGTCGGTCACCGCGAAGGTTCCCGATTCGACATCCGAAGCCTCGGCCAGGGCCTCGCGCTCTCCTTCGAGGGCTCGGAGGTCGCCGTGGCGGCTGCGGATTCCGGTACGACCGCCTCTCCGGCGCCGGCCGTCGCGACCGAAGAGATCGCGCGCGTTCGAGAGCCCCGCGGCGAGCCGGCCCATTCCCTGGAAGAAGTCCGGGCCACCGCATCCCACGGAGAAGTGGTCGTGAGCCTTCTCGGCGACGGCGCGTTTTCCCCGAAGACGTTCGCCCTCGAGAACCCGCCCCGTGTCGTCGTCGACCTTCCGGGAGTGAAGAACGACGTCCGCCGCCGGGCGATGGTCGTGAGAAGCGATCTCGTCACCCGCATCCGGGTGTCTCAGTTCGCGACGTCGCCCGAGATGATCACTCGCATCGTTCTCGACCTTTCCCGCCCGATGCCGCACGCCGTGCGCGCGGATGGCGAGAGGCTCGCCGTCGTCGTCGGGGCTTCCGCACGGGCAGGGGAATCCGTCGCCGCAGCGCCACAGCCGGTCGAAGCTCCGAAAGCATCGCGGACCCGCATCGCGGACGCCGCTCCGCCGCCGGCGGAGAAGCCCGTCCCGCCCGAGCGCGTTCGCGTCGTGGTCGCCCCCGAGGCCGCCCCGGCGTCGAACGAGCGACCTCCCGAGCCCGTCCGGGAAGCCGTGAAAACCGAAAGTTTCTCGGCGCCCGTTCACGCCGCCGCGGCCGAGCCGGTTCCGATGCACCAGGTTCCCGCATCGGCGCAGGCCGCCCCGGTGCGTGTCGCCGCGGCGCCCCCGGTCCCCGTGGCCGCTCCGGCCGCCGAGACCCCTTTCCGCCCCGTTGCCGCCGCCCCTCTGAATGATTCGACCCTGCACGCCCGCGCCGACGAGGCGATCCGGACCGCTTCGGCGGACGGCTCGAGCTCCAGGACGTCCGGCGGGATCAAGCCGTCAAGGAAGGCGTCGCGGCCGACGGCGGCTCCGGCGGCGAAGCCCGCGAACCGGCGGGAAGAGGCCCTCTTCGAGGGCGCGGCCGCCGTTCTGCAACAGGAAGACTCCGGCCGTCCGGCAGGGGCCGGATCCCCCGCGCAGAACGCGGCGTTTCAGCCGAAGACGATCGCCGAGGCGCAGACCCAGTTCACGGGCGAGCCGATCTCGCTCGACCTGAAGGACGCGGACATCAAGGACGTCTTCCGGACGATCTCGCAATTGACCCAGCTGAACATCGTGGTCGACCCTGAGGTCCGCGGCACCGTGACGGTGCAGCTCGAAGACGTGCCCTGGGACCAGGCCCTCGACCTGATCCTGAAACAGAACGCTCTCGGTTACGTGCTCGAGAACAACATCATGCGGATCGCGACCACCGCGAAGCTCCAGGCGGAGCAGTCGGACCGCGCGCGGCTGGCGGAGGCGCGGCAGGCCGCCGAGCCGACCCGCACGCTGATCAAAAAGCTCTCGTACGCTCGGGCGGGCGAGATCTCGAACACGATCAAGAGCGTCATGTCCAAGCGCGGCGACATTGTGGTCGACACGCGGACGAACACCCTGATCATCCGCGAGATCCCGACGTATCTGTCCGCGGTCCTTCAGCTGATCGACCAGCTCGATACCGCCACGCCGCAGGTAATGATCGAGGCCAGGATCGTCGAGACGACGAAATCGCTCGGGCGGAGCCTCGGGATCAACTGGGGAACGAACTTCGCCGCCGACGTCGCCCATGGGAACGCGACGAATCTGGTGTTTCCGAACAACATCACCGGAAGCACGGGCGTCAACCTCGCGACCCCGAATACGGTCGCGTCCGTCCGGCTCGGAAACATCCTGAATACCTTCTCGCTCGATCTGGCGCTTTCGGCCGCGGAGAACCAGGGGCTCCTCAAGATCATTTCCTCGCCGAAGGTCGCCGCTCTGACCAATACGGCCGCCTCGATCCAGTCGGGCGTTCAGATCCCCGTCCAGACCAACGTGAACAACACGACGACCGTCATCTACATCGACGCGACGCTCCGCCTGACCGTCACACCGCAGATCACCAACGAGGGAACGGTCCTTCTCGATGTGCAGGTCTCCAAGCGCGAGCCGGCCGTCGCCTTGAACCTCTCGCTCGGAGCGAACGTCCCGCTGACTATTCGCGAATACAAGGGGCAGATTCTCGTCCGCGACGGGGGAACTACCGTGATCGGCGGCATCTTCCAGATCAACGACCAGGACCAGACCAACATGATCCCCGGCCTCTGGAAGATACCCATCCTCGGAAATCTCTTTCAGAACAAGACCCGCACCGAGAAGCATGACGAGTTGCTGATCTTCATTACGCCCCGGATTCTCCGGTCCTAGAGAGGTCGAACGACATGAAGAAAGTCCTCTGCGTTTCAGCCATCGTCCTGGGCGCACTCTTTTCGAGTGGCTGCACCAACAAACAGGGCGAGACGGAATCGCCCGTCTTCCTCACGACGGACATTCAGCTCCAGCCGGGATTCATCAACGTGGGCGTCATTGCTCCGATTCAGATCAATACGATCCGTCTGACGAGCCACCTGAAGAACCCGACCCAGTCCGACCCCCAGCATTTCGCCGACGTGCAGATCGAGAGTTACACCGTGCACTACCGGCGGACGGATGGCGGTACGATCGTTCCGCCGGATAAGACTTTCGGGGCGGGTGTCGTGGTGCCCTCGGGCGGGACGGCGACTCTCTCGAACTTCCCCGTGCTGGCGAGCTCGGACATTCAGCTTTCTCCGTTCGATCAACTCCTGCCGTTCAACGGCGGGCTCGATCGCGAGACCCACAACAACGAGATCCAGATGACGTTCGACCTCACCTTCTTCGGCCACACGGCGGCCGGCCAGCGGGTGAAAAGTGAGACGGCGAGCGGCATCCTTCTGTTCCGGTTCGCTGGTGCGACACCGCTTTCCAGGTCCGTTCGATGAAGGGGAGGCACGACATGCGCCGCAATGCCATCGGACTACTCGGGATCGCGCTCGTCGCGTTCACCCTCGCGTGCTCGGCGGATGCGCCGGCGCCCACCCCGCCCAACGGCGGCGGCGGCACGCCGCGCGTCACCCCCGGCGCCTCTGCGCTCCAGATCCGCCTCTTCACGAGCAACCCTAACCCCACGGCGGGAAACTGCTCGCTCGTCCAGGCTATCGTTTCTTTGAACGGCGCGAACGTGCCCGACGGCACGGGCGTGGCGTTCTCGACGGACTTCGGCGTCTTTCAGCAGAACGGCCAGGCGGTCGTTTCCGTCACCACCCAGAACAGCGCCGCCGTGACGGCAATCTGCTCCGCCTCGGCGGGGCTCGCGAACGTGCGCGCGAGCGCCACCGTGGGGGGCCAGACGGGCAGCTCCACGATCGCGATCTCGTTCCAGCCGTCGGCCCAGTCGGCACCGTTCTTCTCCTCGTGCTCGCCGAGCTTTGCTTCGAACGTGGGCGGCGACACCGTGACCTTGAACGGCGGCCGCTTCTTCGGGAGCCCGGCGACGACGCGTGTCACGTTCTCCGCCGCGGGCGTCACCCGCGAGGCACTCGTCACGGACGTGACAGCGACTTCCGTCACCGTCCGCACGCCCGCGTTCCCGGAGGCGATCTCGCCCTCGGTGCCCGTCACCATGACATTGATCCTGGGAACCAACACGTCGTCTCCGGTCACCCTGACGATCCCCAACTGCTTCGCGTTCGGCACCGCGGCCGGCAATACGCCGACAATCACGGCCATCCTCCCGGCGACGGGCACGAAGACGGGAAACACCCGCGTGACGATCGTCGGTTCGGGATTCTCGTCGCCCCTCCAGGTCTTCTTCGGCGGGGTCGAAGCTCAGGTCCTCTCGATTTCCTACAACCAGATCATCGTGCTGACGCCGCCGGTCATCGCGGGCGGCCCCGTCGTCGTCGGGGCACCCGTCGACGTTCGGGTCCATGAGGTCACTTCCGGCACGGACGGCGTTCTCGCGGGGGGCTACCGTTACACCACTCCGATCGCGATCACAGCGGTCAGCGCAAGCCAGCAGAGAGTCGATGCACCCTTCCAGCAAGTCGTCATCTTCGGGCAGGGCTTCGAGAGCCCCGTCGCCGTGAGCCTGGCGGGAATTGCGGCAACGGTGATCTCAGTGTCGTCCACGGAAATCATCGTGCTCCCGAGCGCCCCCCTCACGGGCAACTGCACCGACATTAGCGGTGAAGTTACGGTCACGAATATCAATACAGGAGAGCAGGCCAAGGGGCCGAATTTCACCTATCTCGTTTCACAAACGAAGCCTTCCATCACTTCGATCTCTGCCACGCCGAGCACCCCTCTGGGCGGCACGACGATTCAGGTTTCGGGCTCTAACCTGGGCAGTGTCACAAGCGTGACGGTCGCCGGGAACTCGGTGGGGTTCAGTGTTTTCGGAGGTTCTCTGCAGATTACCGCCGGAGATCTGAGCAACGGCGTTCAGCCGGTCTGCCCGTCGGGGACATTTTCGGGTACGGCGGTACCTGTAGGCTCAGCCGTTTCGGTCGTTCTGTCTAATGCGGGTGGCTGTACAGCGACGGGAACTTTCCAGCCGACGCGAGCTTGCGTGGCGCCGACTCCGACACCCGGACCGTCGCCGACTCCCACCCCTTGAGCTCTTTGCGAGGACCCGGGTCGTCTCAAACGGGACGGCCCGGGAACACCCGTGGCTGAGCTCACCGGCGACGCGCGGATACGGGACCTGAAACGGCGCCTCGAGCTCGATCCGGGCTCGAGGCTGTTCGTGACGCTCGCCGAGGAGTACCGAAAGAGCGGCCTCCTCGCAGAGTCGCTCTCCGCGCTCCAGAAGGGCCTTCTCGCCCATCCCAATTACCTCTCCGCGCACGTGGCCCTCGGTCGCGCGTATCTCGAGGCGGGACAGATCACCGAGGCGATCGCGACGTTCAACAAGGTCCTCTCCAACGACCCGGGAAATCTCGTCTCGGCGAAGTCACTCGCCGACATTTATCTCTCGCGCGGCGAAAGTGTCGAAGCCATCAAGAAGTACAAGCTGTACCGCGCGCTCTCGGGAGATCGCACCGTGGACGAGATCGTCGAGCGCCTCCAGGCGGTGCTCGCGCCGCCGCCCCCTCCCCCGGTGCGAGCGACGGAATCGCTTCCGCCGCCCCCGACATTCTTCGAGCAGAAGCCGATCGGTCCGGTCCGGACGTCGCGCGACCTCCGTTTCGACGCGCAGCCGCGCACCCGGGCTTCGGAGATCGGGGAATCGACGTCGTCGATCGCGCCCCTCTCTTTCGAACTGGATGACTCGACCGCCCGGCGGCCCGCGCGCGCTCCCGAACCGTTCGCTGTCCTCTCGCGGGACAACACGCCCGACCACCCGCAGACTTCCGTTCTGCAGTCGCCGCTGCGGCCCGCCGCGGCGGCCACTTCTCCTGTGACGTCGCCCATGGCCCGGACGGCGACGGCCCCTCCGTCGCCCGAGCCGGGGGCTCACGCGACCTCTCGGGACTCGACACCGGAGACCGCCCCCTCCTCTCCTTCGGTTCCCCCCGGCCCATCTCCGGTCGAGCCGGCGCCAGTCGTCCCCCGCGCCGATTCCGGGGCCACGCCGGTCCCGTCCCGCCCGGGACCGTGGCTTTCCCCGGCCTTCGGAGGGCCTCCCGCGGGAGAAGCGGCGGCGGAGGCAGGCGACGTCTCGACACGCGCCTTCCGGGTCGCAGAGATCCTTCCTCAGACGTCGGCAGGAAACGGCCAGCCCGAGGAGGTCGCTCCCGCGGAGGACCCCGGCTCCG
This sequence comes from Thermoanaerobaculia bacterium, assembly GCA_038253555.1. Lineage (GTDB taxonomy): Bacteria > Acidobacteriota > Thermoanaerobaculia > UBA5066 > Gp7-AA6 > JALYUA01. The sequence goes on from JBBSGZ010000014.1 coordinate 40,307, forward strand.
AGCCGGACCGGGACGGCCACGACGAGCCCTCTGGACGAACGCTGGCCGATCTTTATTTCGCTCAGGGCCACTATGCGGAGGCGCTCGACATTTACGACGAGCTCGTTGCGGCGAACCCGTTCGACACTGAATTGAAGCGCCTGCGCCGCGACGCCGAGGCTCGGCTCCTGCCCGCGGCGACGGCGGCAGGCCACGCCGACGCCGATCCGGCGTTAAACCGACGACTCGCGCGCGTCCGCGCTTTAAAACAGTGGCTCTCCGTGGTACAAGCCGGCTGATTGGCGCGCCCGGAGGGCGAGGCCGGGAAGTAGCCCATGAACATTTTCCAGGACACACTTCGCCGTATCGCGGAACGTGTGGAGGGATCTCAGGCCGTCTCGCTGCTCGGGGTGGACGGGATTCCCATCGACTCCTGGGGTCCGGCGGACGGGCGCGCTTTCGAGTCCATCGCAGCCGAGCTCGGGGCCTTCGTCAAGACGTCCCAGTCCCGGGGTGCGGCGGAAGCGGGGTTGATCCAGCAGATCGTGCTCGAGACGGACCGTTCGACGGCGGTCCTGTCGCGCGTGACCGCGGAGTATTATCTGCTGCTCCTGATGTCGCGCGATGGCAACTCCGGGCGGGGCCGGTTCGAGCTGCGGAAAGCCGGTCTCGCTCTCGAAAAGGAACTTCTTTAGCGATGCTCTCCTTCAAGGAAATCCGGGAACTGATCGACCTGGTCTCCGAAAGGGGGCTGGCGGCGCTCGAGATCGAGCAGGGGGGATTCCGCGTCCGGATCGAGGGGGTCCGGACCTCGACGAACGGCACATCATCTCCGGACGCCGCGGCGGCAGCGCCGCCGGCTGGCGTTGCGGCGGTGCCGGCCCCTCCCGTCGAGGACCCCCGCCTGCACGTCATCACGTCTCCGATCGTTGGAACTTTCTACCGCTCTCCTTCGCCGGAATCGGAGTCGTTCGCGGAAGTCGGGCAGAAGGTGGCCCGGGGAAAGATCCTCTGCATCATCGAGTCGATGAAGCTGATGAACGAGATCGAGTCCGACGTCGAAGGCGAGATTCTCGAGGTTTATCCGAAGAACGGTCAGCCGGTCGAATACGGAGAAAAGCTCTTCGCCATCCGGCTGGCGGCATAACGAGGCGCCGGGGGTCGGGCGCGGGGCGCTGGGCGATCGCCGCTTTCATGGCTTTCAGAACTTCCCTCCGGTTCTCGCCTCCCGCCTAGCGCCGAGCGCCTAACGCCCTTTTCGTCCATGTTCAAAAAAATCCTGATCGCCAATCGCGGCGAGATCGCGCTTCGCATCATTTCCGCGTGCAAGGAGCTCGGGATCAAGACGGTCGCGATTTACAGCGAAGCCGACCGGGACGCTCTTCACGTGCGCTACGCCGACGAGGACGTCTGCGTCGGTCCCTATCCCTCCGCCGCTTCGTACCTGAATATTTCGGCCATCGTCTCCGCGGCGGAGATCACCGAGGCGGATGCCATCCATCCGGGCTACGGGTTTCTGTCGGAGAACGCCTACTTCGCCGAGATCCTTCACGATTGCAACATCACCTTCATCGGCCCTTCGCCGGACGCCATCCGCAAGATGGGAGACAAGTCGCTCGCCCGGAAAACCATGGCCGCGGCGGGGGTTCCGACGATTCCCGGTTCTCCCGGACCGGTCGAGACCGCGGACGAGGCCCTGGCGTTCGCTCGAAAAGCGGGCTATCCGGTCATCCTCAAGGCCTCGGCGGGCGGGGGCGGACGCGGGATGCGGGTGGCGCGGGACGACCGCGAGCTCTCGGGCGCCTGGGAAACCGCGCGCAACGAAGCCGAGAAGGCGTTCGGTAACCCCGAGGTGTACCTGGAGAAGTACCTGGAGAGCCCCCGGCACGTGGAGTTTCAGATCTTCGGCGACCAGCACGGCAGCCTGCGGCACATGGGGGAGCGGGAGTGCTCGATCCAGCGGCGGCACCAGAAGCTCATAGAGGAAGCGCCGTGCGTGGCCCTCGATCCGGACCTGCGGACTCGGATGGGAGAGGCCGCGATCGCGGCGGCGCGCGCCGTCCGCTACACCAACGCGGGGACGATCGAATTCCTCCTGGATCCGCGCGGTGATTTTTACTTCATGGAGATGAATACCCGCCTCCAGGTGGAGCATCCCGTGACGGAGGAGGTCACCGGCGTCGACATGGTGAAGGAGCAGATCGCCGTTGCCGCGGGGGAGCCCCTGTCGTTTGCCAGCTGCGACTTGAAGCCGCGGGGGCACGCGATCGAATTTCGGATCAATGCGGAAGACCCCGTCTCGTTCAAACCCTCCCCCGGTCGGATCACGACATTCAGCCCCCCGGGTGGCCTCGGCGTCCGCGTGGACACGGCGGCATACCAGGGCTACCTGATCCCGCCCCATTACGACTCGCTGATCGCCAAGCTCATCGTGACCGGCCGCGATCGTACCGAAGCGATCCTCCGCGGCCGCCGCGCGCTCGACCAGTTCATCGTCGAAGGAGTGAAGACCACGATCGCGATGCACCGGCGGATTCTGGAGGACCCGGACTTCGTCGCCGGCCGGCTCTCGACGCGGTTCATGGATCGGTTCGCCGAAGCGTCGTGACCCCGAACCCCCCCGTTCGCTGAAGCGGGGACGCCAGATGCCTTTCGCCGTCCCGGCGATCTATGCGATCACGAGCCGCTCCCGGTCCGGGCCCGGGCATGCCGCGATCGTCCGCCGGCTCCTGTCTGCCGGCGTCCGCTGCGTGCAGGTGAGGGAAAAGTTGCTTTCGGACGCGGAGCTCCTGCCCGAAGTCGACGCCTGCGCGTCGCTGGGACGCGAGGACGGGGCGCTCGTTCTCGTCAATGACCGCACGGACCTGGCGCGGATGGCAGGGGTGGGGGTCCATCTCGGCCCCGAGGACCTTCCCGCAGCGGACGCTCGCAGGATCCTCGGCCCGGGCTCCCCGATCGGCGTGAGCACGCATTCTCTGGACGAGGCCAGGGCGGCTTTTTCCTCTCCCGAGCCGGATTACATCGCCTTTGGTCCGGTGTTCGCGAGCGGCACGAAGAGCACCCGCGAGCCGCGCGGCCTCGACCTCCTGTCGCAGATCGCTCGTTGGAAGACCCGCCCGCTGGTCGCCATCGGAGGCATCGGTCACGAAACGCTCCGTAGCGTCCTCGACGCGGGCGCGGACTCCGCGGCGATGGTGGCGGCATTTGCCGCGGGCGGGCTCTACGAGGAGAATGCCCGACGGCTTCTCGATCTCGCGCGCCAGCGCATCCCTCCCGGGCGCGTGTACCTCGTGGGATTCATGGGAAGCGGGAAGACTTCGGTCGGCCGCCGGGTCGCGGAGCGGCTCGCCGTTCCGTTCGTGGATCTGGACGAGGAGATCGAGAAGACGTCGGGTCGGACCGTCCGCGCCGTGTTCGAGAGCGCCGGGGAGGCGGCGTTTCGCGAGCGGGAAACGGTTTTTCTCGAGGCGACCAGGAGCCTCTCGAACGCCATCGTGGCGACGGGCGGCGGCTGCTACGTTCAGGATCAGAACCGCCGGGCGATCGCGTCCCTCGGACGGGCGGTTTACCTGGATGTTCCGATACCAGTTTTGCTGTCCAGGCTCGAAGGGAAGAAAGATCGGCCGCTTTTCACGGGGCCGGAGCAGGCGGCGCTTCTGGCGGCGGCCCGGGAGCCTTTCTATAGAATGGGGAGCGTTCCCGTCGCACTGCGCGACCAGTCCATCGAAGAAGCCGCCGACCGTGTCCTCCTGGCGCTCGATGCGCTTCGGTCGCCACTGTTCTGATCTGAGTCGAAAGGGCCATGCGATACCTGATCCTGTCCGACATTCACTCGAACGACGAAGCCCTGGCCGCCGTGATGGCGCGGGTGAGGCGGAAGCGCTACGAACGTGTCGTGATCCTTGGCGATTTTGTCGGGTACGGCGCTAACCCGAACCACGTCGTCGACCGGATCCGGCGGATCCGGCGGGAGAAACTCGCGATCCGGGGGAACCACGACAAGGTGGTGTGTGGGCTCGAGTCGGGGGAGCTTTTCAATCCCATCGCGCTCGCCGCCGCGCGCTGGACCACGGAGAAGCTGACCCCTCGCAACTTCAAGTACCTCGAATCCCTTCCGATCGGCCCCCTGGAAGTCGAGGAGGCGTTTGCCATCTGCCACGGTTCGCCCCGGGACGAGGATGCGTACATCTTCTCGGACCGCGACGCCTGGATGAACTTCCGCGAGTTCGCCTACGGAGTCTGCTTTTTCGGGCACAGCCACATCCCTTCCATATTCACCCTCGAGCCGCACGGGATCCAGGTCGACGTCATCCGGGGGGAGCGCGTCCGCTGGAAGCTCGAGAAGGACCGCAGATATCTCATCAATCCCGGGTCGATCGGGCAGCCGCGCGACCGCAACCCCGCGGCCGCGTACGCGATCTACGACGCCGCCGAGCGCGTGGTCCATTTCGACCGCGTGCCCTACGACGTCCAGAAGACGCGGGAGAAGATCCACCGGGCGGGTCTCCCGGCGATGCTGGGCGACCGGCTTCTCGTCGGAGCCTGAGGCCCTGACGGCGGAAGTCGCATCGAAGCCGGGGCGCGGACGCCTCTCGTATAATCGCGCGCGCCCTAGGTGTAAAGGCTCAAGAGGTTGTTCACCCGGGCTCAGCGGTGGGAAGCTGTTGGTGCGAGCCGACAACTCATCGACCAGGAGGCCCGGATGAACCTGCATAGCAGAGCAAAGACGACCCCACAAAGTCGAGAGCTA
>JBBSGZ010000015.1:0-43564 GCA_038253555.1 Thermoanaerobaculia bacterium
GTTCGCCGCGGTTCTTTCGACTCCGTCCCTGCCCTCGTCCGCCACATCCAGTCCTTCATTGACAACTGGAACGCCAACCCAACACCCTTCGTCTGGACCAAAAATCCCGCCGATATCATCCGCAAAGCCCTTCGCCATTAACATGACTTCGCGGACAGAACACTAGCTCGCGGCCTCGGCCGGGACGCATCTGTCGGACGCCCACTCGCGCAGGGCGGCGATCTGCTCGCCGCGCACGACGGACAGGGGACGGGTGGAACGCAGGGCGACTAAAATGTTCGTGGTGTCGAGCGGCGAGCCCGTGCCCCGGGAATCGTAGAGCGCCGACACGATCACCTGCTCGATCTCGGCGCCGGAGAACCCGTCGGATTCGCCGGCCAGCCTGTCGAGGTCGAATTTCCCGGCGTCCTCGCCCCGGGAGACGAGATGCAGCGCGAAGATTTCGGCGCGCGCCGCGCGACCCGGAAGGTCGACGAAGAAGACCTCGTCGAAGCGTCCCTTCCGCATCATCTCGGGGGGAAGCTCTTCCACGGAATTCGCCGTCGCGATCATGAAGACGCGAGCGGTCCTCTCCTGCATCCAGGTGAGCATCGCCGCGACGAGGCGCTTGGACACGCCGCCATCTGACTCGGAGGAGCGGGAGGAGGAGAACGCCTTCTCGATCTCGTCGATCCAGAGCACGCAGGGCGCCATCCGTTCTACGCGCTTCAATGCATCGCGGAGATTCCTCTCCGATTCGCCGATGTAGGGCGCCAGCAGCCGTCCGGCATCCAGAGAGAGGAGCGGGAGTCCCCAGGACGCGGCGACGGCTTTCGCCGCGAGGCTCTTGCCGCAACCCTGCACGCCGAGGATCAGAAGGCCGCGCGGCGGATCGAGCGGTTTCGCTCCCGGCGGCGGAAGGAACCCGACCTTTCGAGACGCAATCCATTTCTTCAGGCGCGCGAGTCCGCCCACGGACTCGAGCCCCTGCGGCGAGGGAAAGAACTCGAGCAGGCCTCCCGTCTCGACGAGGGCCTTCTTGCTCTCGCGGATGCGCGGCCGGTCCGCCGCGGTCAGCGCGTCGTCATCCACGATGGCGCGGGCCAGAGCCCGTTCGGCCTCGAAAGACGTGAGGCCCTGGAGGTCGGTGACCAGACCCTCGACGTCCTCCGGGGTCAGGGCGATGCGGACCTGTCTGCCATGGCGCCGGATGGTCTCGGAGACGAGCCGGCGCAGGTCGTCGGGGCCTGGAAGCGCGAAATCGAAGCGGATTCCGAGCTCGTCGAGCTCCGCGCGTGCCGGGAGCGCCGGCCCGACGAGCACCAGCGTGCGCGCGGACCCCGAGAACTCCTGGGCGGTCTCGCGGAGGGTCCGGAGGGTGGTCGGGTTGTCGAGGTGCGCCTGAGGGTCCTTCAGGATCCAGACGCCATCCCCCGCGGCCGTTCGGATCTGCCGGAGCGCCACGGCGAGATCGCAGGTCTTCGGCTGGTCCACGGGATGGCAGGGCGAAAGGCCGCTCGCCGCGCTCCACGTCGAGACCGGAAGGGAGAGCTCGGCGGCAACTCCGCGCACCAGGGACTCGAAGCGTTTCTCCTCGACCGTCTCGCACAGGACGAGCGGATTCTTCGATCGGAAGAGGGCGGCGAGGTCTCTGGCGGGAAGATCCAAGTCGATAAAGTGTACGGGAAGTCCGTTCGCGGAAGCGGGGAGGGGACTCGGCTCACCCTGCGGCGAAATGCCCGGCGCGCTGCCCGGCTAGACTAAGTTCATGGCTCTTCCCAGGCGGATCGTTTCGCTGTGCCCCTCGATCACCGAGACACTCGTCGCGGTCGGCGGGCTGAAGCGACTGGTGGCAGCGACCCGATTCTGCGTCCGCCCGGAAGGGCTTCTGTGGGGCCTCCCGCGCATCGGTGGGACAAAAAACCCGGACGTCGCGAGAATCCTGGATCTCAAACCCGACCTCGTTTTCGCCAATGAGGAGGAGAACCGGCTCGAGGATGTTGAGGCTCTCCGTGCGGGGGGAGTCGAGGTTCTGGTGAGCTTTCCCCGGGCGGTCGAGGAAGTCCCGCGGGAGATCCGCCGCTGGGCCGGCCGCATCGGTGAGTCCGGGGAGGGAGACGCGCTCGCGGCGCGCCTCGAGAGAGAGATCGATGCCCTGCGGTCGGCCCCGCCGCCGCCGCCCTTCCTCTATGCCTACTGGATCTGGAAAGACCCATGGATGACGGTCTCCGACGACACGTACATCGCGGATCTGATCGCGTTCGCTGGCGGAGTCAACGTGTACGGCCGGGAATGTGATCGGTATCCGTCTACGACTCCCGACGCCGCGCTCGGGCGGGGCGCAGACGTGCACTTCTTTCCCGACGAGCCCTACCCGTTCAAGCCGGAGAAGCACGCGGCGCAATGCGAAGCGATCTTCGGCTCCGAGAAGGTGCGCCTCTTCGTCCCCGGAGACGACTACTGCTGGCACGGTGCCCGGACGCTCGACGGGCTCGCGCGCGTGCGCGCGCTCCGGGCGGGATTCGGAGAGTCCGGCTAGAGAGGCTGGAGAGGCTGCACGCGTGGAGAGCTCTAGCCGCGCCGGTTGAGCAGGTCCAGGAACTCCTCGCGGACGGGGCGGTTGTAGAAGATCCCGCGGATCGCGGAGGTCACCGTCAGCGCGCCCGGTTTCTTGATTCCGCGCATTTCGACGCAGAGGTGCCGCGCCTCGATGACGACCATCACACCCTGAGGTGTGAGCTTCTCCTCGAGAAAGCCCGCGACCTGTTCGGTGAGCCGCTCCTGCAGCTGGGGCCTCTGCGCGTAGAAATCGACGATGCGGGGCATCTTCGAGAGACCAATGATCTTCTCGTTCGGGATGTACGCCATGTGAGCGTGCCCGTAGAACGGCACGAGATGGTGGGAGCACATCGAGTAGAACGGGATGTCTTTCTCGATGACCATCGCGGCGTAGCGCTCGTCGTTGGGGAAGAGAGTCACTTTCGGCTCGGCTCCCTCTTCGAGCCCGCGGAAAAGCTCCAGGTACATTTTCGCGACGCGCTCCGGCGTCTCCGCCAGATTCGCATCGTTCAGGTCGAGGCCCAGAATCCGGAGGATCGCCTCGACGTGCTTCGCGATCTCCGGCACCCTCTCGGGGCGGGGGAACCGCGGCGTTTCGGCGGCGTCCTCGCTCATGCCGAAAAAAACCGGGCACGATCGCGGGTGGGGCGCTCGGGCAGCTTCGAATCGATCGCAGAGGGGATCGTCATCGCGTTCTCGCGTTCTCCTCGCCAAGAGGGAAAACGGCATTCTAGATCAGCCCGCGCCGGCCGCCCGCTCTGAACGAACTCTCAGGAAATCGTCTTTTTGAACGCCCGGGTGCTGCCGGCGACGAGGACGACCGCGATCGCGGCGAGCGCCGCGACACTGCGCCAGAGATCCGCGAACGTCGCCCCTCGGATGATGATCCCGCGCGCGATCGCGATGAAGTGGGTTGCCGGGAGAATCTTCGAGACGTACCTGAGGGGCCCGGGAATCGAGGACAGGGGAAAGATATAGCCCGACAGCATGATCGAAGGCAGCAGGAACATCTGCGCGAGCTGGGTGGCTTCCATCTGGGTCTTGGACCACGAAGAGATCAGGAGCCCGAGCGAGAGGAGGGCGAAGAGATAGACGAACGAGAGGGCGATCAGGAGGGCCAGGCTGCCATGGATCGGGACGCGAAAGACGAGCGTCATCAGGAGCAGGATGAAGACGAGCTGCACGAACCCGAGCGCGAGATACGGGAGAAGCTTCCCGAGGATGACCCCGATGGGCGAGGCCGGAGTGACCATCAGCTGTTCCAGCGTCCCGCGCTCCCGCTCGCGGACGATCGCGTAGGCGGCGAGGAGAGTGCCGGAGAAGGTCAGCAGGATCGCGACCAGGCCGGGGATGAGGAGGTTCGCGCTGCGGGAGTCCGGATTGAACAGGAAGAGCGGGTGCGCGCGCACAGGCAGGTCGCGCGCGCCCGCGCGTGCGAGCAGCTCCCCAAACGATTCCGAAAGCGTCAGGCCGTTGGCGGCGGCGAGCGCCTGGCCGGAGATCGAGGAGTCCGACCCGTCGATCAGCACGAGAACGTCGGCGGGCTGCCGGTTCAATCGGCGCCTCGCGTAGTCGGGCGGAATCTCGAGTCCGACGGAAGCCCGGCCCGCCACGATCCGCTCGCGCATCGCGTTGCGGGAGGGGGCGTACTCGATCACGTCGAAGAAGCTGGTGTTGGTCAGGTCGTGCACGAGGGTCCGGCTCTCTTCCGTGCGCGAAAAGTCCAGGACGACCGTGCGGACGTGCTTGACGTTCGTGTCGATCAGTCCGAAAAGCACCAGCTGAAACGCGGGGAGCAGCAGGGTGAATCGCAGCGTCCCCTTGTCGCGGATCATCTGCCGGGCCTCTTTCTTCAGGACGGCGAGAAAGCCCCTCACGGCCGCCGTCCTCCCCGGGCCGGCGCGGCCTCGGGAATGTCCCCCCGCTTCTCGAGCTGCAGCTTCGTCAGGCGCACGAACACGTCCTCCAGCGAGGCGTCGATCGTCCGGATCTGGACGGGCTCGCCGGTGGCGTGCCCGAGATCGCGCGCGATCGTCGGATCGGGGACGTCGCCGCGGACGAGGAGGTGGAGGGCATTCCCGAAGATTGTCAGGTCGAGTACGTAGGGGAGCGCTCTCGCCTGTCCCATCACGGCGGCGACGCCGCGCTCGCAGGCCGCTTCCACGCGGCGGGTCCCCGGGGGGGTGATGTCGGGCAGTTTGGTGAGCTCGTCGGGCGAGCCTTCGACCAGCATGCGGGAGAGATAGAGGTACGCGACGCGGCCGCAACGCTCCGCTTCGTCCATGTAGTGCGTCGTAACGAACAGCGTGACGCCTTCCGCGGCCAGCCCGAAAAGGAGGTTCCAGAGCTCGCGCCGGGCCACGGGATCGATGCCGGCCGTCGGCTCGTCCAAGAACACGACGCGGGGCCGGTGCATCAGCGCGGCGGCGAGCGCCAGACGCTGCTTCCAGCCGCCCGAGAGCTGTCCGGCAAGACGAGAGCGGTACGGGCCGATCGCCGTCAGCTCGATGGCCCACTCCCGCCGTTCCCGGAGCGCCGCGTTTTTCAAGCCGTACACGGAGGCGAAGAAGTCGAGGTTCTCGAGGACGGTCATGTCCTCGTACAGGGAGAACCTCTGGGAGACGTATCCGATGCGTCCTCGGATCGCTTCACTCTCCTTCGCGACATCGAGGCCGTCGACCCACGCCCGGCCCTCCGTCGGAGCGAGGAGGCCGCAGAGGATGCGGATGAGGGTGGATTTTCCGGAACCGTTCGGCCCGAGCAGTCCGTAGATCTCCCCTCGGGGCACCGCGAGCGTGACGCGGTCGAGCGCGCGGACTCTGCCGAAGTCCCGCGAGACCCCCTCGACGCGGATGCCGAAGTCGTCGTCGCTCAACGCGCCTCGCCAATTACGACGGAAGCGGCCATACCGGGTTTTAACTCCGGGGCCGGGTCGATCGCGATCTTGACGCCGAAGACCGTGTCCATACGCTGTTCGAGCGTCTGAACATTGCGCGGTGTGTACTCCGCGGAGGTGCGAATCTCGACGACCCTCCCCGGAAAGGTCCGGTTGGGAAATGTATCGACCCGGACCGCGGCGGTCTGGCCGACCCGCACGCGTCCGAGGGACGGCTCGGGGACGTAGACCCGCACCCAGATCTGTGAAGGCTCGATCAGCTTTGCGACCGGCTGATTGGGCGCGACGAGGTCTCCCGGCCGAAGGTCGATCGACTGGAGGACCCCGTCCGACGGCGCGGTGACGACGGCCTCCTGCTTCTGCCGCTCGAAATAGGCCAGCTGCGCTTCCTCTCTCTGCAGCGCGGCCGCGGCGGCGTCGATGTCCTCGGAGCGGCTCCCGCGCTCCTTCTCGCGGAGGGTCTCGAGAGACGTGCGGGCCGCGGTCGCGGCCGCGTCGTAGGGCTGCTGGCCGATCACGCCCTGGTCGAGGAGCGCGCGCTGGCGCCGCCGCTCGCGTTCGGCGTTGTCCGCCTCCGCGCGCGAACGCGCCACGTCTTCGACGCGCGGTCCGCGGCGGGTCCTGGCCAGATTGGCTTTCGCCTCGGCGACGCGGGCCTGCTGCTGCCGGAGCTGAAGGTCGATCAGGTCCGTTTCGAAGACGACGAGAGCCTGGCCCCGGGAGACCCGGGCGCCTTCGGCGACCGGCACTGTCGCCACGCGTCCCCCCAGGAGCGATCCCACCTCGACGTCCCGGGCCTCGATCGACCCGGAAAGGACGAGCGGCTTCACGCCGCCGCGGGAGCGAAGCGCCCAGAACGCTCCGCCCGCCAGGAGAACGGCGGCGGCCCCGAGAAGGAGAGAACGCTTTGTCATCGTGTTTTCCCTTTCGCGATGGCGCCGCTCTTCCAGATGTCGATCAGCGTGTCGAGGTATTCGTCCAAAGGGAGGGGCTCTTCGAGGGCCTGCACGACCTCCTGCAGCATCACGAAGGAATGGAGGGAGGCCGCGAAGGCGACGGAGGCGGCGCGCGGATTCCGAACGCGCACGCGACCCGCGCGCCGGGCGCGGCGCAGGTACTCTTCGAGCAACCTCAGATTGCGCTGGGGGGGCGTCGGGTGCGACTCCGGATCGAAGGGCAGCGGCAACCGTCCGAGTCCCGCAACCTTCTTGAAGTGAACCCAGCGGCCGAGGCTTTCGTGCAGCTTTGCCTGGATGAACGGGACGAATGCGTTGGCTACCTGGCGGAGCACCACGGCCGGATCGGCGTCGCCCGGCACGTCCGCGAGGAACCCGAGCGGCAGCATTTCGGGCCCGGGCGTGGCCCCCATCGCGGCCGTGAACAACGCCTGTTTGGTGGGCGCATGCCGAAGAAGGGCGGCGGGAGAGACCCCGAGCCGCGCGGAAATGTCCGCGAGGGTCGTCCCTTCGTACCCCCCGCGGACAAACGCATCCCGCGCAGCGGCGAGCACCTGTTCCCGTTGCACCTTCGCCGGACGTCCCATATATAAATAACTATTCAGTAATTTAGTAATCGAGTCAAGAGGGCGTTGGGTGGCCTCTTTTCAAGGCCCTCCATCTGGTGTGGGGATGCGTTGGCCGAAGGAGCTCGCCGACGTGCGGGCGCCTTCACGACAAACCTTTTCGTCGAGCGCGGTACGCCGTAAGCCAGTTCTCATTCCCGGCCGACTTCCACCTGAGTCGTGCCCCTCACTCGAACCCTCTCCCCGAGCGCGGGGCGAGGGGGCAGAGCTGCGCTCCAGCCAGGATGGTGGCTAAGCTCGCAGCGGGAGGAGTCTCCTGACCGAAGGGAAGGAGGAGCCTCTCGCTGCGGGAGCCGAAGCGAACGAAGGGAGCAGGCGAGCGGTCGAGGCCGCATCCGGCCGAGCCGCTCGCCGGTGCCTTCGCCGCGCACGGCGAAGGCAGCTCCCGCAGTGAGCGAAGGCGACGGATGGCGACGTTACTTTCGCCGCCCCAGCCAGTCCGTGAATTCGTCCGCGCTCTTCGCGTTCAGCGTCGACGCTGCGGTGACCCAGCCTTTGCGAGCGATGTTGATCCCGAATGGGACGAGATCGATTTCCGAAACCGAGTGCGCATCCGGGTCGATCGCCATGGGAATGCCTCGGCGGACCGCACCCTGGCAGAAGCGCCAGTCGAGGTCGAGCCGGTCGGGCGAGCAGTTGATTTCGACGGCGCATCCCGATTCTGCGGCGGCGTCCAGCACGGCCTCGATGTCGACGTCGATCGGGTTGCGGGAGAGCAGCAGGCGCCCCGTCGGATGGCCGAGAACGGTGACCCGGGGGTTGCGCACCGCGCGGATGAGCCTCTTTGTCTGCTCCTCTCTTCCGAGGCCGAACCGCGAGTGCACCGATGCGACGACGACGTCGAAGCTTTCCAGGAACTCGTCGCCGAAGTCGATGGCCCCGTCCGCGAGGATGTCGGCCTCCGTTCCATGGAAGATCGTGAGCTCGGGGAAACGAGGACGGATCGCCTGGATCGCGGCGCGCTGGACGAGGACCCGGTCGGGCGTGAGCCCTCCCGCGTATCCCGCGGTCTGGCTGTGATCGGTGATGGCGACCCACTCGTACCCGGCGCCGCGGACCGCGCCGAGCATGTCCTCCAGGGAATCCCGCCCGTCGGACTCCGTGGTGTGCACGTGAATCAGGCCTCGAAGGTCCTGCCTCGTCACCAGCGCGGGAAGCTCCTGGCGCGCCGCGGCCTCGATCTCTCCGCGGCCCTCGCGCAGCTCGGGTTCCACCCAGGCGAGATCGAGGAGGGCGTAGATTTCCGCCTCCGTGGGGCACGGCACGCGCCGCGTCGAGGCGCCGGCGAAGAGACCCGACCGCTCCAGTCGAAGCCCGCGCTCCGCGGCCCGCGCACGCAGCGCTTCGAGATGCTCGGTGCTGCCAGTCGCATCGAGGAGCGTGGCCGCGAATTCGGCGCGTGACGCCGCCCGGAGCGTGATCACCAGACCCCCCGCGAGACGGACCCGCGCGGTGTCGGCTTCGGGCGGCAGTGACTCCGCTGCGCCGGGGACCGAAGCGAACGCCTCGACGAGGGCCGCGGGACTCGCCGTTTCGGCCACGAAATCCGCGCTCGAAACCACCTCGCACCGTCGGCGCAGGGCTCCCGCCAGCTCGATCCGGCGTGCCGCGTCCCGGAGCGCCAGAAGAACGTCTTCGGCATGCGCGCGCGCGCGTGAATACTTGTGAAGTCCGGCGCCGGCGCGCACGATGGCGATTCCCTTGAGGATCCTCTCGACGCTTCTGGGCCCGAAGCCCGGCACCGCCGCGATCCGGCCGTCGCGGCACGCGTCTTCGAGCGCCGCGACCGAGTCGATCCCGAGCGCCTCGTGGACCTGTTTTGCCTTGCGCGCGCCGAAACCCGGAATCCTCAGGCACTCCCGAAGGCCCGGAGGGAATGCGGCGCGCAGCTCGTCGTAGTAGGGGAGCGACCCGGTCTTCAAGAGCGTGTCGAGGTTCGCAAAGAGTCCCGGCCCGATGGCTTTGATCCGCCGAATCTCCCCGGAGCGGACCGCCTCCTCCAGGTCGCCCTGGAAACCGAGAATCGCGTGCGCGCCGTTCTCGTAGGCGCGCACCTTGAAAGGGTTTTCCCCCTTCAGCTCGAGCATCGCGGCGATCTCCTCGAGCATCCGCGCCACCTGTCTGCGCTCCATTCGCTGATTTTATGGTGCCGGTCCGGCCCTCGCGTCGCGCCGCGCCTTACCGCCGCGGAAGCTCTCACGGAACGGTTGTTGCACCGGGCCCGGTCGAAGACCGAAAGGAGATTCGATGTCGAATATCGCCAAGGTGATCGAGGTCGTCGCGTCGTCGCGGGAGAGCTGGGAGGCCGCCGTGCGCACCGCTGTGCGGGAAGCATCGAGGAGCGTTCGGGGAATCACGGGGGTGGACGTCCAGAATTGGACGGCGCGGGTGGAGGGCGGAGAGCTCGTCGACTACAAGGTGAACGTGAAGATCGCGTTCGGCATCGAAGGCGAGGGCGGAGCGTCGGACGACGAGCGGGACGAGGAATACGGGGATCGGGGCGGCTCTTCCGGGAAGAAGGGGCGCAAGAGCCGCAAGAAGAGTTAAAGACGCTCTGCCGGCGCGCGGTCCGGGCGGCCGCTCCAAGGAGGTCCCGGCTCGCGGCAGTAACGGCTTTTCGGGCGGGGGTGAATCAGAGGGGGGAAGCGAACGAAACGCGGCCACCCGCCCCTGGTGCGGACACCCCCGGCGGGAAGGTGCCGACGCCCCTTGCGGGGAAAATAGTGGCTAAGATCGCGTCATGCGTGTTGATCTCCACAGCCACTCGAACTGCTCAGACGGCCTCGATCGCCCCGCGGAGCTCGCGCGGCGCATGGCGTCTGCCGGCATCGACGCGTTCGCGCTCACCGATCACGACACGCTCCAGGGACTTCCGGAAGCGAGGGAAGAGGCCGGAAGACTCGGGATCGAGCTGATCTCAGGTGCCGAAATCTCGGCCGATTTTCAGGGGCAGGACGACATTCACCTTCTCGCGCTCTTCGTCGACGAACAGAATGCTTCTTTCAATGCGCGGCTTTCGGAACGGCAGGAAAATCGCCGCACTCGCGGAGAACGGATGGCGGAAAAGCTCATCGAGGCGGGGTATCCGCTCGATTTGGACGCACTCCGGGAGGAGATCGGAGACGGAGTCTGGGCGCGTCCTCACCTCGCGCGGGCGCTCGTGCGTGCGGGCCACGCGTCCTCGCACGACGACGCGTTCGCCCGCTTCCTGGGGAGCGAGCATCCCTGGTACGTGGCCTCTGAAAAATGGGCGGCTTTAGAAGTCATCCGCGCGGTCCGTGAGGCCGGGGGGGTCACCTCGCTCGCGCACCCCTGCTGGTACAAAGACCCGGAGGCGCTGGTCCGCGTGCTCGCGGCCGCGGGACTCGACGCGGTCGAGGTCTTCCATCCGGACCACGGGCCGGAAGCGGAAGAGCGGTTCGGAGATCTCGCCCGCGATCTCGATCTCGCGGCGACCGCCGGCAGCGACTTTCATGGAACGCCGGAGGGGCGGAAGCACCCGGGAGGTGTCGTCGGATCCGCGGAGATGCTCGGGCTGCTGCGCGCCCGCGTCCGTCGGGCGTGACAAACACTCCTGGCGAGGATACGCAGGCGGTCGCTCCCGGATCCCGGCCCACGTGGGTCCTCCTGCTTCAGCGCGGCTCGGGCGAGGTCCTCTACGAGGCGGCCGCGATGACGGCCGCGGCGGTGTCGCTCGGCCTCGCCGTCACGATCGTGTGGTTCGACGGCGCGTTTGAGACGCTCGCGTCGGGGCAGCTCGACGCGGAGGACGCTTCCGCCTCCGCCGTGCCGGGGACCGCCGCCGGCGCGGGCCGCCTGCTTGCCGAGGCGCGGGCCACCGGACACGTCCGCTATCTCGGGTGTTCGGCCGCGCTCGTGGCCAGGTCGGGGGCGAAGTCTCTTGCGCGGGACCGCGTGGACGACGTCGTGGGATGGCCCACCGCGATCTCGCTGATCCGTTCGGCCGAGCGCGCGTTCGTCTGGTAGAGCCGGGGCGCGCGCCCGCGCCTCGGGGCGCCCGGCGCGCACCGCCTCGGAACGCGCTCTCTTCGCCGGCTCTCTCCCGGGACATCATCTCGGACATCAACTGTCTGCCCCGCGCGGGTCCAATAGCATTGTGGAAATCGCGCGTAAAAAAATATCTGGACGCACCCACGCGACGATCGTTTCAAAAACAGCTGCGGAAAAGATCGCGGGACGTTGACAGCGCCCTTCCCGGCGAAAAGAATCCGGATCCATCCGCTGATGCTCGAAACCGTCACCACCGACAAGGGACTTCCGCAGAATCTCGACGCCGAAAGGTCCGTCCTCGGCGCGATCCTTCTCGATCCCTCCTCGCTGTCGTTCGTCGTCCCGATCCTGGGGGAGAACGATTTTTTCCCGGACACCCATCGCCGGATCTTCCGGGCGATGATGGAGCTCTTCCAGCGATCCGCCGAGATCGACATCCTGACGCTCAAGGAGGAACTGGACCGGGCCGGGACGGTCGATCAGGCGGGCGGAACGGCGTATCTGTCGGCTCTTCTCGATGGAGTGCCCGAAGTCGCCAATGTCGAGCATTACGCGCGGATCGTCAAGGAGAAGTCGACTCTCCGGCGGCTGATCCGCGTCGGGCAGCAGATGGTCCGCGAGGGCCTCGCGCAGGAAAAGAACGCCGAGGAACTCCTCGGGGAATCGACGGGATCGATCTTCGACATCGCGGAAGACTCCGTTCGCGGCGGATTCGTCCCGATCGCCCAGGTGGTCAAACGCAACCTGGAGCTCATCGAAGAGGCCCAGGACCGCAAGGGAGTCCTGTCGGGCCTGCCCACGGGGTTTCTCGACCTCGACCGCATGACGTCGGGGCTGCAGACGAGCGACCTCATCATCCTGGCGGCGCGGCCGTCCGTCGGGAAGACGTCGTTCGCCCTGAACATCGCTCAGCACATCGCCTTTCGCGAGGGAAGGTCGGTCGGCTTCTTCTCGCTCGAGATGTCCAAGGAGCAGCTCGGCTTCCGCGTGCTTTGCTCGGAAGCCGACGTCGACGCGAAGAAGGTCCGGGACGGCTACGCCTCGAAGGAGGCGATGGTCCGGCTGGTGACGGCGCAGTCGAAAATCGCCGGCGCAAATTTTTTCTTAGACGACGGGGCCGGACTTTCCGTCCCGGAGATGCGCGCGAAGGGGCAGCGGTTGAAGCGCGAGAAGGGTCTCGATCTGATCGTGGTCGACTATCTGCAGCTGATGGGAGGGCACGGGCGATTCGACAACCGGACGCAGGAGGTCTCGCAGATTTCCCGCGGACTGAAACTGCTCGCCAAGGAGCTGCAGGTCCCGATCCTCGCCCTGTCCCAGTTGTCGCGTTCCCCGGAGTCGCGCAAGGGCGACCAGCGCAAGCCGCAGCTCTCCGACCTTCGCGACTCCGGTTCGATCGAGCAGGACGCGGACGTGGTCGTCTTCCTCTACCGGGAAGAGCTGTATGAGCGCGACACCGAGCGCAAGGGAATTGCCGACGTGATCATTGCCAAGCAGCGCAACGGGCCGACGGGCGATTTCTCGCTGGTCTTTCTCGCCGACCACATGACGTTTGCCAATTACGCGGGCGCCGCCGCTTCTCCGGACCAGCCGTTCTGAGAGGCGGCCCGATCCCCGCGCCCCGCACGGCCGACCGGCGGCGCCGAACCGGCGGCCCGGTCCAGAGGGCGTAGGGCCGGGCGCATGACTCGGCAGACACGCGCCGTGGTCGATCTCGGCGCGATCGCGGATAACTTCCGCACCCTGGGGGCGCGAGCGGGAGGCGCCGAAGTGATCCCCGTCGTCAAGGGAGACGGGTACGGTCACGGCGCTGTCCCGGTCGCCAGGCGGCTGGCAGAGGAGGGGGCGCGCCGCTTTGCGGTGGCGCTCGTCGAGGAAGGGCTGGCGCTGCGCGACGCCGGGATCGGGGGCGAGGTCCTCCTCCTCTCGTCGGGCGATCCGGCGGACGTGCTGATTTTCTCAAGCGCCCGCCTGATCCCGAC
Source organism: Thermoanaerobaculia bacterium (assembly GCA_038253555.1). Taxonomy (GTDB): domain Bacteria; phylum Acidobacteriota; class Thermoanaerobaculia; order UBA5066; family Gp7-AA6; genus JALYUA01. The sequence goes on from JBBSGZ010000015.1 coordinate 13,010, forward strand.
GATTCACGATCTAACCCAGACCAAGGCCCTTGCCGCGGCGGCCGCGATCGCCCGTCTCCCCTCTCCGCTTGCGGTGCACCTGAAGTTGGACACGGGCATGGGACGCCTCGGGGTCCGACGCGATCAGGTTTCCGAGATGATCGCCACCCTCCGCCAGAGCCCGTCTCTGCGCCTGGCGGGAACGTTCACGCAGTTCGCGAGAGCGACGGAGCCCGGCTCGGAGGTCACTGCTGCGCAGATCGAAAATTTCACCTCCGCCATCGACGCGCTGCGGCGCGGAGGCCTCGACCCGGGGCTCCTCCACGCTTCTAATTCCTCGGCGATTCTCGCGTTCCCCCGGGCGCGGTTCGACGCGGTGCGCGCCGGAATCGCGCTCTACGGGATCGCTCCCTCGGAGAGCGTCGGGGACTCGCAACTGCGCGCGGCGATGTCGCTCGAGACCGAAGTGCTTTCGATCAAGACGGTGCCGCCGGGAACGCCGCTCGGGTACGGCGGGACCTTCGTGACCTCGCGGACAACCCGCGTCGCGGCGCTCCCGATCGGCTATCATGACGGCTTCCGACGCTCCTTATCCGGGGGGATTGCTGTCTTGATACGCGGAGGCAAGGCGCCGGTCGTGGGCGCCGTGAGCATGGATCTGGTTCTGGTGGATGCGACCGACAGCGGCGGTGAACCCGGAGACCGCGTGGTGCTCCTCGGGAGCGACGGCGTCCACGCCGTCGACGCCTGGGACCTGGCCAGCGCGGCGGGAACGATCCCATACGAGATCGTCTGCGGGTTTTCCGCGCGCGTGCCCCGCGTCTACCGGTCATGAGGTTCTTCGAAGCCATCGGGCGGGCGGTGATCCGCGTGCTCGAGGAGTTCGGGCACGTTTTTCTGATGATGGGGCGGGTGGCGGGCTGGACTTTTCGTCCGCCCTATGACGTTCCCGAATTCTTCCGTCAGATGGTGCGCGTCGGCGTCGATTCCGTCCCCGTCGTGTTCTTGACGACGCTGTTCACCGGAATGGTAATGGCCCTTCAGACCGTCAACGGCTTTGCGCGCTTTCACGCCGAAAGCCTGGTCGGCAGCGTCGTGGCGCTCTCGCTGACCCGGGAGCTCTCACCGGTGCTGTGCGCGCTGATGGTCACGGGGAGGGTGGGAAGCTCGATGGCGGCAGAGCTCGGCTCCATGCGGGTGACGGAGCAGATCGACGCTCTGACCGCGCTCGGAACCGAGCCCATCCAATATCTGATGGTCCCCCGAATCGCGGCGTCGATCGTCATGATGCCGCTTCTCGTCATCATGGGCGATGCGGTCGGCATTTACGGCGGGTATCTCGTGGCCGTGAAACTCCTGGGCGTGAACCCCGTGCGATACCTGGAGAACTCCTTCCAGTTTCTGCACATCGGCGACGACATCGTTTCCGGAATGATCAAGGCCGCCGTCTTCGGGCTCATCTTTTCCCTGATCGCCTGCGTCCGCGGGTACTACACCTCGGGCGGCGCCGAGGGGGTGGGTCGCTCGACGACCCGCGCCGTGGTCAGCGGGAGCCTCTCGGTTCTCTTCGCCGACTTTTTTCTGACCAAGCTGCTGTTCTGATGGAGGCCCGCCGCGATGAGCCCGTGCGCGAAACCGGAGCCGAGCCGAAGCTCCGGGCGGAAGACCTGCACAAGGCCTTCGACGGACGAGTGGTGCTCGACGGCCTGACCTTCGAGGTCGCGGAGGGCGAGTCCCTGGTGATCGTCGGCCCTTCGGGAACCGGGAAGAGTGTCCTGTTGAAGCACCTGATCGGGCTCCTGAAACCCGATTCCGGGCGCGTGTTCGTCGACGAGAAGGACGTGTGGGCGATTTCGGACCGGGAGCGCAACGAGCTTCGCAAGGCCTTCGGGATGTCTTTTCAGGAGGGGGCCTTGTTCGATTCCATGAACGTTTACGAGAACGTGGCGTTTCCTCTGCGCCGTTCCGGCCGGCCCGCCCGCGAGATCCGCGACCGCGTCCGTGAGTGCCTGGACATCGTCCATCTTCCCAACGTCGAGCAGAAGCGGCCGTCGGAGCTCTCGGGAGGCATGCGCCGCCGTGTGGGATTTGCCCGGGCGATCGCCCATGAGCCGGACATTCTGCTGTTCGACGAGCCGAACACCGGTCTCGACCCGATCATGACGGATGTGATCGACGAGGTGATCCTGAACATGCGCGAAAAGCTGAACGCGACAATCGTGACGATCACGCATCACATGCCGAGCGCACGAAAGATCGGTGACCGGATCGCGCTTCTTTACGGGGGAAAGATCCTCTTTCAGGCCCCCCCGGAAGAGTTCTTGAGCTCCCAGGACCCGGCGGTGCGGCAGTTCGTCGACGGGAGCGCGGCGGGGCCGCTGACTCCCGAGGGGCAGGTGGCCGACAATAAGAGACCTTCGGAGGGCGCATGAACGCCGCGGCAAAAGTCGGAGTCTTCTTCGTGGCGGTTCTGCTTCTGGCGGGCGTCCTCATCTGGCAGATCCAGGGGCTCCGCCTCGGCAGGGGAGCGGGACACCGGGTCTCGGTCGAATTTCCGGACATCTCGGGATTGAACGAGAAGTCCACCGTCCGGATCTCCGGAGTGCCCGTCGGCAAGGTCGACAAGATCCACCTCGGGAAGAACGGCAAGGGCGCGATCGTAGACCTGACGATCGACAACCCGGACGTGGACCTGCGACGCGGTGCCTCGGCCTCCGTCGCGAACCTGGGACTGCTCGGCGAAAAATACGTTGAGCTCATCCCCGGTCCCGTGGGGGAACAGCCGCTTCCCGAGGGAACGGTGATCAAGGGCGAGGTGCCCGTCACGTTCGACCAGATCACGAGGCTCGCCCGCGACATCGAAGTCGACGTGAAGGACATCAGCCGCAATCTGAGCCAGTCGCTGGGCGGGCCGGAGGGCGAGGAGAGGCTCCGCACCATCGTCGAGAACGTGCGCATCATCTCGGACGACCTCCGCACGATGATCGGTGCCAACCGCGGCAATGTCGATGCGACCGTCGGGAACTTTCGCGAGTTTTCCGCGGCGATGACGACTCTCGTGGACCGGATCGACCGGCTTGTCGCCAGCAACGAGGGGAACGTCAGAGGGAGCCTGGCGAACATCCGCGAGATCTCTCAGAAGCTCGAGACGACCGCCGACAACCTCAACCAGATCACGAGTCGCATCAAGGAAGGCGAGGGGACCGTCGGGAAGCTCGTGCAGAGCGACGAGACGCACAAAAACTTGAACGACGCTCTGGTCGCGGTCAAGGAGGGCGTCGGAGGCCTGAACAAGGCGCTCGGCGCGGCGAGCCGCATCAAGCTCGACCTCGGGCTCCGCTCCGAATACCTGGCCCGCGGGAGCACGGCCAAGGGCTACGTCACCCTCGACGTGAACAAGGAAAATTCGCCGCAGTTCTACGAGCTGGAGCTTTCGACGCAACCCCTCGGCAAGCGGGTCAACACCCTGAGCCAGGTGACTACCACCTTCCCCGACGGGCACCGCGAGGTCTCCACGATCAACACCCAGGAATTCAAGGACGAGCTCGCGATCAGCGCTCTCTTCGGGTATCGGTGGAACAGCCTCGCCGCCCGGGCGGGGATCATCGAGTCCCGCGGAGGCGCGGCGCTCGACTATCGGTCGCTGAACGACCGCCTGCGATTCAGCGCCGAGCTCTTCGACTTCTCGAGGCCCAACTTTGCCGCCCATGGCAAGGTGACGGCGAGGTACTACTTCTCGCCCTCCGTTTACGTGACCGGCGGATGGGACGACTTCCTGAACCGCTCCCGGAAAGCGGACTCCCTCTTCCTGGGAGGCGGCCTGCGCTGGAGCGACGACGACATCAAGTACCTCCTCGGGTCGATCCCGATCAAACCGTGAATCGGCCGGCGGCGTCCTGTTCGTCCGCTCGGGCCTGAGCCCTCCGATGCGCGCGAGGATGACGACCGTCTTCGCCTGCCAGTCCTGCGGAGCGGTCTCGCCCAAGTGGCTGGGCCGCTGCCCGGACTGCAGCGAGTGGAACAGCTACGTCGAAGAGGTCCGGGGCGAGCGTCCCGCGGCCGCTGCAACTTCCAGCTCGAGCCCCATTTCTTCTCTTTCGTCGGAGCCGGAGGCGCGGATCGGGACCGCTCTCCCCGGGCTCGATCGGGTGCTCGGAGGAGGCATCGTCCCCGGATCCGTCGTTCTGCTCGGCGGGGAGCCGGGCATCGGAAAGTCGACCCTTCTCCTCCAGGTCGCCCGGGGAGTCGCCCGGGCGGCCGGGGAAGTTCTCTACGTCTCGGGAGAGGAGTCGGCCTCCCAGGTCCGGCTGCGGGGCGAGCGGCTCGGGATCCGTGAGGAGCGGCTTCTCGTCCTGGCAGAGACCGACGTCACCCGCGTGATCGCGGAATGCGAAGCGCGGCCGCCCGCCGTCGTGGTGGTCGACTCCATCCAGGCCGTGCGGGACCCCGCGCTTTCGTCCGCACCGGGCACGGTCTCACAGGTGCGGGAGTGCGCGTCCGCCCTTCTCCGGTGGGCAAAGGCGCGAACCGTTCCCGTGCTCTTAATCGGACACGTCACGAAGGACGGCAGCCTGGCGGGTCCGAAGTCTCTGGAGCATCTCGTTGACGCGGTCGTGACGATCGAGGGAGAGCGCGGCTCTTCCCGGCGGATCGTGCGGGCGACGAAGAACCGCTTCGGTCCTGTGGAGGAACTCGCTCTCTACGAGATGACGGGCGAGGGATTGTCGGAGATCGCGAACCCATCGGCGGCCCTGCTGGCGGAACGCCGCTCGGGTGTGCCGGGCAGTGCGGTGGCCGCGGCCCGCGAGGGATCTCGCTCGCTTTTGGTCGAGATCCAGGCGCTCGTGGGCGCTTCGAGCGCCGGTTCGCCCCGCCGCGTCGCGCTCGGGGTCGATCCGGGCCGCCTGGCCCTTCTCTTAGCCGTCCTCGAAGGCGCCGGGGTCGCTCTGGCGACGCGCGAAGTGTTCGCGTCCTGCGCGGGCGGACTCGACATTCGGGAGCCGGCGTGCGATCTGGCCGTCGTGGCCGCCATCGTCTCTTCCGCGCGGAACGTGCCCCTGCCCGAGGGCGCCGTCGCCTTCGGCGAGATCGGCCTCCTCGGAGAAGTCCGGACGGTCCCTGCGGCCGCTTCCCGCCTGCGGGAAGCCGCGGCGCTCGGGTTCACGACCGCGTTTCTTCCGGCGGGGAACGCCGGCGACGCGGCCGGATTCCCGGAGATCGCCGCGCGGCCGGTGGCTCGGGTCGCCGACTTCTTAAAAGAGATCGGTCGCGGGGACGGGGAGAGAGGCCGCTGAGGAGGGGAGAGACGCGCGGGCAGAAGTCCCGTCAGGCTCTTTCGAGCACCAGCGTCAGGCGCATCGGCGCGGGGCCGACCGCGTCGGCGGGATACGGGGTGACGAGCGTGACCCGGGGACGGCGTGTCGGCGACATTTCGAGCGCGTCGGGCGCCAGGATGCGCCTCGCCGTCACGCGATAGGAGCGGAGCCCGAACGGCGTCCGCATCGTGATGGCCTCTCCCACGCGCACTTGCGAGATGCCCGCCGCCGCCGTATCGCGCGGGACCGCGACGACGGTGTGGTTCGTCCCTCCCTCTTCTCCCGGCAAAGCGGTGCCCGGCAGATGGCCGGCTCCGTGCGCCAGGGTCAGGGAATCGACGCCCTCGTAAACGGGCGCATCGAGGGCGAGGCGGGGAACCGCGATCCTTGCGACGAGATCGCCCGCGGAGGGCGAGCCCAGGGGAACGCGGGGTCCGGCGGAGACCTTCGGGCCGGGCTCCGCGCCGCGAAGCGCTTCGGCCATGGGGGCCGCCGCGAGAAGCGAGAAGGCAATTCCGACGGCGCCCAGAATGTGGGCGAGGCGCTGGAAGTAGGGTCGATGCGTCGTCATGAGGAGTCCGGCTCCCCGGCCCCGCGGCAAGCGGAGCCGGGACCGGGGTCTTCTTTACCGGGCCCGCCGGGCGACTAAGAGTCCGCCCGCGACGAGCGCGAGGCCGATCAGCGCCGCTTCCGGAGCGTTCGAGGCCGTGCGCGGCATCGAGCTGCTGCGGTTGCTCGTGCTGTCCGTCCGGTTCGTGTCATAGGAGCGGCTCGGCATGCTCGAAGAGGACGGCGACGTCGTGTCCGTCGAGTTGGAGGAAGTCGAGGCGCTGGAGCGGTTCGCGTCGTACGTGGTGGTCTCACGCGCCGTGGACGTCGTATCCGTCGTCGTCGCCGCGGTGGCTTCCGCATTGACCACGTTCACTTCCGCGCGGTCGATAATTTCGTTGGAGATGTTCTTCGCCATCACGACGATCTTGTGGTTGCCCGCGGGGACGTCGTTGATGGTCGCGACGTTGCTTTCGCCGCCGCGGAGCGTCTGCTTCAAGGTGTTGTCGACGTACACGTCGAAGATCGGCATCGGGAAGTTCTTTTCGCCGAATTTCGTCCCCTGTCCTTCTCCAAACGACGTCTTGTTGAAATCGACCGCGACGCGGATCGTGGACCCGCTGATCCGCGCGCCCTCCCTGGGCTCCGTCAGACGCAGCTTCAGCTGGTTGCGGCTCGGGCCCGCCGTGTTCTGGTCCGCGTTCTGCGCGAGCGCGTAAGGCGCGAGACACAACAATCCTGTGAGAACCAGTTGGGAAACTTTCTTCATCGTGACCTCCTGTTAAAACGGGGCCAACGTGGCCTCATCCCGGATATTTACTCAAGGGTTGTGCCAGGAGGGCCCGTATGACCTCCTGCGAGGACGGAGGGGGCACCGGGCCGGCGTAAGAGAACCCCAGGTTGCCGACGGACATTCCGAAGGTGTGCTCGCCCTTTGTTTTTAGGAATTTAGACTACCCCGGCTGGGAATCTCAGGTCGCCGTGACGCCCCTGGGGAGGTGACCCGTCAAGAGGCGATGCGCTTCCATGTACTTGGACCGGGTCGTGCGGACGATTCCTTCGGGAAGGTGGGGCGCCGGAGGCCGCTTGTTCCAGTGGGTCGACTCGAGCCAGTCGCGGAGGAACTGCTTGTCGAAGGAGGCGGGCCGCTGACCTTCCTTCCAGAGGCGCGCGTCCCAGTATCGTGAGGAATCCGGCGTGAACGCCTCGTCGATCCAGAGGAGCCGGCCCTCGAACCGCCCGAACTCGAGCTTGGTATCGGCGAGAATCAGGCCCCGGGTCTCTGCGTACTCGCTGGCCCGGCGATACAGGTCCAGAGTTCGGTCGCGGAGCGCGGCCGCCTCTTCCCGCCCGATCGCGTTGGCCATGCGCTCGAAAGAGACGTTCTGGTCGTGACCCGAGCGGCTCTTGGTCGCCGGAGTGAAGATCGGCTCGGGCAGGCGGGACGCCTGGAGAAGGCGGGGCGGGAGCCGGATGCCGCAGATCTCGCCCGAACGCTGGTAATCGGTCCATCCGGAACCGGCGATGTAACCGCGCGCGACGCACTCGAAGGGGATGACCTCCGCTTTTTTCACGATCACGGCCCGGCCGGCGAGAAGGTCCTTCGAGGACGCCGCGGGTTCGGGAAAGCGTTCCGCGTCTTTTTCGAGGATGTGATTCTCGACGTCCGAGAACCGGTCGAACCAGAAATTGGAGAGCGACGTCAGCACCCTGCCTTTGTCGGGGATCCCGGGCGAAAGCACGCAATCGAACGCGGAAATCCTGTCCGTCGCGACCAGAAGCAGCGAGTTACCGAGGTCGTAGAGCTCCCGGACTTTCCCGCGCCGGATGAGACGCACGCCCGGGAGACGAGTCTCGGTCACCGCGCTCACAAAAAAACAGTAGCACGAGGGCGGGCGCGAGGGGAGGGAAGTAGGTCCAGGGAGAGCCCGTGATGCCGGTTCGGCGCCCTCACCCTTTCCACGCGGCACGTCAGCCCTCCCGGATCTCTCCCTGATAGCCTCTGGCGCCATGGAAATCGACATCGCCTTCGCGCCGCCGCGTGGAAAAGTCTGTTTGATCGCGCTCCTCCACGAAACTCGCGAGCCCTGGGCGCGGGCGCCGGAATCCGTCCGGTCTGTCCTTCGGGATGCGTGTCGGACGTCCGGTTTCCGAGGGCGAGAAAAGGAAACCGCCTCGGGAGGCGGCTGGTCGCTCGTCGGACTGGGTAAATCGCCCGCTTCGCTGGGAACGGTCCGCCGGGCGATGAGGAGGGCCATGCGGGACGGGCTGCGGCACTCTCCCGGCCGGCTGGTGCTCGCGCTGGACGCCGGGCTGCCGCTCCCGAGGCTTCGCTCCCTCCTGCGGGAAGCCGCGCAGGCCGACTACCGATTCGATCGCTACAAGTCGAAGGCGCGAGGCGAGTCCGCCAACGCCGGCGCGACACTCCTCCTGCCGGAATCGGTGACCGCCTCGGACCTGGAAGAGGCCGTGCGCGATGCACCCGTGCTCGCCGAGGTTCTCCGCTGGGCGCGGGACCTCGGAAACACTCCCGCCAACGACCTCGGGCCGGCGGAGTTCGCGAGGGAAGCCCGGACGATGGCGAGGCGCTCGGGGGTCACCGTGCGGGCGCTCGGCCGGCGCGAGATCGAGCGCGAGCGGATGGCGGGCCTGCTCGCCGTCAGCTCGGGAAGCGTCCGCCCTCCCGTGTTTCTGATCGGCGAGCACCGTCCGGCCGGCGCGCGAGGAACGGTGGTCCTCGTCGGGAAGGGCATCACGTTCGATTCCGGGGGCATCTCGATCAAACCCGCCGCATCGATGGGTGAAATGAAGTACGACATGATGGGCGCGGCGACCGTTTTCGCCTGCCTTTTCGCGGTCCGGCGGCTCCGCTTTCCCCTGCGCGTCGTGGCGCTGGCGCCCCTGACCGAAAACCTTCCCAGCGGCTCCGCGTGCCGGCCCGGAGACATCCTGCGCATGCGCAATGGAAAGACCGTGGAGGTCGACAACACCGACGCGGAGGGCCGCCTGGTCCTCGCCGACGCGCTCTCGTATGCCGAAAAGTACCGACCGGACGTGCTCCTCGATTTCGCGACCCTGACGGGAGCCGTGCTGATCGCGCTCGGGCACGACTGCGCCGGGGTGATGACGCCGGACGATGGCCTCGCCGCGGAGCTGCTCGCGGCGGGAGAAGAGACCGGCGAGCGGCTCTGGCGGCTGCCCGTCTGGGACGACTACCGCTCCAACCTGCGCTCCGATTGGGCCGACATGAAGAACACGGGAGGCCGCGCGGCGGGCACGATCAACGCCGCGGTGTTTCTGAAGGAGTTCGTTCCGCCGAAAACGAGCTGGGCGCACCTCGATATCGCGGGTGTCGCGCATCTCGAGAAGGAGCACGCGGGGTACGACGCGGGAGCGACGGGATTCGGCGTCGCGATGACCCTCGAGTTCCTTCGTCGCCGATTCGGTGTCGAGAGCGCCCCAACCTCGAAGAGCCGGCGCCGCGCGAACAACCGGCGTAAGGCCGGCTGAGCCGCGCGGGCGGTTTTCTCATTTCCTGGGGACCGGGGGCTTGTGAGTCGCGGCGACGGGAATCAAACGCGCCCCGTTCCGGCCGACAGATCGGACGGCGAAGAAGCGATTGTCGGTCGAGACTCCGCGCAGCACGTTTTCTTCCGCCGAGGCCGCAGGCCCTGAGCCACGTCGACAGGATCGCGCCCTCGTCGGCGGCGGAGCGCCATGGCGAAAGCCGGAGGCGCGAGCAGCTGCGGAGACGGGCGGGCGCCGGGCGGCTTTGCAGGATCCTGGCCGAGCGCGGCCGCCGCGAGGAGGATCGGCCCGGCGGCAAGTTTGACTGAAAGGAACCGCTTTGCTACGGTCGCGCGCATATGCCCCTCCGACAATTTCCGATCGGCGCCGTGGGAGAAGACGTGTATCCGCGGTTCGTCGATGAGCTGGCGAAGCGCTTCGACGACCCTGCGCGGGACCGCAACGATTCGGTCCGCGACGCCCTGTCGGAGATCTACCTCGGCCGCCCTTTCGACGCCGACGCCCTCGAGGACCCCGCCACGCCGGCCGCGCGCCGCGCGCTGCTTGCGAGCCTGGATCCGCGCAACGCCACGATGGAGGCCGAGTACTACAGCGAGCTCGATCCCGTCCGGTGGGCTCCCGTGAAACCGCTGCTCTGGTTCTGGCAGATGTTCGACCACTCGCCGGTCGGGCGCAATGTGCGCCTCGGGGCCCGGATGCGCGCGATGCTCGCACCGCGGGTCTTTCGCCGCTGTGGCGAGAAGATCCGGATCTTCCACGGAGTCGAGTTCTCCTTCGGATACAACCTCTCCGTGGGCGACCGCGTCACGATCCACAGGAACGTTCTCTTGGACGACCGGGGGGAGATCGTCCTCGGCAACGACGTCTCCATCTCCGACTACGCCAACGTCTACTCCCACTCTCATGCGGTCGAGGACATCAGCGACATCTCTCTCGCGAGGACCGTCATCGCCGACGGAGCGCGGATCACGTACCACGCCGTCGTCCTCTCGGGAGTGCCGGTCGAGGCGGACGCGATTGTCGGTTCGATGGGTGTCGCGTCGAAACCGGTCGCCGCCGGGACGATCGTCGGAGGCGTTCCCGCGAAGTTGATCGGCGCCAAAGCGAAAAAGTAGCAGATCGGCGCCCGTTCGCGGCTCCCCGTCCCGGAGATCGGGACCGCGCGAGAGCTAGACTCCCCCCATGCTCCGGCGCCTCACGGTCAGGAATCTCGCGATCGTCGAAGACCTGGAGATCGAGTTTTCCGGCGGGTTGACCGTCATCACGGGAGAGACGGGCGCGGGAAAGTCGATCCTGGTCGACGCGCTGGCGCTTCTGGCGGGCGGCCGCGGCTCCTCGGACCTCGTGCGTGAGGGAGCCGCGCGCCTCTCGGTGATCGGGGAGTTCGACGCCGATCCCGCGCTCCGGCGCATGCTCGCCGACGCCGGGCTTCCGGACCCGGAGACGGTGCTGATCCGCCGGGAGCTTTCGTCGGACGGTCGGGGACGCGCGTTTGTCGAAGATGAACCCGCTTCCGTGCGGACCCTCTCCCGGGTAGGCGACCGGCTCGTCGCCATCCACGGGCAGAATTCCGAGCACGAGCTGGCGGAAGCCCGGGCCGCGCTGGAGCTGCTCGACGGCTACGCGGGATCGGCCCGCGAGCTCGAGGAGACGGCCCGCGCCGCCGCCCGATCGAAAGAGACGCGGGATGCGCTCGCTTCCCTCGAAGAATCGCGGCGGGACCGGGCCGCCCGCGCGGAGACCCTCGACTTTCAGATCGCGGAGCTTTCTTCCGCCGCGCCGGAACCGGGGGAGGAGGAGGAGCTCCAGCGGGAACGGGGACGCCTTTCCCATGCGGACCGCATCCGCCGCGCCGGCGGGACCGCCCTCGCGGCTCTCTCCGAAGACGAGGGTTCCGCGGCCGACCGTCTGGGGGAGGCGGCGCGCGCCTTTGCGGAGCTCGCCGAGATCGACCCTGCGGAAGGGGCGCACCTCGACGAGATCGAGGATCTCAAACGCCGGGTCGCGGACCTCGCCGCGGCCGCCAGAGACGCGGCGGGTCAGGTCGAAGGGGACCCGGACCGCCTCACCGCGATCGAATCGAGGCTCGAGCGGCTGTCGAGGCTGAAGAAAAAATACGGCGGCAGCGTCGCGGAGCTCCCGGCTCTTCTGGAGCGGTGGCGGCGCGAGCGCGACGACCTCGGAAACGCGGAAGACGCTCTCGAACGCCTCCAGAAGGAGGAGCGCGCCGCCGCGGCCGCGTACCGGACCGCCGCGCAGGCGCTTTCGGAGAAAAGGCGGACGGCCGCGCCCGCGCTCTCCGCCGCGGTCGAAAAGGAGCTCCGGGGGCTCGCGATGGAGAGGGCGCGATTCCGGATTGCGCTTTCCGAGCCGGAGGACGAACCGCCCCGTCCGAGCGGCGCGGAAAACGCGGTGTTTCTTTTCGCGCCGAACCCCGGCGAAGTGGAGAAGCCCGTCGAAAAGATCGCTTCCGGCGGTGAGCTCTCGCGCCTGCAGCTCGCGATCCAGTCGATCGCCGGCCGCGGCAGACAACAGGCGCCGACGATGGTTTTCGACGAAGTGGATGCGGGGATCGGCGGGCGAACGGCGGAAGTGGTGGGGAAAAAGCTGCGCGCCCTCGCCGCGCACAGCCAGGTTCTCTGCGTCACCCACGTGCCGCAGATCGCGGCGCTCGCGGACCAGCATTTCCACGCCGCCAAGAGGGAAGTGGGGGGACGAACCGTCGCGGGGGTGCATTTACTGAAGGGTTCCGAGCGCGTCGGCGAGATCGCCCGGATGCTCGCCGGCGAAACGGTGCCGGAAACCGCGATGAAGCATGCCGCGGCCCTCTTAGCCGGCGCGCGCGCATGAGCGGGGAAGGGGACGCTGTCGGACGGCATTCCCGGTCGCGCCTCTTCTCCGGGATCGGGGCTCAAGGCCAGGACCGGATCCGGCGGTCTTCGATCGCCATCGTTGGCGTGGGCGCGATCGGCGCGGCGGCGGCGGAGATGGCGGTGCGGTCGGGAATCGGACGGCTCACGCTGATCGACCGGGACGTGGTCGAGCTCTCGAACCTGTCGAGGCAGTTCCTCTTCGACGAGCGCGACGCCGCGGAGGTGGCCCCGAAGGCGGCGGCGGCCACGAGGCGCCTCAAGGCCATCGATTCCGGAGTCGATGTGCGCGGGGTCGTCGCGGACCTCGACTTCACGAACGCGGAGGCGCTTCTCGGCGGCCACGACGTGATCGTCGACGCCTCCGACAACTTCGAAACGAGGCTCCTCGTCTCCGACGCGGCGCGATCTCTCCGGGCCTTGTCGGTGTACGCGGCCTGCGTCGAGGACGAGGGTCTCGTGGCGGTGACCGTGCCGGGGGCGCCGTGCCTCCGGTGCTACCTGGAGGCGCTCCCGCCGGCCGGGTCCGGTCCGACCTGCGACACGGTGGGCGTGGTCCCAACGCTCCCCCCGACCGTGGCGGGAATCGCGATGACGGAGGCGCTTCGCGCGCTCGCCGGCGCGGAGACCTCACGGGGCGTCCTGTCTCTGCGTGCCTGGGACGGCGCGTGGCGCGCGCGGCGCTTGTTCGAGAGCGCGGCGCCGTCGGCGTTCTGCCCGGTGTGTTCGGAGGGTCGTTTCCCCGCGCTCGAAGGAGAGGGCGCTTCGGAAGTGGTGAAGTTGTGCGGCCGCAGGTCCGTGCAGGTCGCGCCCGCTTCGCGGGAGCGTCCCGACCTGGCGGGTCTCGAACGCCGGCTGGCGGGCGTCGGGCAGGTCCGGCGCTCGGAGCATCTGCTGTCCGCCGATGTCGAAGATGTCAGCCTGACGGTCTTCGCGGACGGCCGCTGCGTCGTGAGGGGAACCGGAGATCCCCTCCGTGCCAGGTCGTTGTACGAGCGGTACATAGGACGGTGAGATTTTCTCAACCCTCTTTTCGACTGCTCTTTGGGGGGCTTTGATGCTCCGCGTTTCGCTCGAAATGTTACGCACGGCTCCGGAGGGCCTCGAGTTCCTCCGCAAGCTGTTCGCCGATGGCGGAGTCGCGGCGATCCCGACGGACACTTTCTACGGCCTCGCGGTCGATCCTCGCAGCACGACAGGCGTCGAGCGAGTCTTCCGGCTCAAAGGCCGCGAAGCCGGCCAGGGGTTCCCGGTGCTCTTTGCCGCCCGCGAGCAGCTCTCCGGACTCGGCATCGAGGCGGATCCTTCGCTCGTGAATCGCTACATGGCGCTGTGGCCCGCCCCGCTCTCGGTGATCTTCCGGCTCCGCGCTCCCATCGCCGCCTCGGCCGGACGGAGCAATCTGGCCGTGCGTCTTCCCGCGGCTCTGCCGATCCACTTTCTCCTCGAAGCGGCGGGACCCTTGACGGCGACCAGCGCGAACCGGACGGGTGAGCCTCCGCTCGACGATCCCGACGAGGTCGAGGCGGTCTTCGGCGCCGGGATAGACGTCCTCGTCGATGGCGGCCGCACTCCCGGCGGGAAACCTTCGACGCTGGTGGACGCCACGACGAATCCGCCGCTCCTGCTGCGGGACGGTGCCTACCCCTGGACCGGCGGACCTCCATTGAACGGCGGCTGAAGGAAAAGCGAACAGCGAAAAGCCGACAGCGAGCAGCCGGTCCGGCATGCTAAATTCCGCCTCTTCATGGGATTCATCAAGGCACACGGCGGAAAGCGGCCCGTGCTCGGGGAGCGCGTGTACCTCGCTCAAACCGCGGCAGTCGTCGGGGACGTGGTCTTAGGCGACGACGTGTCCGTCTGGTACAACTCGGTCATTCGCGGCGATTGCAACTCGATCCGGATCGGCGACCGCTCCAACATCCAGGACGCCTGCGCGATCCACGTGACCGTCGACCGGTATCCGACGGTGCTCGAGGAGGAGGTCACTCTCGGCCACGGCGCGATCGTGCACGGCGCGGTGATCCGGCGCGGGGCGCTGATCGGCATCCGCGCGACAGTCCTCGACGGCGCGGACGTGGGCGCCTCGGCATTCATCGGTGCGGGCTCGCTCGTCACGCCGCGCACCGTGGTTCCGCCGAGGACGCTGTGGCTCGGAGCGCCCGCCCGCCAGGTGCGCGTCCTCTCGGATGCCGAGGTCGCCGATCTCGAGCACTTCCACCGGAACTACCTCGGCTACAAGCGGGAGGCGGTCGAAGCGGGGGAGGAGTGGGCGCGATGAGCCCCGCCTACCGCGCCGTCAAGGGCACGCGAGACCTCCTTCCGCCCGAGAGCGAGAAGTACGCCGCTGTGGAATCGATGGCGCGCCAGGTGTTTGGCGGCTATGGCTATGGAGAGATCCGCACCCCGATCCTGGAATCCACGGAGCTCTTCGCGCGCTCCGTCGGCGAGACGACGGACATCGTGCACAAGGAGATGTACACCTTCGCCGATCGAAAGGGGCGGTCCCTGACTCTCCGTCCCGAGAACACCGCGGGGGTCGTCCGCGCCGCGCTCGAGCGAGGCATCGAGCGGCTGCCGCGACCCCTCCGGCTCTGGTACGCCGGCGAACAGTTCCGATACGAGCGCCCGCAGAAAGGCCGGTACCGCGAGTTCCGGCAGATCGGCGCAGAGATGGTCGGGGTTCCGGGCAGCGCATCGGACGCGGAAGTTCTGGTGATGCTGTTCGACTTCCTCGGGAGACTCGGCTTCACCGATCTTTCCGTGACCCTCAACTGCGTCCCGGGCGGCGCGGGCCGCGAAGCGTTCGCCGAGGCTCTTCGGGCGCACGTCCGCCCCAGGGCGGCGCAACTTTCCGAAGACGACCGGAGGCGGGTCGAGGAAAATCCGCTGCGACTCTTCGATTCGAAGGACCCGGACACGAAGGCGGTCCTCGACGGCGCTCCGATGACGGTGGAATTCCTGGACGCCGGCGCGGCCGCTCACTTTTCGCAGGTGAAAGAGTTCCTGCGGGAATCCGGCATTCCGTACACGGAGAGCCCCTCGCTGGTGCGCGGTCTCGACTACTACACCGTCACCGTGTTCGAGGTGGTGTCGCAGAGCCTCGGCGCCCAGAATGCGATCTTAGGCGGCGGGCGCTACGACAACCTGTTTGCGGACATGGGCGGACCTTCTCTTCCGGCGGTGGGCTTTGCGATCGGAGAGGATCGGCTGGTCGAAGTGCTTCCCTCGGATCCGCGCGAAGCGCGCGAGCTGTGGTACGTCCTGCCGGGCTCGCCGGAAGACTTTCCCTACGCGATGGCGGTCGCCCGCGCCCTCCGCTCGGGACACCCCGGCGCCGTCGTCGAAACGGATCTCTCCGGGCGGGGCTTCGCGAAGGGGTTCACGCGCGCGAGCCAGATCCTCTCGGGCGACGCGGACTATCCCTTCCGGGTGTCCGAGGTCCGCGTCGTCTCCGTCGGCTCCTCGGAGCGGGCCGAACAGACCGTGAAAATCAAGACCCTCTCCGCGCACCGGGAAGAAGCGGTCCCCCTGACCGCTCTCACCGCAAAGACCCGGACGTGAGCGACGTTCCGCGCGGGGATCTTCTTCCGCGGCAGCCCGCGGGAGGCCTTCGGCCGCCGGACGCGGGCCGCCGCGTCCGTCTCCAGGGGTGGGTCGGTCGGCGGCGCGACCTCGGAGACCTGATCTTCTTGACCGTGCGGGACCGGTCGGGCACCGTCCAGGTCCTCTTCGACCGCCAGCGGTGCCCGCCCGACGCCGTCGCGAGCGCTTCGGAAGCGCGCAGCGAAGACGTCGTTGAGATCGAAGGCGAAGTCGTTCTTCGGGGCGAGGGGCGCGGAAACGCCGGGCAGGAGACGGGACAGATCGAGGTCGTCGCGACGCGGCTCACGTTCCTGGCGCGCTCCGACACCCCTCCGTTTCAGATCGAGGACCGCACCAACGCCGCGGAAGACCTCCGGCTCGAGTACCGGTATCTCGACCTGCGACGTCCCGCGATGCTGCGCAATCTCGTCCTCCGGGACGAGATCGTGTTTCGCGTGCGCCAGGTGCTGCACAAAATGGGGTTCCTCGAAGTCGAGACGCCGATGCTGACGCGCTCGACTCCCGAGGGAGCGCGCGACTTCTTAGTGCCGTCCCGCGTCCATCCCGGCCAGTTCTATGCGCTTCCGCAATCGCCGCAGATTTTCAAACAAATCCTGATGGTGGCGGGATTCGAGAAGTACTTCCAGATCGCGCGATGCTTCCGGGACGAAGACCTCCGCGCCGACCGGCAGCCGGAGTTCACTCAGATCGACATCGAAATGTCTTTCCCGACGGAAGAGGACGTCTTCTCGATCGTCGAGCCGCTCTTAGCCCGAGCGTTCGCCGCGGCGGGCATCTCCTGCGAGCCGCCGTTCCCGCGCTTGACACATTTCGAGGCGATGGAGCGGTACGGGACCGACCGGCCCGATCTGCGCTTTGACCTGCCGCTCCTGCGCCTGGACGGGGTGGCGCGGGGCACGGGCTTTGCCCCGTTCGACAAGGCGCTCGAAAGTCGCGGGGCCGTCCGAGGGTTGCGGGTCCCGAAAGGCGCCGCGTTCTCGCGCAAGAAGCTGGATGAGCTCACGGAGGAGGCGAAGCGCTACGGCGCCGGCGGACTTCTCTGGATCAAACGCGCGGACGGAGAAGTCACGTCGCCCGCCAAAAAGCATCTTTCCCCGGAGTCCCTCTCGGCCATCCTCGCCCTCGCCGGGGTCGCGGAAGGCGACCTCCTTCTGATCGTCGCCGATCGCGAAAAAGCGGCGTCCGCCGCCCTGGGCGCGCTGAGGCTCCGGGCCGCCCGCGAGCTCAACCTGATCGATGAGACGGCATATCGGTTCTGCTGGGTCACGGATTTCCCGCTCCTCGAATGGGACGACGCCGCCAACCGCTGGTTTGCGACGCACCATCCGTTCACGTCCCCGCGGGAGGAGGACCTCGGCCGGCTGGAAGACGATCCCGGCGCGGTCCGGGCACGCGCCTACGACGTCGTGCTGAACGGGACCGAACTCTGGGGTGGGTCCATCCGGATCCACCGCGCCGACGTTCAGCGGCGCGTCTTCCAGGCCCTCGGAATTTCGGAGGCGGAAGCGCGGGAGAAATTTGGTTTTCTCTTAGACGCGCTCCGGTTCGGCGCGCCTCCGCACGGAGGCATCGCGCTGGGAGTCGACCGCATCTGCATGCTGGCCGCCGGCGCCTCCTCGATCCGGGACGTGATCGCCTTTCCGAAGACCACCTCCGGCGCCGACCTGATGTCGAAGGCTCCGTCGGCCGTCTCGGACGACCAGCTGCGCGAGCTCGGGATCGCGACCCTGCCGCCGCAAAAGTGAGCCGTCTCCGGCGGCCGCACTCGTGACGTCCTCGGCCGTCCGCCGGATCTTGGCAGGGCCCGGGTCCGGGGGAACCGAGATGTGGATTGGCCCGGGGTTGCTCGACGGGTCCGCGTCACGCCTCGTTTCTCCTTCGGGGCGTTTCCTCCTGGTCACCTCGGCGGGGCCGCGCGCCGCCGCGGAGCGCATCCGGGCCGCGCTCTCCGGCCGCCTTCTGATCGACCTCGAAATAGACGATCGGGAGGAGAGCAAGACCCTCGACACCGTCTCGCGAATTGCCGATGGGGCCCTCTCGGCCGGTGTGCGGCGGGACGATGCCCTGGTCGCCGTCGGAGGCGGGGTCGTTTCGGACGTCGCCGGTTTCGCCGCCGCGATCCTGCTGCGCGGAATTGCCTGGAATGTCGTTCCGACGACAACGGGCGCCATGGCCGATGCCGCGCTCGGCGGCAAAACGGGCGTCGACCACCGCGAGGGCAAGAATCTCCTGGGGGCGTTTCACGCGCCCCGGGTCGTGCTCGCGGATCCCGCGGCCCTGGCGGGGCTTCCCGAACGGGATTTTCGCGCCGGCCTGGTTGAGGCGCTGAAGGCGGCCTGGATCGCCGACGCGTCCCTGGCGCGATTCGCCGAAAAAAGTCTCTCCGCGATTCTCGCCCGCGAGGAAGAGCCGCTCCTGGCGCTCCTCGCCGGCGCGGCGCAGGTAAAAGCGGAGATCGTCTCGGGGGACCCGCGCGAGACCGACCGGCGGCGGCTCTTAAACTTCGGGCACACGCTCGGCCACGCTTTCGAGGCCTGCGGGGGCTACGAACATCTGCGCCACGGTGAGGCGGTCGCCTGGGGGATCCGCGCCGCGCTCGATCTCTCGGTCCGCCGCTGTGCATTGCCCGCGGAGGACTCCGATCGGGTGTCCGCGGTTCTCTCGCGGCTCGGCCCCTTTCCCGCGCCGGAGACGTCCGCGACCCGGCTCGAACCGTTTCTCGTCCGCGACAAGAAGGCCACGGCCGGCGGAATCGCGGGCGTCTTCCTCGAAGAGATCGGACGGGCGCGTGTCGAGGAGAGCGTGCCCGTGACGGAATGGCTGGAGGCGGCGGCGCGCATCTCTCTGCCCTGACGAGGTTTGTAGCTCATCAGGCGGCAAGCCGGCGTATAATGAAGCAACGTGTCCGGCAGTCCCACGAGGCGTCGCATCCGCCTCTTCGTGCTTCTTTCGGGCGCGCTGGTGTCGGCTTCCCTGGTTCCTCTGCTCGTGTCAGACGGCGTCCTGATCCGCCGCAACCAGCGCACACTCGAAACACTCGAAGAGAAGTACCTCACTCGATCCTCGTCCGCCGTCGCCGACCACGTCTCCGCCTTCTATGTGTCGGCGCGCGAGCGTCTGAATACCGCGGCCGCGTCCCTGCGGGTCTCGGGTCGCCTTTCGCGGCGGGACCCGTTTAACTCCGCGGACGGGCCAAGGATCCTGAAGTCCGTCCTTGCGGGGCAGACCCAGCTTGTCGCCCTGCGGGGGGTCAATTTCGAAGGGTCCGGCAGCTTCGTCGGGCCGGACGTCCGCTCGACGCAGGTTGATTACGAGTTCCGCAAAGGGTTCGAGGCGGCGCGGGACGGAGCCCTCTACTTCGGCCGCCCCTTTCACACGCCGAAGCTCGGCCATGTTTCGGTCCTCGCCGCTCCGGTGCAGGACGACTCGGGCGGCGAGATCGGCGTCGTCGAGGCGCTCGTTTCCTGGCAGCCGATCGTGCAGGAGTTTCGCGACGAGGCCCGCCGCGAGGTGCAGGTGACTCTGCTCGACAGGCAGGGCGAAGCGCTCTTTCCCGAGGCGGCCCGCGGCAAGGACCGCCGCGGGCTCTCGCTCGTTCGCGACTTCGTGCGGTTCCCCGCCCGGCTGACGCGGTCTGAAAGCACCGGCCGGGGCGCGGTGCTGGCCTCGATCGCGCCCGTGGAACAGCCGGACTGGGGCGTGCTCGTCGAGCGCGATCGCGACCTCGCCTTCGCGTCCGTCACGCGGATGGTCCGCGATACCCTTCTCTGGAGCGCCGCGGCGCTGGCGGGGGCGCTCCTCCTCGGCCTGGCGTTCGCGCGGCGGCTCTCCGACCCGATCGCCAGCCTGGCCGAGTCCACCCGCGCCATCAGCGAAGGGCAATACGGGGCCACCGTCGAAATCCGGGGGACTGCCGAGATCGCCGCGCTCTCCGAGAGCTTCAACAGGATGAGCGGATCGATCGCCGTCGCCTTCGACGCGGTGCAGCGCGCCGCGCGCGAAAACCGGGAGCTGTTTTTAGCGTCCATCCGAGCGCTCGCCGAGGCGATCGACGCCAAGGACCCGTACACCCGGGGCCACTCCGAACGCGTCTCCGTCTATGCGGCGGCGGTCGCGCGCGAGATGGGCCTGCCGGAGGACGACGTCGAGCGGATCCGTCTCTCCGCACTCCTCCACGACGTGGGAAAGATCGGCGTCGACGATTCGATCATCCGCAAGCCGACGGCGTTGACCGAAGAGGAATTTGCCGTCATGAAGACGCACCCGATCAAGGGCGCGGCGATCATGTCCGCTATTCCGCAGCTCGCCGACGTCATTCCCGGGATGAAGTACCACCATGAGAAGTGGACCGGGGGGGGATATCCCGAGGGCCTTTCCGGCGAGCAGATCCCGATGCAGGCTCGTATCGTCACGGTGGCCGACACCTTCGACGCGATGACGACGACTCGTCCGTACCAGCAGGCGATGGAAATCGGTTACGTGGTGGAGCGCATCCGGCAGTTCGCCGGGGTGCGCTACGATCCTGTGGTCGTCTCAGCATTCGTCCGCGCTTTCGAGAAAGGGGAGCTCATGCCGATCGCGACATCCCCGTCCGGGTACGAAGAGGACGTGTTCCTCCAGGAGGCGCTCTGAAGCGCGGCGACGCTCCCCCGCGCGGTCTGCCGTCTGTCCCGGCGGACGGGCGTCCTTCGGCGGCGCCCGCCGGCGTTCTCCTCCTCCTTCTCCTGGTGGCGATTGGTTGCCACCAGAAGCCGGGTGCGACGAAGACGTCCGCGGAAGTGCTGCTGAATGAGCGGATGGCCGCGGTGTTGCTGCGCGATGGGCGATATCACGACGCCGAAGTCGCCTACCGCGACGTCCTGCATTCCGACCCGAAAAACGCGGACCTGCAGGACGGGCTCGGGGTCTCACTCATCATGCAGAACAAGGTGCGCGAGGCGCTCGAGCCTTTCGACAGAGCCGTCAAACTCGTGCCGGACAGGGGCGCCTACCGCGTGCATCGGGCGATGGCGCGCATCGAGCTCGGAAAATACGCCGAGGCGGAAGAGGACCTGAAGGTGGCCGACGGCTCACAGGCTCCCGAAGACCGGTTCGACGCGCTCGTCCACCGCGGCCGCATGCGGCAGCGGCAGGGGGACTACCCGGGCGCCGAAATCGAGTTCACGGGCGCCCTCTCCCGCGATCCGAGGTCGTACGACGCCCTGATTGGCCGCGGGGCCACCCGCGAAGCGCTCGGGAACTACTCGGCCGCCGCAGAGGATTTTCTCGAGGCGGTGCGTCTTCAGCCGAAGAATCCCGACGCCAACCTTCGACTGGGTCTCGCCTTGGTCGGGATGAAAAAGGTCGCGCTCGGGCGGCGATACCTGGAGCGCACCGTGGAGCTCGATCCGAGCGGTGACGCCGGTTCCAAGGCCCGGTTGCTTCTCGAGACCACCCCCAGCCTCTAGCCGGGCGCCCGATCCCGACGCCGCCGGGGCGCGTGGATTGCCCCGACGGGCGCCTCGATCGGAAATAATGTCCCTGTCATGACCGACACCCCCCCGGAGGAGACTCCGGCCGAGAAGCCGACCAAATCGTTCTTCGCGAAGATCAGGCGCGGGCTCTTCATGACCCACACGGAAATCCTCGAGAAGATCGGGACCGCGGTGAAGGAGGGCCTCGGATTCGACGAGACCGTGGTGCTCGCTCTCGAAGAGACGCTCGTCGAAGCGGACGTGGGCGCCGAAACCGCCGCGGCACTCGTCGAAGCCATACGCCGACGCACCAGTCCCACCCGGCGGACGGACGCGGCGGAGCTGCGGGAGCTGCTCCGCGAGGAAATATCGAAGTGGCTCGCCTCGGCGCCGCGCCCGGCGGCGGCCGCCCGTGTGCCTCTGGAGGTGATCTTCCTGGTCGGGGTGAACGGGTCCGGAAAGACGACCACGACCGCAAAGCTGGCCCGACGTTACTCCGGAGAAGGGCGCTCGGTGCTTCTCGCGGCGGCCGACACGTTTCGCGCCGGCGCCATCGAGCAGCTGCAGATCTGGGCCGACCGGCTCCGCCTCTCCGTCGTGACTCACCGGGAAGGCGCCGACCCATCCGCGGTGCTGTTTGACGCGCTCGCTGCGGCGCGGGCGCGCGGCGTGTCGGTGCTGCTCGTGGACACGGCGGGCCGACTGCACACGAAGCACAACCTGATGGAGGAGCTTTCCAAGATGCGCCGGATCGCGGCGCGCGAAATTCCGGGCGCTCCTCACCAGACCCTGCTCGTTTTAGACGCCACGACCGGCACGAACGGCCTCGCCCAGGCGCGGCGGTTCGTCGAGGCGGCGGGCGCCACGGGGGTGGTCCTGACCAAGCTCGACGGAAGCGCGAAAGGAGGCGTCGTCCTGGCGATCTACCGGGAGCTTCAGCTGCCGGTCCTGTACGTGGGTGTCGGAGAGGGCATGGACGACCTGGTGCCGTTCGATCCGTCGGAGTACGCCAACGCCCTCCTCGGCGAGGACGCGGGGGAGCGCTCCGAGACGGCGGACCTCTCCGGTTCTGTCGTTTGACGCGGGTGGCTCCTCGTTCGGGAGAGACTCCGCGAAAAACGCGGACCCCCGCCGCGAGGGCGGGTGCCCGGGCAACGGACGCTTCGTGGATGTCGCGCGCGATCGAGCTCGCGGAGAAGGGCCGTTACACCGTCTCGCCGAACCCGATGGTGGGTGCCGTCGTGGTGCAGGGCCCGAGGGTCGTCGGAGAGGGGTTTCATGCCCGCGCCGGAGGTCCCCACGCGGAAATCGAAGCGCTCGCCCGGGCGGGCGCGCGCGCGCGCGGAGGGACTCTTTACGTCACTCTCGAGCCCTGCGCGCATCAGGGGAGAACACCTCCTTGCACGGACGCGATCGCGGCCGCCGGGATATCGCGCGTCGTCGCGGCCGTCCGCGATCCCAACCCGCTCGTCTCGGGGCGCGGCATGCGGAGGCTCGCCCGCGACGCGACCGCGACGTCGTGGGCGGCGCCGGCGGAAAGGCAGCGGGCCGAGAGGCAGAACGAGAAATTCCTGACCTTCATGTCGCGCCGGCGCCCCTTCGTTCTGGCGAAATGGGCCGCCACGCTGGACGGGAAAATCGCGAGCGGAACGGGAGAGAGCCGATGGATCACCGGCCGCGACGCGAGAGAAAGGTCCCTCGGCCTGCGGGAGGAGTTCGACGCGATTCTGGTGGGATCGGGAACGGTGGTCGCCGACGACCCCCGGCTCACCCGGAGGCTCGGCTGGAGCGGAGGGCTGCCGCACCGCCGCATCGTGCTCGACGGGCGGCTTCGCCTCTCTCCCCGGGCTCGGATTTTCGCGCGGACGCCCAGCGCTCTGGTGGTCACGGCTCTGCCGGAGAGCCATCCGAAGGCCCGGGCGCTGGCCTCGGCGGGCGTGACGGTCTGGAGCGTTCCCTCCCGGTCTGCCGGGATCGTCGACCTGAAGAAGCTCCTGCGCCGGCTCGCGGACGACCAGGTGTCGAGCCTTCTGGTCGAAGGCGGCGCCGCAACCCTCTGGAAGTTCTTTCGGGCGGGGCTCGTCGATCGCGCGACCGTCTTTCTCGCCCCGCGCATCCTCGGCGGGGCGACGGCGCCCGGTGGAGTCGGCGGCGCGGGCTTCGCGCTCTCGCGCGCGCCGCGCATGAGGAACCTGGAGTGGGAACCGGTGGGCGAAGACCTGATGCTGACGGGCCGGATCTCGTGACGTCGCCGGCGATGCGGAAGGGATCATGTTCACCGGAATCGTGACCGCGACCGGCCGCGTCGTGGCGCTTGCGGCCAGGAAGGGCGGCGCGCGCCTGGAGGTAAAGCCGCCGGCGGGTTTCGGAAGGCTGGCACGGGGCGAGAGCGTCTGCGTCTCCGGGGTCTGCCTGACGGCGCTCCAGGCCGGAGTCTCGCTCGCGGCCGATCTCTCCTCCGAAACCCTGGAGCGTTCGAGCCTGGGAGGCCTTCTCCCTGGCCGCCCCGTGAACCTCGAACGAGCCCTCCGGCAGGGGGACCGTCTCTCCGGCCACTTCGTGCTCGGCCACGTGGACGGACGCTCCGCTCTTCTCGAAGTTTCCCGCGCAGGCAACTCGTGGCTTTATCGTTTCTCGATCCCCCGCGGTCTGTCCCGGTTCGTGGTCGAAAAGGGCTCCGTGGCGCTCGATGGCGTGAGCCTGACCGTGGCGGCGCGGGGACGCGTGGCGTTCGACGTGGCGGTGATCCCGGAGACCCGCCGGAAGACGACGTTCCGGCAGGCGGCACCCGGCGACGTCGTGAACTTCGAGATAGACGTATTCGCGCGCTACGGGGCGGCCGGCTGGCGCAGAGCCGTCGAGAGGGCGCAACGGTCGGCTTCTTTTTCCGCGCGCCGGGGCGGATGATCCTCTACGAAGAGGGGCCCGGTCCCTCCCTCCGCTCGGGAGAGCTCGAGCTCGGCGGCCGCCGGATTGCTGCGAGGGCCTTCGCCTGCTCGGCGGAGATCGGACCTCCGCGTTTCCGGTTCGACCCCTTCGAACGCCGGTTCGTGCCGCGCCGCACATCCGGAGTCCTGGCGGTGGGTCCATCTGTCGCCGCGGCGTGGGCGTCCGCTTTTGCGCGGATGCCCCCGGGGCCCGTGGTCGTCGAGGGCGGATGCCAGGAGGAAGAAGTCCGCGGGTCGTATCTCGCGGCGGCCGAGGGAGCGCTCGACTCCGGACGAGGGGCGTACCTGCTGGATCCGCCGGCCTCAGGCCTCCCGCGAGGCGCGGCGCCGGCCGAGGCTCGCGCCACGCGCGTGGCCGTCTTTACGTGGTCTCCGGGAGCAACCGGGCCCGATAGTGACTGCATCGAGGCGGCGCGCCGGTGCGGGATTCCGTCCGGAGTGGCATGGCCGGTCATCCCGGGCTGGACCGCCGCCCTCGAATTCGTGGGACCGTACCTGGCAGCGGCCCGCGCCGCCGGGGCCAGCTTCGCGGTGGCCATCGCTCCCCATGGGACCCCGGAGTTCCGGCGGCTCGCGGTCGAGGCCCGCGCCGCGGTCGAGCCCGCCGCCGCGGAGAGTTTCTTCGACACCATGCACCACTCTCCCTGGGAGGCCGCCGAGGCCGCCGCGCTCGAGACCGCTGCCGCCGCCCTGAAAACTCTGGGCCTCGCGCCGCTGCCGCCCCGGCCCGCCGCGCCGTCGGAGCCTGTCGGAAACTGGCGCGCCGCCTCCCGGCTCGAGGAGGCCGCCCGAGGCATGACCGACGAGCACCGGGCGGCGAGGCTCCAGGCGGCAGTCCGCTGGATCGATTCCTGCGGTCGCGACCTCTCCACGATACAGCGCGAGGGAAATTTCGCCCGGGCGTTTCCATTCGGACAAGAGCTCGCCCGGGAGGCCGAATCCGCCCTCTCCGAAACCGGTCCGTGATCGACGCCGAGGCGCGGGCGGGCTTGTACGTCCACCTTCCGTACTGCCGGTCCCGGTGCGAGTACTGCTCGTTCGTCGTGACGACGGACGCATCCTCGCAAGGCGCATACCTGGCCGCGCTCGAGACGGAGGCCTCTCTCGCGTCGGTCGAAGCCGCCGGCGTTCCCTTCGACTCGCTCTATTTCGGAGGCGGGACGCCGTCGCTGATTCCTCCGGACGACCTCGCGCGCCTGACGGGCAGACTCCGGGTTCTTTTTAAGTTCGCTCCCGACTCGGAGATCTCGATGGAAGCAAACCCCGACGACGTTTCGCCGGAACTCGCCCTGCGCTGGGCCGCGGCCGGCGTGAACCGCATCTCGCTCGGGGTGCAGTCCTTCGAAGACCGGGAGCTCGCCGCGGTCGGACGACGGCATGACGCGGCGTCCGCTCGCGCGGCCCTGGAGACCCTGCTGGCCGCAGGTCTCTCCGTTTCCGGCGACCTCATCCTGGGCCTTCCCGAGCAGACCGCCGAGACGTTCCGAGCGAGCGCCCGGGAGCTCGCGGGGTCCGGCGCGGCGCATGTGTCGGTGTATTTGCTGGAGACCGAGAAGTCGAAGGTGATCGAGGAAGACCGCGCCCGTCGCCCCGAGCGGTATCTGGCCGACGATGAGCAGGCAGACCTCTGGCTCGAGCTCGGCGAAACTCTCGGCCGCGCCGGACTCGACCACTACGAAATCTCGAACTGGGCCCGGCCGGGATCCCGGGCGCGGCACAACTTGAAGTACTGGCTCAGACTTCCGACCCTGGGCCTCGGCATTTCCGCGCACGAGTTCTGGTTCGGCCGTCGCCGCGCGAACGTGTCCGGACTTCCGGCGTACTGCGAGACTCTCGCGGGCGGGCGGCGCCCAACCGCCCTCGACCGGTGGATCGGCGCCGCGGAGGGGTCCCGCGAGAGAATCGTTCTCGGACTCAGGCTGTCCGACGGCGTCTCGACGGAAGAGGTCGAGACGTGGATCGCGACGGAAGGAGACCCTCGGCTCTCGGAGGACTACGCGAGCTGGCGGGCGGCCGGGTTGCTCGTTGCGATCGGAGAGCGCCTGAGGTTTTCAGAACCGGGATTCCTCGTCTCGAACGAGATCCTCTGCCGCTTAGTCTGACGCACGACGGTGCGGCGTCTCGGTTACACTTTCTCCCGGTTCGAAAGGAGTCTTGAAATGCATTTCAAATCTCGCTCGATCGCCGTCGCGGCAGCGGGTTTTCTTCTCGCGGGTGCGGCGCTCGGACAGTGGGAGGGCGGCGCGCACTGGAAGTCGGCCGTCCAGATCGAAGGCGGCCCTCAGGCGATGCCCGAAATGTCCTCGGAGATCTGGCTTCAGAAGGATGGACGGATGCGGATGAAATCGGCCGTGATGGGGATGAACATGAACACGGTCAAGCAGGGGGACACCGTCTACCAGTGGACGGACGGGCAGAAGGAAGGCATGAAGATCAACTCGACGGTGGCGGGGCGCCCGCACGCGACGGGCGACTACGCGAGCCGGGTCGCGGAGTACCGGACGAAAGGCCGCAAGGTGGGGTCCGAATCGGTCGACGGTCACTCCTGCGAGGTGTACGAGCTCGTGACTCCGGCGGAGGGGGCCCAGAAGGAGAGAAGAGAGAAGGTCTGGCTCGCGACCGATCTGAAAAATTTCCCTGTGAAGGTGGTGGTGGACACCAACGGGATGACGATGACGTCTCGAAACTCCGACGTCGAGTTGAATGCCTCCGTGGCCGACACCATGGTCACGGTTCCCACGGACGTTCAGTTCCGCGACATCTCGGACATGATCAAGCAGGGGGGTCCGCCTGCCCGGTGAGGCGCCGCGCTGAAAGCAGAACGGCCCGGCGTGAGCCGGGCGCCGTTCTGTCTCGGAGAATTCCCCGCTCTAGATGAACAGGGGCGCGAGCACCAGCGTGATCGTCGCCAGGAGCTTGATGAGCACGTGAAGCGACGGGCCCGCGGTGTCCTTGAAGGGATCGCCGATCGTGTCGCCGACCACCGCCGCCTTGTGGGTTTCCGAGCCCTTCCCGCCGTAGGCGCCGGTCTCGATGTACTTCTTCGCGTTGTCCCAGGCGCCGCCGGCGTTATTTAAGAACGTGGCGACGACGACGCCAGTGATCGTCCCGACCATGAGCAGCGCGGCGACCGCTTCGGCTCCCACGCCCATCTGCTTGAACACCAGGCCGACCGCGATCGGAGTTCCAACCGCCACGAGCCCCGGCAGAATCATCTGCTTCAAAGCGCCCCGCGTCACGATGTCGACCGTACGGCCGTAGTCGGGCTTCTCCGTGCCCTGCATGATGCCCGGATGCTCCTTGAACTGGTTTCGCACGTCCTGGATGACGAGAGTCGCGGCGCGTCCCACCGCCTTGATCGCCAGGCCCGAGAAGAAGAAGACGAGCATGGCGCCGAGGAGCCCTCCCACGAAGACTTCCGGTTTGGCGAGGTTGACGCTTTCGAGCTTCGCTCCGTAGTTGCCGAGCTCGTCCAAGTAGGCCGAAAAGAGGAGGAACGCCGCCAGGGCGGCGGAGCCGATGGCATATCCCTTGGTGAGCGCCTTGGTGGTGTTCCCGACGGAATCCAGGCGGTCCGTCTTCTTTCGAACCTCTTCCGGCTGCTTCGACATCTCGACGATTCCGCCGGCGTTATCGGTGATCGGGCCGAACGTGTCCATCGCGAGAATATAGGCGGCCGTTCCCAGCATGCCCATGGTGGCCACCGCGGTTCCGAAGAGGCCGCCGCCCGGCATCACCCAGAGGCCGATCTTGTACGACGACAGGATGGCGATCGAGATCGCGATGACGGGCATCAACGTGCACTCGAACCCGATGGCGAGGCCGGTGATCGCGTTTGTTGCTGGACCGGTCTGCGAAGCCTCGGCGATCTCCCGCACGGGGCGGAAGCGGTACTCCGTGTAGTACTGGGTGATGAAAACGAAGGCGATCGAGGTGAGAACGCCGATGATTCCGCAGAGGAAATACTTCCACCAGGCGTCGGGAACGGTGGGGTTCGCGAGGAGCCACCGGGTCGCGACGAAGAAGCCCACGATGGCGAGGAAAGACGTGACGTAGTAGCCCCGGTTCAAGGCCTGCATGGGGTCCTGGTCCTCCCGCGTCTTCACCAGGAAGATCCCGACGATCGATGCGAGAAGCCCGAACGCGCGGGCCACCAGCGGAAAGAGCATCACGCCGACGATCCCGGCGGAGAAAGCCATCCCCGCGCGGTCGGCGGCGGTGGCGAGCGTAGCCCCGAGGATCATGGCGCCGATGTTTTCGGCGGCCGTCGATTCGAAGAGGTCCGCTCCGCGGCCCGCGCAGTCGCCGACGTTGTCCCCGACGAGGTCCGCGATGACGGCCGGGTTGCGCGGGTCGTCTTCGGGAATGCCCGCTTCGACCTTCCCGACGAGGTCCGCGCCGACGTCGGCGGCCTTGGTGTAGATACCGCCGCCGAGCTGCGCGAAGAGCGCCACGAAGGAAGCGCCGAAGCCGTAACCCACGATCAAGAGCGGAATCTGCGCGGGCGGCACCGCCGTCAGGCGGCTGACGAGAAAGTACAGCCCGCCGACGCCGAGCAGGGACATCGACACGACCAGGAGCCCGGACACGGCGCCGCCGCGAAGGGCGGTCCGAAGCGCGTCGTTCAAAGACGTGCGCGCCGCCGAGGCGGTCCGGATGTTGGTGCGGATCGAGATCCACATGCCGACATACCCGGCGAAGACGGAGCATGCCGCGCCGAGGACGAACGACAGCGTCGTCCAGAAAGCGAGATTCAATGCGGTCGGGACCGGGTCGAACGAGTGATGGGAGCGGACGAAGGCATACAGGACGAAGATCACGGCGGCAAGCACCACGGCGAGCAAGCCGATCGTCGTGTTCTGGCGGCGCAGAAATGCTTCCGCGCCCTCCTTGATGGCGTTGGAAATCTCCCTCATGGCGGGCGTACCGGTATCGCGCTTCAGAACCCAGGTGGCGAGATACCAGGCGACGAACAGGGACCCGACGGAAAACGTCAGGATCAGGGGCAGAGCGTTGCTGTACGGCATTCAGACTCCCTCTTTTAAGTACCGAACCGGGGGCCCCGCCGGGGGGCAAAGGTGGGGAAGAATATCAGAGGTTTCGCTTCCGGATCGTTCGTCCATGCCGGGTGTTGGAGATGAGGCGTTCTCCGGCGGGCATGAGGCGCGGAACGGCGTCGCGACCCGGCGCGCCGGAACAGGTGCTCTCGTGCGAGGAAAGGGCGCGCTTTCGGGAGGGCTTCCGGAGACGGCGCGGGGAGCCGCGGGGAAGTTACTGGACGGGGACGGTTTCGAGAACGATGCCGAGGTTGTTCGCGCCGGCGTTGCGCACGACGTCCATCAGAGTCGCCACGTCACCGTAGGCAACCGAGTCGTCCGCCGAGAAGAAAACGGTCTTGTCGCGCCGATTCTTGAGGTTGTCGGCGAGCTGGGTGGCGAGCTGCTGCGCCGTGAGCTCCTGCTTGTTCAGAAAGATTTTGTTGTTTGGCATCAGCGAGACGACCAGCTGGTCGGGAGGGATGTCCGCGATGTTGGTCGGCGGCGCCTTGGGGGGCACCTTCACGTCGTACCCCATCTGGAGAAGGGGCGTGATGACCATGAAGATGATGAGAAGGACGAGAACGACGTCCACGAGCGGGGTGATGTTGATGTCGCTCTTGTAGTCGTTCGAGCCTCCCGCTGCCATTGACATGTGACGGATCTCCTTCGGTTTCTTTGAAGCTACTTCGTCGAGGCGGGGGCAGCCGCGCCCTGCTGCTGCATGCCCTGCGGCTTCTTCTGGGTGATCAGGCCGACGTTCTGGAACCCGGCGTCCTTCGTGATCCGCATCACCTCTTTCACTTCGCCGTATTTCAACCGCTGGTCGGCCTTGATCACGAGGTCCGTCTGCGGGGCCCGCTGGTACATCTCTTCGAGCGCCTTCTGGAACTCGACCTTTCCCATCGGATTTTTCTCGGAAAGGTAATACGCCGGGGGTGACGCGAAGCTGACCGTGACCACCTTCTGCTTGTCGCCCTCCGGCTTCTTGTCGGGATTCCGGGTCTCCGGCAGCTGCACGCTGATCCCGTTTTGAAGGAGCGGCGTGACGACCATGAAGATGATCAGGAGCACGAGACAGACGTCCACCAGCGGTGTGACGTTGATGTCGCTTTGAATTTTGTTGCGGGTGCCGCCGCCTCCCACGCCCATCGGATACCTCCGCGGAAAGTGTGTCTATGCCGTGCGCTGAGTCTGCGCTCCGCGGCGCTTGATGAAGTAGTCGAGAAGCTCCGACGCGGAGTTGGACATTTCGACCTGGAATCGCTCGA
>JBBSGZ010000016.1:0-42448 GCA_038253555.1 Thermoanaerobaculia bacterium
CGCTTCTTGCCTCGGCGCGTGCCCTCATCGGTTGCCTTCTGAACCAACTTCGCTTCCCGCGCTCGCATCGCGACACAACCGCAAACCTTCAACCCGCTGTCGCGTGAAACCCAAATCGCCGATTTATCCACGGGCTGCTAGCTTCGAACTCGAACGGACAGGCCGCCGGCTCACTCAAGAGCCTCCAAAACTGGTAGGCCCGGCGCCTGCTCGGTTTGGTGATTTGGTGTCCGCCTTTTGTCCGTTAACTGTGGCAGACAGGTACCGATTCGGGCCTAGAAGGTTCCCCCCAAAACCGCGATCATTTCGGCTCTTTTCGGCTTGCGTGAGCTGGAGCCGAGCATCAAATTCCACTCCGGAGCTAAAGGTCCCGCGTTCGAATCGCGCCGGGCGCACCATTTT
The DNA here is from genome assembly GCA_038253555.1 of Thermoanaerobaculia bacterium. Taxonomy (GTDB): domain Bacteria; phylum Acidobacteriota; class Thermoanaerobaculia; order UBA5066; family Gp7-AA6; genus JALYUA01. Next base: position 403 of record JBBSGZ010000016.1, read on the forward strand.
TTTCCAGCAACCAGGCCACGAATCGCGCCCCGTCTCCCCCCACTGTCAAGTAAGGAGACCGCGCGAATCCGGTGCCCGGGAACCTCGACCGCAAACCGATCGGCACACGCGTCCAGGTCATGCTCCAAACGAGCTTGGTCGCTCCGCCCCTTGGTCATCGCTCGTAACGACACGACGACGCCGGCGTGGTCGGAGGGCCGGAGGCCCGGGTTCTGTCCGCCGACTTCGCTCCGACGATCGGGTGCCACGAAGGGAAGGCGCCTCGGAAGAGAACGTGCTCCGTGCGGCCGAAGGGCTGCGCGAACGGAATCGCGTGCATCAAGAACGGGTCGTCGCGCCACTGTATGGACCCGCTCGGTCGGAATTGCGTAGGCGGCGTCGGAAGGTCGAGCGCCGGACCGTGGTTCCGTGCGTCCAGGGTTCAAAGTCCGTCACTGTCCGAGGACGTGGTTTTTTCCATGCCCATGGCGCCCCCCGGGATCGGGAGACGCCCAAACCCCTGCCAGCATCGGTTCGATATACTCCCCGCCGTGAGGCCGATCCGGCCGAGCCCGTCGAGGAACCATGGCGCTGAGATTCATCGACAAGTTCAGCAAAGGGTTCTCGCTCGACGGCGGCGACCCTCCCGCGTTTCAAATGGTGCCGTTGAACGGCGAACGGGACCTGATCGTCGAGACCGACCAGAATCCGTGCGTCCTCGCTGTCCAGGATTCAAGCAAGGCCGTCATCCGGAACTTCAGATTTTTCGACACGGGCAATTCAGTTCCCAATTCTCCCGATGGCGCCACGTCCTTCCGCCTGCCTCCCAGATCCACGATTCGGTTTTCGGTAAGGGGAACAGCTCCCGGGTTTACTGGATTGGACCTTTCGGAGGATCAGTTCTCCACGTCCATGACGATCAGCGTCAAGGGTGCTCGGACGGTGACGTTCTGCTTCGTGTTTCTGGCCGATCTCATTCACAAGAACGTTCGGGGTCAGATCGAGCCCCGATTTCTCATGAGCAGCGTCACGAAAATCTTCCTCGAGCAAGCGAACGTGGATCTCCAGGAATTCGGACCACTTCGGGACGTGACCGTCTTGCGGGACCTCGGCAACCCGATCATCGCCGCTGACGACAGAATCCTGGACGCGATCGAAGCCGCCACCTCCGAGGAAACGTTCAATTCTGTGGGATTCGTCGTTTATTGCTGTTGGAATGTCGAGCACCTTCGCGGCCAGTCCGGCGCCCGCGGTATCGCCATCGATCGCGTCAGCACGAACAAGCGCTACGCGTTCATCGAGGTCGCCGCCACCGGCTTTTCCGAACAGGTTCACGCGCTGGCCCACGAGATCGGACACGTTCTGAGCCTGTCGCACACGAAAGACAACGGATTGATGTTTCCAACCACGGCGAGCCAGTCCAACCGGCTGTTCGGCGGCGACATCGAGGTGATCAACCCCGCGCCAGGTCTGTAGGCTGCAGTTCAGACGGACGCGCGCTGGTTCGACGCAAAGGAGGAACCGGGAATGGCCCTGAAATCACGAATCTTCCAGGGGAATCCTGCATTTGAAGCCTGCCTCACGCGAGATACCGCTCACATCACTCCGGGTTCGACCGGGGATCACGTCGCCAAAATCCAAGCCGTAGTCATCTTTCTGGACAACGCGGTGATCGTTGATAGTGAGCTCAAGTCCAAACACTATGGGCCGTCGACCGCGGCTGCCGTCTTGAACTTCAAAAGGAAGCGCAAAATCATCAATCCTGCTTATCAGTCCCAGGCGGACAATATCGTCGGCAAGATGACGATTCAGGCTCTCGACGATGAATTGGAGTCGCGTCAGGTCCCGACGAACGCGCAGCCATCGTTGCCTTGCTTGCTCAACTCTCCTTCGAAACCGGATTTCCTGGCGGGTCGAGGATCGTCAAGATAAACGCTTTTCGGAAACGATCCCCGTCAGCCTGAGGAGGAAGGATCGCCGCTATATCAGGCGGCGGGTGCTGACGTTCCCGGTTGGCAGGTGACTTCGTTTCCAAAAACCGAAGCAGGCCGATCGTAGAGCCGAAGCGGCCACGGGAGCCCGTCGGTGGGAGCCCTCGGCCTCTGGTGAGGGGAGTCGTCCGCAGGGTCAGTACTTTGCAGAGCCGATTCTTCTTGACCTGAAGTCCGTACCTTTAGTGTTTTAACTAACTTAAGGTTGCGCGATCCGCTTTGACTCGAGACAAGATCATCGAATCTGCGCGCCAGCTCTTCTGGGCCGGAGGCTACGAAGGCACGAGCCTTCAACAGATTGCCCAGGAGGGCGGAGTCCTTCCCGGGAGCGTTTACTACTTCTTCAAAACGAAAGACGAGATACTCCTCGCGGTCCTCGACTGGTACCTCCAGAACCTGGAACCGATCCTGATCACTCCGCTTTTTGCCCGAGTGTCGGATCCGATCGAGCGAATTTACGGATTGCTCGCGGGGTACCGCATGCAACTGGTCGCGACCGGCTTTTCGAGGGGATGCCCCATCGGCAATCTCGCCTTAGAGCTCGGCCGCGCCGTGCCGCGCGCCCAGGAAAACTGCGCGCCAACTTCGCAGGCTGGAAAGGGTGGGTGGGCGTCTGCCTCCGGGAAGCGGCTCCCGGCGCACTTTCCGAGGAGGACGTGGCGTCCGCGTCGACGTTCGTTCTGACGGTGATGGAGGGGGCCGTCATGCAGTCGTTGACGGAGGCGAGCGTCGAGCCCTTCGACCAGTGCGTGCGGGAGCTGCGGCGGTACTTCGCCGCCTCATTTTCGAAAAGGGAGGAGACCGCATCGTGAGAATTCGAAGCCGTATCTTTTTTGCGGCCGGGATGCTCCTGCTTTCGGCGGCCGGAAGGGGCGAGGACGTCCGGAACACCTCCTTCGTCCTCCCCGGCGGAGAGCGCATCCTTCGGCAGGAGTTCGTCGTGGCCGCTTCGCGCGAAGAGGTCTGGAAAACGATGACGACCACCGAGGGGTTACGAAGCTTTCTCGCTCCGAATGCCCTGGTGGAATTGAAGACGGGCGGCCGGTTCGACAGCAACTACCGGCTCGACGCCAGACTTTCCGATCCCGACACCATTCACAACACCGTGCTGGCCTATCTCCCGCTCGAGATGTTCGCCATCCGCGTCGGGCTGACCGGGTTTTTCCCGAAGGGTCCGCGAGAAGCGGGAACGCTGTTTTCGGTACTGACGCTCCACGACGCGGGACCGGGCCGCACGAAGATGGTCGAGAGCATGGCGGGGTTCGGAGCGGGCACTGACTGGGACATGGTTTACGCCTTTTTCGAGCGCGGCAACGCGCACGAATTTCTCGTGCTGGAAAAGAGATTCCGCGACGGCCCCACTGACTGGTCCCGGAAGCTCGCGGTCCCGCTTCCGCAAAACTCGCCTCGAAACTCGAACTGAGGAGAGCCGCCATGAGGTCTCTCGTTCTCGCGTTCGTCGCCGCCCTGGTCGTCATCGCCGCCGGCAATTTCCTCATCCACGGAAAAATCCTGCAGCCTCGCTATCTCGCGTCGCCGCAGCTTCTCCGGGGCGCGGCCGACAGCGAAGCGCACGCGCCGTTTCTGCTGGCGGCCTTCGCCCTGTTTTCTCTCGGCGCCGTGTGGATTTTCTCCCGGACGCTCGGGGGCGCCCCCTGGGTCCAGGCGGGTCTCACCTTCGGAGCCGCGCTCTGGCTGATTGCGAGCGCCAGCCGATACCTCACTCACTACGCGATCGCTCCGTGGCCGCCGCGCGTCGTCGCGCTGCAGATCGGGCTCGAGCTGCCTCTGATGCTCGCGGTGGGACTCACGATTGCGGCCATCCTGGGCCGGAGGGTTCCGGGGTGAGAGAACCGCCCCGGGGCGTTACGGCGGCTCGACTCGAACCTCGGCTCGGATGTCCCCAGGCGGGCCCGGGTCTTCGAACGCGGGCGGCCGCCTCTCGGCCAGAAGCGCGGCGCCGAGAAGCGCGAGCGGAACTGCGGCCCCCATGACGCGGAAGAATGAGGACGCGATGTGCTCCGCCGGATCGAGGTACGTGAAAAAGTAAACGCTCGCAAAGCCTCCGACCTCGGCCGCGACCAACGAGAGGGCGAAAGCGGCGGTCCAGCGGCGAAGGAGGAGAGCCAGGCCGAAAGCGGCCGCGATGGCGATCCAGAAGCCGAGCCAGTCCGCTGAGAAAAGCTCTCGTGCCAGCGCTCGGAGAACCGGGACCGGATCATGAAGGCGCGCGAGCCCCCGGCTTTTCCAGTCTCCGACGAAGAAACCGAATCCGCGCGGCAGAAGGAGACGCTCGAGGGCCCGGCCCCCGCCCGCGACGGCCGCCGCCGGAAGGATGAGTGCGGTGAGATGCCGGGCGCGCCGTCCGCGAGGGCGAGATGCGAACACAACGACGGCGCCCGAGAGGAGGAGCAGCCCCGTGAGCACGATCCCTTCCTGTTTGATCCAGCTCGCGAAGCCGATCGTCACGCCGGCCGCCCAGACAGGTCTTTCCGGAGGGTGCCGCAGGCCGAGCAGCATGACCGCGGACGCGACCGCCACGAACGCCAGCGGCATCTCGGCCAATCCGAGCGCTTCGGAATCCCAGAAGAGAGGGGAGAGACAGAGCACCCCGCAAAGAGCGTCCCCGAGAACGGCCGACCCCGTGGCGCGCCTCGCTCCCGAACGGAGCGCGAGCAGGGTTCCCAGCGCAAAGAGAATGTGGGCGCCGCGAAACGTCCGGGTCGCGGGCTCGTCCAGAGTCAGCAGCCGCCAGGCGACGGGGAGTCCCAGGGGGTACTGCGGATTCGATACGGTCAGGGTCGAAGATTGAAGCGCCGCCAGATCCAGGGCGGAAAAGGGAAACAGCTTTCGGGCCTTCATCCCCCAGGTGGCGAAGTGGTCCCACGACCAGAGGGGAACGCGTGCCCACTTCCAGACGCACACGGCGAAAGCGGCGAACACGATCGCCCCGGAGAGCCGCCGGAGCCGGCGGGAATCGCTCGGGAGGGGAAAGGGAAAGCGCGGCTTCACGGCGCTTGCCGCCGAGAAAAACAGGACGATCGCGACGAAGGCCTCAACGCCCGCCGTCACGCGAGGCGGCAGGGGAATACCGAGTGCGAGCAGCGCGAAGAGCACCGGGGCGGCCAGGGACAGGCCGATGGCGCCGTCGAGGGCGATCTCGCCCGCGTCGAAGCGGACGCCGCCGCGGAGGGATACGGCGCGCCCGATCAGAATCATCAGGCCGGCTCCCGCGGCGAGCCGGAGCAGGTCCAGGGTCACCCCGCGCGGCGCACGACGCGAATTTGCGCCCCGGGACCGAGCTCCACCCGCGCGAGGTGCGGCGGCGACGGAGCCCGGCCGGCCCCGATCACGCACTGCCGCGGCAGCGCGTACAGCGCCATGACGCGGACCCAACCCGGATCGATCGCGGGATCGAGCACGCAGATCCAGACTGCGTCGCCGGGCCTCAGGTCCTCCGCCGCCCGTGCCAGGAGCGGTATGGCCGTCGAGCTCCTCATCGCCCAGGAAAACCAAGCCCGTTCGCCGTGCGCGTCGAGAGGCACGCCGGGTCGCAGCAGACGAAACCCACGAACGGACGTCACCGCCGCGACGCAGACGAGCAGCGCCCCGACGACCCACTCCGACAGACGTCCTCGATTCAGATGCCCTCCGTTTCTTCCGCCGATCGAGAATAAAGGAAGACGACCGGCGCGTTCGGCAGCCGATTCTGGCCTGAACCCTGCCAACCACGTACGCTCGACCGGCCGCCCCCGGCGGCCAAAGGAGAGTCATGAAGGAGTACTTTCGAAAGATTGCTCAGACGGCGGCGTCGGCCCTTGGCTCCGCCTGGGCTTTCGCCGCCTCGATTCTGCTGGTCCTCGTCTGGGTGGCCACAGGCCCGATCTTCCATTTTTCCGACACCTGGCAGCTCATCATCAACACCGTCACGAACCTGATCACCTTCTGGATGGTCTTCATCATCCAGAGCAGCCAGAACAGAGACGCCAAGGCAATGCTGTTGAAACTCGACGAGCTCATCCGGACGAACTCGGGAGCCCGGAACCAGCTTCTCAACCTGGAGGCCGTCAACCAGGAGGAGTTCGAGCGTCTCGAGGGCGAATTCCAGCGCCTGCGCACCCGCTTTGGCCATACCGGCAGCGTCGTCCCCCCCGAGGCGCTGCGCCACGACGGGAAGTGAGCGGCGGGAATCGAGCGGTCCCGGCAGGTCCAGCGGCGGCAACGCGCTCTTCCGAGCCGTCGGGCGCTGCGACGTCGTTCTTCGAAGCCTAGCGGGAACCGGCTGACGACGAGCTCTGGTCGGAGCGGTGCGCGTATTTCTCGACCTCGCCGATCAACTCGCCCAGCGGAAAGGGCTTGCGCAGCAACGTCTGAATTCCGAGAGACACGCCGAAGAGATCCGCCTTCACGTGAGCGCTGATGACGACGACCGGAATGTCCGAAATGTCGGGGTCCTTCGCCTGCGCCTCGAGAAATTCGCCGCCGCTCATGACCGGCATCATCCAGTCGAGAAGGATGAGGGCAGGCTTCGGCTCTCCGCTCTTCAAGTACTCCAGCGCCTGGCGCCCGTCTCCGCACCCGGCCGCGGTGAACCCGGCGTCCGACAGGGCGCTGCAGAGAGCCTCGCGCAGATCGCGGTCATCATCGACGACGAGAACGGTGCTCATGGTCCTTCCGAAAAGCCGCAATGAGTTTACTCTCAACGGCCGCCGACCTAAAGTGTTCGCCATGGGGAAACGCCGCCGCACAAACGTGATTCCTTCGCGCGTCCTCATCTCCGTCGCGGGCGTGCTGGCCGCCGTCACGCCGCTCCGCTCCGACGACTGGCCCCAGTGGGGTCGCGATGGGCGACATGGCGCCGCCGCCTCGGTCGCCGTCCAGCCGCTTACCGCGATCCTGGCCGACTTCGCGTACGACCCGTTTGTCCCGGCCGCGTCCGCCGAAGCGGGAGGAGAGCTTCTCGCCCATTATCCCGTCCCGCTGCTGGACGGACCGGACGTATATATGGAGACGAAGACGGGCACCTACGTCTCGTGTTCTCCGCCGGGGTCTCGCCAGCCCGCGCCGTGCGGACCCTCCGCGTGGGACCGGCAGATCTGGAACGTCCAGAAGCTGCGCTGGACGGGGTCGAGCCTGGTTCCGATCTGGAGATTCGAGACCGACTGGAAACCGGAGCCGGACGCGGGCGGTGGACCGAGCGGATTTTTCGGGTGGGAACCGGTCTTTCACCCCGTGCTCGCGAACGGGTCCGTCTACGTTCCGGGTCGCGGAGGATCCCTCTTCCGCGTCTCGAAGGAGACCGGGGAGGCGGTGCGCATCTCCCCGTTTGGACCGCTCGACGATTCCGTCTTCGTCGCGGGCGGACTGGCGGCGGACGATGCGGGCAACGTCTACTACAACGCGATCCAGCTCGACCTTTCCAACCCGTGGGGAAACGACGCGCGAGGCGCCTGGCTCGTCCAGGTTCGGGCCAGCGGCGGATCCCGGACGGCGACGTTCGCTTCTCTGCTTCCGGGGGCGCCCGGGTTATGCGAAGGGACCTTCAGCGGTCCACTGCCATTGCCGCCCGGCCCGGGAGCCGCGCCACCGCTCATTTCCTGCGGGTCCCAGCGCCCCGGCATCAACGTGATCCCCGCCATCGGACTGGATGGCACGGTGTACACCGTCAGCCGCAGCCACTTCGCGCCCCGACAGGGCTATCTCGTCGCGACCGATCCCCTCTTGAACGTCCGCTGGTCGGCCTCCCTGCGCGACCACCTGATGGACGGGTGCGGCGTGCTTCTCCCCCCCGACGGCACCCCCGGGGGCTGCAGGTCGGGATCGACGCGCGGCGTGGATCCGCTGACGAACCGGCCGCCCGCCGGCGAAGTCCTCGATCTTTCGACGTCCTCGCCCGTCGCTCTGCCCGACGGAGGCGTGCTCTACGGCGCGCACACGAGTTACAACTTTTCCCGGGGCCACCTGTTTCGTTTCGACGGGGGGGGCCGCTTTCTCGCGGCTTACGATTTCGGCTGGGACATCACTCCAGCAATCTGGACACACGACGGCACGTACTCGATCCTGTTGAAGGACAACCACTACGAAACCGGTTCGTACTGCGGCGACACTCTCTTCTGCCCCCCCGAAGCCGGCCGCTACGACATCGTCTCGCTGACCCCGGAGATGACCCCCGAATGGACCTACCGCAATACGAACACCTCGAGCTGCGCCCGGCAGACGGACGGCTCCATCACGTGCGTGTCCGACCATCCCGACGGTTTCGAGTGGTGTGTGAACCAGCCGGCCATCGACGTGAACGGCGTGGTGTACGCGAACAGCGAGGACGGGTTCGTGTACGCCATCGGGCCGGATGGCGCGCTGCGCGGAAGGATATTTTTAAACCTCGCGATCGGCGCCGCCTACACGCCGCTCTCCATCGCCGCCGACGGCAGGTTGTACACGCAGAACAACGGCCACCTCTTCGCGATCGGCAGCCCGCTGCGTCCCCGCCCGCTTCCCCCGCCCCGCCGACGGGGTCCCCGTCCGGCGCCTCGGCAAAGCCCTGCCCGCCCCCCGCCGACGGACCCGGCTGCCGGCATTCCGACTCTCCTCGCGGGAAGTAAGGACCACTGGCGCGGCGGACGGTGACGCGGACGCAGGATAGAAAGATCGGTCTCCCCGTTCGCTCCCCTTGGAGAACTCGCAATCGGGTCGGTTCGGAAACCTCACGACGGCGTTAGACTTCCGCCATCGATCCGACGCCCGCCGCTCCCCATTCCGCCACGTACGAGGTCGGCGCACCGCTTCCTCCCGGCTCCTCGCCGTCCGGCGCCGCTCCGGGCCCGCCCGAACCCGCCTCGCGGCCACGCGCCGTTTTCGTGACGCACGGCATGGGCAGGCAGATCGCGTTCGAGACCCTGGACCTCGTTGCGGAGGGCCTTCGAGCGGAAGACGCGCGCAAACGCGGAGTGCCGCTGACGAGCCTCCCGGCCCCGCAGGTCCGCAGCGTCGTTCTCGACGGAGAACGGCTCCAGCGCGCGGAGCTCGTGCTTGCAGCGGGCGACGGCACGAAGCGCGAGGTCCACATCTACGAGGGCTACTGGGCGCCTTTGACGGAAGGACAGGTCAACCTTCGAGACGTCGTCGCCTTTCTCTTTCGCGGCGGCTGGAATGGCATCTGGAACGCGTCACGGAAGAAGGGGTTCCGCCGGTGGCTGTTCTCCCAATACCGGCTGATCGACATCCCCGCCTCGACCATGGTCCTTCTCGGTGTCGCGGTCGCGGTGGTTTCCGGGCTCGCGGCCTTGAACGCGGCGGTCGCTCTCGTCGCCCTCGCCCGCTCCCCTTTGAAGGAGCCTCCCCGCTGGCTCTCCGACGCCCTTTTTACCGATCTCTCGACGCTGATGAACCTCTTTCTCACGGGAGCGCTCCTTTTCGGGCTGTCGCTGCTCGCCGCCTCGAGCGTGCGGCGGCGCCCGCCGGGGTCTCTCCTGCGGACCGCGCTCGGCGCCTTCTCCGTTCTCGCCTTCGCCGCCGTTCTCGGCGGGACGGCCCTTGCGGGGATCTCTCTCCCGCTTCTCTTCTGGGCGCACGTGCAGTGTGCGGCGGCCGACATGGGACCGGGAGTCCTGGCCCACGTCCTCGGCGGCACGTTCGTGGCCGGATTCAACGAGGCCTTCGAGACGGGCGCTCTCGCGTGCGTCGCCGTCCTCGCCGCCGCGATCGTTCTCATCACCGCTTTCCGGCTTCTGTCGCGCGGGATGGATGAGTGGCGCGCCGGCGGCCGTCGCCTGCTGCTCTACGCGGCCGCCCTTGTCGGCGTCGGCGTCTTGCTGGCGGCGTTTGCGGGCGAGGTGCGCGCCGCGCTCCAGCTGTGCCATAAGGCCGCCGGATTTCCCGTCGTTCGGCGGGGCCTGTCCTGGGCGTTGCTCCTTGCCCTGTCGGCGTGGATCCGGTCACTCCTCGTGCAGTACGTAGGCGACCTGGCCGCCTATGTGGCTTCGAACACGCTCGACCGGTTTCACGATCTGCGCGCCCGCATCAAGGATACGGTCTGGAAGAGGGCGAGGGCGGTATACGCGGCGCGGTCGCCCGGCGGGGAGTTCGCCTACGGCGACTGCGTGCAGGTGGGCCACTCGCTCGGCTCCGTGATCGCGTACGACATTTTGAACCGCCTCATCCTGGAAGACACTTCGGCTGGAGGGGGGGACGCCGCGGGGACTCTCGACGTGACCGCGCGGACGCCCCTCTTCCTGACCTTCGGATCGCCGCTCGACAAGACGGCGTTCGTCTTCGGCTTCGCGGGCAAGAACACGACCGAGGCGCGCGAGGCCCTCGCGGCTTCGGTCCAGCCGCTCATCTGCGACTACAGTGTCCGCCCGGCGCGCTGGGTGAACCTCTATTCCCTCTGGGACATCGTCAGTGGTCCGCTCGAGCTTTACGACCTCCCCGGGGCGGCCGACCCCCGACGCGTCGAAAATCTCCGCGACCCGGCCGCGGCGACCCTTCTCGCCGCCCACGTCGAGTACTGGCGCAACACGCTCCTCTTCGAGGTCCTTCACGCGGAGCTCGCGTCGTGAAGCGGGACTGCTGATTGGACACGCTGCGGATCGGTCTACCGACTCTTCTCCTGATTGCCGTCTACCTCGCGGGAATCAATGCGCTGGGCGCCTGGATCGGACGCGGACAGAAGGACGCGCGCGAATATTTTCTGGGCAGCCACGCCATGCCCTGGTGGGCGGTCATGGGTTCCATCGTCGCGACGGAGACCTCCGCGCTGACGTTTCTCTCGGTTCCGGGGGACGCCTACCGCACGGGTTTTCTGTTCCTTCAACTTGTGTTCGGGTACGTCGTCGGGCGCATCGCGATTTCGTTCATCCTGCTCCCGAGCTACTTCGAGGGCGAGCTGTCGACCGCGTACGCCCTGCTCGAAAAGCGCTTCGGCCCCCTCGCGCGGCGTTTCACGTCGACGCTCTTCATGTTCACGCGTGTCCTCGCCGCTTCCGTGCGTCTGGCCGTCCCCGCGATCCCGATCGCGCTTCTCGTTGGAATCCCGGTGTGGTCCGCCGTTCTCCTGCTCGCCGCGGCAACGGCGCTCTACACCTTTCTCGGAGGGATCAAGGCGGTCATCTGGATCGACCTGATCCAGGTGTTCATTTACGTTTCGGGCGCCCTCCTCGCGCTCGGCTTTCTTCTCGCCCGCTCGCCGGGGGGGCTGCACGGGGTCCTCTCCTTCGCCGCCGCATCGGGCCATCCCGCGCGGTTGTTCGACTTCCACCTCGACTTTTCGAAACCGTACACGTTCTGGGCGGGCCTGCTCGGCGGGGCCTTCCTCACAATGGCGAGTCACGGCGCCGATCAGCTCATCGTTCAGAGGCTTCTGGCCTGCCGGACGCTCAGGGACGCGCAGCGCGCCTTGATCGGAAGCGGGGTTCTGGTGCTCGTGCAGATGACCCTCTTCGTTACGATCGGCGTCGGGCTCTTTTCCTTTTTCCACGGCCGCCCGATCGCGCCCGGACTCTCGGGCGCTTCCGGCTTCGGATCGCCGGACGAGATCTTCCCGACCTACATCGTGCGGCACCTGCCGCCGCTTCTGTCGGCCTACCTGGTGGCGGGAATGTTCTCGGCGGCGATGTGCTCGGAGTCCTCCGCCTTGAACTCCCTCGCGTCGGCGCTCGCCAACGACATCGTCGGACCGCTCGCGGGGCCGCAGTCGCTCGAGGGCCGGCGCGGACTGAAGCTCGGGCGGCTTCTCACCCTCTTCTGGACGGTGCTCCTCGCTCTGCTGGCCGTCGGCTTCTCGCGCCTCGCTCAATCGCAGCCCGCCGTGCAGGTGGCGCTCGGGCTCCTGAGCGTGACGGCCGGAGGCCTTCTTGGCGCGTTTCTCCTGGCGCTCTTTGCCCATCGCGCCCGGCAGGCGGATGTCCTCTGGGCCATCGGTTGCTCGGCGGCCGTGATGATGTCCTTGTGGCTCGGCTCGAGGGGCTGGATCGATTTTCCCCTCGCGAAGCGGATCGCGTGGCCCTGGTATTCGCTTCTGGGCTCAGCTCTGGCCGTCGGGCTCGGGACACTCCTCTCGCTGCGTCATCCTCTGCCCGGGCGCGCGCGAGGTTAACGGTGGCCGCGCTCAGCGGCCCGCGAATGCGGCATCGAGGTCCCCTCTCAGGTCGAGCAGCCGCAGCCGCGCGGCGAGGAGGCCTTGCGCCGCCGCCGCCCGGTGTTCGGCGGTTGCCCCGTGCGCGATCTCCGCGAGCTCGACGTCGTCGGCGCCGCCCCGGCCCTCGGTCGCCAGGGCGCGGGCGATCCGCACGCCTTCCGCCGCGGCGGCTTCGGCGCTCTGAGAAATTCCGAGCTCCCCGCGCGCCCGGACCAGATCCGCCTCAGCGACCGCGACGGCGAGCTCCACGTCGCGCTCCCGAAGCCGCCGCGCCGACTCGGCGCGCTCGAGACGCGCCCGGCGCCCCGACGCCGCCTCTTTGTTCCGACCTCCCGTCCAGAGCGGAACCGAAAGGGTCACGGCGGCCGCCAGATCGTCGGCCTTGAACCGAACGAAGTACTGTTCGAAGCGGTTGTAGCTCGCGAGCCTCAGGTACTGGGCCTCGGCCGCGATCGAGGGCTGAAACAGGCGTCGCTGCAGCCGCGCCGCGCGCGCGAGCGACTCGATCTCGCCGTCCAAGGCCCGGATCTCCGCGTCGCCGCGAAGGGCCGTCTCGAAGTTCCCCGAGGCCGGGGGGTCGGGAAGCTCCAGGAGCGCCTCTTCCCCGACCCGCAGCGCCTCGCCTGCCGGCCATCCGATGAGCCGGCGCAGTTCCAGCGCGTCGAAGTCTTTCGAGAGAGACCGATCGAGCACCCTCTGCTTGGCGCGAGCGACCTCCAGGGAGGCGCGCTGAAGATCGAGGGGGGTCGCCCTGCCTTCCCGGAAGAGCGCGGCCGCACGCCTTTCGATCGCCTCGCGCCCCTCGACCGTCCGGCGCGCGGCTTCCAGAAGAGCCTCGTCCGCGGCGTTCCGCCCGTAAGAGGCCGCGACCGCGCGGACCGTGGCGGCGCGGGCCCGGGCGATGCCGGGCTGCCGGCTGGCGGCGTCCGCGCGCGCCGTCAACACCTCGGCCGCGCGCGACGGGTCGTAGAGGCTCGTTCTGACGGCGACCCCGAACAGCGCGGGAACCTGGCCCGCCACCAGGACCGGGAGCCCGGTCGCGTAGCCCGGAGTCGTGCGAGCGGACGCTTCGGGCCGCAGCCCGGCTTCTGCGGCGCCTGCCGCGGCCGCGGCCTCGTCGGCTTCCGCCCGCGCGATGCCGATCTCCGGCGACCGCGCGAGCGCGAGGTCGATCGCGCGCCGGAGCGTCAGAGTATCGGCGGGAGCCTGGCCGGCGAGGCCTGCGGACCAGGAGAGCATCACAACGCCCGCGGCGAAAGGCCTGAAGTCATTCATATCGAAGAGCCTCCGTCGGATGGAGCCTGGCGGCACGGTAGGCCGGCACGAGTGCGAAGACGAGCGTGACGGCGCACGAGAAGAGGAAGGCGAAGCCCGCGGAGAGAGCGGAGATCCGGATGTCCCACCCGTGCAGGAACGCGCGCGCGAGAAGGGGCAGCCCGACGCCCACGGCGACGCCGAGGGAGGAGCCGACGGATGCGAGAAGCAGGGCCTCCAGGAGAAACTGCCGCAGGATGTCGCGCCGTCTCGCGCCGAGCGACATCCGCACGCCGATCTCGCGCGTCCGCTGCTCGACGGAGGCGAGAAGGATGTTCATGATCCCGACTCCCCCGACCACCACGGAGACCGCCGCCGCCACGATGAAAGCGGCGATGAGGCCGAAAGAGATCGTCCGCGCCACCTGAATGACGGTCGTCATCGTCTTGACTTTGAAGACCGACCCGCGATGATGCCGGTCACGGAGCATCTCCTCGATCACCGCGGCAGCCTCCTGAATACGGGAGAATTCACGGACCTCCGCGAACAGAGTGTCGACGCGCCTGCCGGGCGTAAAAAACCAGGAAACCGTGATCGGGACGAAGATCGAGTAACGCGTCACTTCTCCCTGGCCCATGGTGTCGACCGGTTTGTCGAACTCCCCGATGACGCGCAGGGTCATCCCGAGCGTTCGAATCGTCTTTTCCGGGGCGTTGTTCTGTCCGAAAAGGTCCTCGTACAGGGGCTGGCTCACGACGCAGACCCGTGTCCGGGACGTGACGTCGTCGTCGTCGAGAAACCGTCCGCGCAGGATGCGCAGATTCTTGCGGACGGTCGCATAGTTGGGCGTAGTCCCGAGGACCGCCACATCGGCCGCCTGCGACTGCACGGACACCGTTCCGTGCAGCTGCACGAGCGGCGTCACGCCGGAGAAGAGATCGGAGCGGGTTTCGACCGCCTTCGCGTCGGAGTCGGTGATCTGGTCGTCCAGCGAACGGGCGACGCCCGCCGAGACGGTGCCCTCGTAGCTCGCCCAGGCCAGGTGGGAGCCCACGCCTTCGATCTGCGCCATCACAAATGAGCGGCCTGTCAGGCCGAGCGTCACGATCAGGATGATCGCCGCCGTCCCGACGATCAATCCGGCGAGCGTCAGCGCCGTCTGAATCGGGTGAGTCCGGAAGCGGTGAACCGCCGTCTCGAACGTCTCGCGGTTGACCATCTCGTCAGGAACGGCCGCGCGGGGTCACCCGCGCGCCGTCGGTGAGCGACACGCCGCCGGGCACGATGACGACGCTCGCTTCCGGTATGCCACCCGTGATCTCGACGTCGTTCAACCCGATGAGCCCGACGGTGACGCTCCGGCGCCGCGCGCGTCCCTCGTCGAGGACGTAAACGAAGCGGGCTTCCCCCTCCCGCAGCAGCGCGGCGCGCGGGATGACGAGCGCCGACGCCTTCTCCCCGGCGACGACCTGTACGTTGACGGACGCGTTCGGCGGGAGGGACCGCGCCGCGTCCGCGATCTCGCCGACGACCTCCCCCACGCGCCGGCCTCCCGCATCGTGCAGGCCCGAAGGGACCTCGATCACTCTTCCCTCCCAGCGGCGGTCGGGGAGGCCGTCGAACGTGACGGTCAGCCGCTGGCCGGCGGCCACGCGGGGCAGGTCGGGCTCGTCGACCCGCGCGCGGACCGCAAGATGCGCGGGATCGGCCACGCTCGCCACCATCTGACCCGCCGCCACAGCTTCGCCGGCGCGGCGCGGGAGCCCGTACACGACCCCGTCGTAGGGGGCGCGGAGAGTCAGCGCCCCGACGCGGTGCTCGAGCTCGCGCGCGGATGCCGTCGAGATCGAGAGGCGGGAAGCGCCGCTCTTCCCGGCGATCGCGGAAAGCCGCGACTCCGCCGCGCGCCGGCGGTCGACGGATTCGGCCGCGGCGAGCTCGTCTGACTCGACGACGCTCCGCGGAACCGCGGCCTGCGCGAGCAATCGCCGGTCCGCCTCAAGCTTCCGCCTCTGATGCTCCGCATTTCGGCGCGCCTCCGACGCGTCCGCCTCCGCGCGGGCGCGTTCTTCCGAGAGCTCGAGCGTTCCGGATCTGGCCTGCCGCGCGGAAACGGAAAGGTCCGGATTGTCGAGCCGCACGAGCTCCTGTCCCCGGCGGACGCGCTCGCCGTCGCGCACGAGGATCGCACCGACGATCGCGGCCTCCCCGGCCCGAAGCTCCCCGCCGGCCGGCGGCTCGAGCACGCCGTCCGAGAGAATCGGCACGATCAGGCTCTTCCGCGCCGCCTTCGCGGTCTCGACAGTCACGCCTGGCGCGCGGCGCAACGCCGCCGCGGCGAGGAGCCCTGCGACGGCGACAGCGACGGCCGCGGCCACGGCCCAGCCGGGCCGGAGGCCGCGCGGAACGGGGGCGCTCACTCCCGAAGGCTCCCGCCCGCACCGGAGCGCAGCGTCGGCATCATTCGCTTCCGGCGCGCCGTCTCGGAGCGAGATCCTCCGCCGGCGCTTCGTCCTCGTAGTAGTCGAGCCCCGAGTGGTCGAGCACCTCTTCGCCCACCAGGATCCGCAGTGTGTTGGTGAGCTTCAGATGCTGGATGAACAGGTCGTGCTCGGGTTTTAGATCCGGACGCGACATCGGGGACTTGAAATAGAAGGACAGCCATTCCTGGATCCCCGACAAACCGGCGCGTGAGGCGAGATCGAGGAAGAGGATCAGGTCGAGCGCGAGCGGCGCCGCAAGGATCGAATCCCGGCACAGGAAGTTCAGCTTGATCTGCATCGGAAGGCCGAGCCAGCCCACGATGTCGATGTTGTCCCACCCTTCCTTCGCGTCGCCGCGGGGCGGGTAGTACTCGATCCGCACCTTGTGGAAGTAGTCGCCGTACAGCTCCCGGTAGATCTCGGGCTGAAGGATCGCGTCCAAAACCGACGTCTTGCTGACCTCCTTCGTCCGGAAGGAGCCCGGATCGTCCAGCACCTCGCCGTCCCGGTTTCCGAGGATGTTCGTCGAAAACCAGCCGGAGAGCCCGAGCATCCGGGCCTTGAGCCCGGGAGCGATGATGGTCTTCATCAGGGTCTGCCCGGTCTTGAAGTCTTTGCCGGCGATCGGAACGCCCTTCTCGCGCGCCAGTTCTGACATCGCGGGAATGTCCACGCACAGGTTCGGCGCCCCGTTTCCGAAAGGGACGCCTGAGGAGATCGCGGCGTACGCGTACATCATGGAGGGGGAGATCTCGGGGGCATTCGACTCGAGGCCGCGTTCGAAGGCGGCGAGGGTCTCGTGCACCGCGGACGGCTTCGCATAGACCTCGGTCGAGCCGCACCAGAGCGCCACCGCCCGCTCGAGTCCGTGCTCCGAGCGGAAGTCGTCGATATCCCGGATCAGCGCCTCGGCGAGGTGGCGCTTGGTCGGTCCGGTCTTCACGTGGCGGCCGTCGAGCCGCTTGACCCATTCCCGGTCGAAGACGGCCGGCCAGGGGGACACGGCCTCGAGCTCCGGGCGCACCCGATCGAGAAGCTCGGTCTGGAGCACGCCGGCCGCGATCGCGGAATCGTACGCGTTGTCCGGGAAAATGTCCCACGCGCCGAAAACGAGGTCGGACAGATTCGCGAGCGGCACGAGCTCGGAGATCGGGACGAACCGCGGATCCGTGCGCTTGCCGAGGCGCATCTTCTGCATCTGCGTGAGAGAGCCGATGGGCCGCGCCAACCCTTTCTCGATCAGCCGCACGCCCGCGATCAGGGTCGTAGAGACGGCGCCGAGCCCGGGGAGCAGGACCCCGAGCTTTCCGATCGCCGGTGCGATCGTCTTTTTCAGCTCGGGATAGAACGAGGTCTGGTCGGTCATGAGACCCTCCTTCCGAGGCGCCGTCCGGAAGCCTCGATCGCCACGAGGAAGAAAAAGAAGAGCGGAGCGCCAGCCGCCGCGAGCGCGAGAAACCAGTGCGCCCGGCCGAAGGCGGAAAGCAGGATCACGAGATAGATGAAGTCCCGCCTCGCGAGGGCGTCGGCCAGACGGGAGAAGCTCGTGGCGGGCCCCGCCGTGACAGAGGTGAACTGCGGGCCGTCGGGCGCCGGGGCCATCGCGTGCCGGTAAACGAAGGCGGCTGAAGCCAGCGTGCCTGCGATCGCCGCCGCGCCGGCGACGAGGGGCCGGACGTCGCCCGCCGCCTCGCTCCATCCGATCGCCATGCAGCCGAACACCGCCGAATGGACCACGTTATCTCCCCAGAAGTCGAGGACGCCGCCCAGTCGGGACTCCGCGAACTTCAAACGGGCGATCTCGCCATCGCAGCCGTCCAGGATCGAGTGAACGAGAAACAGCAGCGCGCCCGCGAACTGCCACGAGGCCGACGACGAGAGGAAGAAGGAAGCGGCGGCGAGGCCAACCCCGACCGAGACCGCTGTCATCGCGTTGGCGGTGACGGACGTCCGGACAAGGCGTCGCGTGATCGCGAGGGAAATGCGGCGCTCGAAATGGCGGGAAAAAAAGCCTT
The DNA here is from genome assembly GCA_038253555.1 of Thermoanaerobaculia bacterium. GTDB lineage: Bacteria > Acidobacteriota > Thermoanaerobaculia > UBA5066 > Gp7-AA6 > JALYUA01. The sequence goes on from JBBSGZ010000016.1 coordinate 18,260, forward strand.
CCGTCTCCTTGACGAGACCCTCCAGCAGCCAGCGCTCGGCGCGCGGAAGGTCCGCGGGGGTGCGGACCTCGAAAACGCCGGGATGGCCGCCCTCCCCCTGGAGATCGTCCGCCTGTGGCCGCTCCCGCCGCGCGCGAAGCCAGGCGACGCGCGGGATGGCTCCGGAAGAGAGGACCACCGCCTCCGGAAACGGGGCCTCCCCCGAGAGAGCGGTCACAATGCGAGCGCGCGTCCCCTCGAGCGCCCTCGCCAGGCCCGGGGAGTCTTCAAACACGATCTCCGAAAAGCCGGCTCTTTGCGCGGCGAGGACGACTCTCCGCGCAAGAGGGAGCCCCAGGATCGGGGTGACCGGAGGGACGCCATCCGCCGCCGGGGCAGACACGTGCAGACGGATGGGCATGGCGGCCGGGAAGGTCACGTCTGCCCCCGGGGAGAGACGGCGGCGGCGGCGAGATCGGGTCTGAATCCGAGGGCCTCGATCGTTCTCCCGCCCTGCCGCGAAGATTCCTGGGCGAGCCGGATGGCCTCGACACAGACCGCGGCCTCGCGGAGGCTGGGCGAGGCCTGTCCCCCCGACATCGCGGCGACGAAGCCTTCGGCGACAGCGGCGAACCAGTCGGGATGGTGGGACCCTTCCGAGAGGGAGTCGGCGTAATCGAAGCGCCGCGGGGCGCCCCCGCCCTGGATCTCGAGGACCGCGCCGTCGATGCGCATCACTCCGTCGGTCCCCTCGATCGTGATGCGATTTCGCCTTTCCTCGCCCGCCCACGTCAGGAAGAGACGCGCCTGCCCTCCCTCGAACCGGAGCCGGACGTCAGCCGTATCCTCGACGGGCCACCGCCGGTGGTTCCGGGTCTCGAGCCGCCCGGACACGGCCTCGAGCGCCCCGGAGATCCAGCCCGCGACCATGTACACCGCGTGCCATCCGTGATCGACGAGGATGCCGCCTCCGGAGCGCGCCGGATCCAGCCGCCAGTTCCCGGCGCCCGGCAACGCGGCGGCGATCGACGGCTCGAGCCTCCAGACCTCCCAGACGACGTTTCGCGGGGTTCCAATGGCGCCCGAGCGCAGCAACGCGGTGGCTCCCGCGAGGATCGGAGCGTGCTTCCAGTTGTGGACGGAGGCGAGCACGCGGCCCCGGCTCTTCGAAAGCTCCGTCAGGCGCGCCAGCTCATCGCGGTCCAGGACCAGCGGCTTTTCGCAGAGCACGTGGAGTCCGCGCTCGAGCCCCGAACGAATCGCGGCGGGGTGCGCGTCGGGCGGGGTGCAGATGTCGAGAAAATCGAGCGGCCCGGAGGCCAGCAGCGCCTTCACGGAGTCGTGCCAGACGATCCCGGGCGCCGCCGCGGCGAGCGCTGTCCGCGCGGCCGGACGCGGGTCCGCGGCGCAGGTGATGACGACGTCCTCCCTCGACATCCAGCCCGGAAGGTGTCCTTCCAGAGCCACGTGGCCCGCGCCGATCAGAGCTCCACGCCACATTTTTCGGCCGTTCAGTTCTTCGAGGTGAAGACCGCCGACATGGCGTCGTCTAAGATCTGCAGCCCCTCCAGGGCGGTCTGCTCGTCGATGACGAGCGGGGGGTTGATCCGGATGGAGGACGAGTAGCACATCGAGACGAGACCGCGGCGCAGACACTCATCGAAGAGCGCCCGGGTCGAGGCCCTGTCGAGCGGTTCCTTCGAAGCGCGGTCGGAGACGAGCTCGACCCCGAGAAGGAGCCCGCGGCCGCGCACGTCCCCGATGAAACGGTGCCGCTCCTTCATCTCCTGCAGCTTTGCCAGCATCGCGCGCCCGACCCTGTCCGCATTCTCGGCGAGCTTCTCTCCGATCAGGATCTCGAGCGATGCCAGACCGGCCGCGGCCGCGAGAGGGTTGCCGCCGTACGAGGAGGAGCTCCCGCTCGGGTTGGAGAAGGGAGCGTGGGCGGTCAGCTCGTCGGTCGAGATCAGGCCGGCGAGCGGGAACCCGCCCCCGATCCCCTTGCCGACCGTCAGAACGTCGGGAACGACCCCTTCGTGGTCGCACGCCCACATCCTGCCCGTGCGTCCGAAACCGGTGAGCATTTCGTCGGCGATGAAGAGCGCGCCGTTCTCGCGCGCGACCTCTCTGACCGCGGGAAGGAAGCCGGCTGGCGGAATCACGTTGCCCGCCGTGCCCTGGATCGGCTCGATGATGATCGCGGCGATCTCCCCTGCCGTGTCCTCTCGTATCGTCCGGCGCAGCTCGTCGACACAGGCGAGGCCGCAGGCCGGATAGTCGAGCTTTAAGGGGCAGCGGTAGCAGTCCGCATACGGGGCGGTGTAGAGCCCGGGGACGAAGGGCCCCAGGTGATGCTTGAACTCGCCGGAGAGCAGCGGAAGGACGCCGCCGGTTTTTCCGTGGAAGGCGCCGGTGAATCCGACGAACTCGAATTTCTTCGTCGCGGACTTCGCCAGGCGGAACGCGGCCTCGACCGCCTCGGCTCCTCCGGAGAAGAGCTGGATGCGCGACAGCCCCGGCGGGGTGACGGTGGCAAGAAGCTCCAGGAACCGGGTTCGAACCTCCGTGGTGAAACTTCCGAACGTCAGCTGTTCGAGCTGGCTCTTCAGGGTCTCGACGTAATGGGGGTGGCAGTGCCCGACGCTGCCCACACCGATGCCGGCGACGAAGTCGATGTATTCGCGGCCGTCCTCGTCGAAGAGCCGGCTCCCGCGCCCCTTCGCCATCGCGAGCCCCGAGTAGAGGGCAATCGACTGCAACCCGGGCGCCATGTGCGCGCTCTCCCGCGCAAAAAGCTCGCGCGACCGGGGACCCGCCACCGTCTCCTCCTCTGCGCGCATCGCCCTCGTCATTCTGTCACTCGAGTCCGCACGCGCGACCGGAAACGCGCGGCCAGCCGGGCGGCGATACGGGCGGCCGCCGTCTCGCGAAAGAGCGCGAAGCTCGGCCACGCATTGAGGTCGATCACGACGGGATCGCCGAACGGCGGGACGATCGCGTCGCCGCCCCAGACCTCGAGATCGAGGGCGGCGGAGGCGCTTTCGGCGCCCCGTTGCAGCACCGCCGGATCGAACGGGTGGTTCCGGATGTCCTGGTCGCGATGGTAAAACCACTGGAACCACCCGGGCGCGCCGGGTTCGGCCGCGGCGACCCCGTAGAACTTGATGAGATCACCCTCGACGTGCTCCTGGAGAAGCGCGCTCGCGACCCCCCGTCGCCGAAGATTTTCGAGCGCCGCGAGAGCCTCGGCGGTGTCCCGCGGACGGACGACGTCCCCTTCCTGCGTGGCGTGGACGTCCCCGCGCTTGATCCAGACCCCCGAAAGGTCCGCCTTGCCTCCGGGCCCGGCGGGGCGGGGCTCCGATGTCGAGACGAGAACGCTCGACGGGAACGGGATCCCCTCGCGGGCGAAAATCGCGGCCGTCCGGTCGCGATAGGTGTTTCGCACGGCCCCGGGTCGATTCACCACGCAGGCGCCGCCAGCTTCCCACCCGGCCAGCGTCTCCAAGACCGGGAGCCGCTCGCACATGACAAAGAGAGATTCCGGGGGATCGAGATCGTCGGCCGCGAGCGCGACGTCCTCGGCCGTCTTGAGAAGAACCGGGATCTTTTCGCGTTCCAGGCCCTCTGCCACGGCCTGGAGGATCAGCGCGTCGTCCGTCTCGCGTCCGGGTGAATGACCGAGCTCGCGGTAGACCCCCCAGGCGCGCTCCGCCGTCAAGACGCGGCCTCCCGGGATACCGACTCCCGCCGCGCCAGATCCTCGGCCACCTGGACGTCGCGTCCCCGGTCCACGTCCACGACCTGCGCGATCGAGACGGCGCGCACGGGCTCTCCCTCCGTCACGAGCCAGCGCAGGAAACCTCGCAGCCGGTCGGCGGGGGCGGAGCAGGCGAGTCCGCGGGCGCGCGCCGAAAAGACATACGCGCCCGCCGTGACGGCGTCGCCGGACTCCGCCCCGATTTCGGCAACGGTCCCGTCCGTTCGGGTCCTGACCCAGAGAGGACGCTCGTCGTCGACGAAAGGGGTGACCGCGAGTACGCTCTCTTCGGCCGGTGCGGCAACGGCGACCCGCACGAATTCGGCGAAGTCGGCGCGGGGGCACCACCCGTCGACGGTCGAAAAGAGAGCCCGTCCCGAAGGCATGACGCCGGAGAGCGCACGGAAACTTTCGAAGGAAGACGCCGTGGTGCGCAAGAGCATCTCGACATCCAGGCTCGGGAAACGCGAGCGGACGAACGCGGCGCAGTCTTCCTCCGCTTCGTTGAAGATGATCGTGACGCGTTCGACGCCGGCTGCGACGAAGTTCTCGATGGCGTGCTCGATCAGAGGAACTCCCGCGACGCGGACGAGCGGCTTTGGCGCCGCCCACCCGTCGGATCGCAGCCGGCTCCCTTCTCCGGCAGCCAGGATCCCTCCGAAGAGCGGGGTCATGGAAGAAGCCCGGAGAGATCCTCCAGGCGGCGGATCGCCGCGTCGTCCGGGCAGCAGAGCGGCGCTCCGGCGGGGCCGTCCGGCCGCAGCAGGACATGGCGCATCCCGACGCCTCTGGCCCCCGCCATGTCGCGAGGAATCGAATCTCCCACGAAGACCGCTTCGGAGGCGCTTATGGAGAGGGCCGCGAGCGCCGCCTCGAAAATCGCGGGCGACGGTTTCGAGCAGCCGACGTCCACCGAATCGATCGAAACGGAAAAGAACGGTCCGATTCCTGCCTCGTCGCAGACGCTTTGAAGGTTGCCGTAGAAGTTGGACACGATCCCGAGGCGGTACGAGGCGGAAAGCCTCTCGAGCAGGCCGGAGCGGCGGCCGAGCGTCCCCTGCGTCTCGTCGGTGAACCGGCGGGCCACGCGGCCGGCGACGGCGGCCCCGGTGTTCAAGCGCGCGGAGACTCCCCGGCTCAGGCGATCGATCGTTTCCGAAAGCGAAAGGCGGCGAGAGACCGTCCCGACGAGCTCGTCGTCGGCGGCATGGAACGCCGGATCGAATCGCGCGCGCGGCAGCTCCCCCGCCTCCTCGCTCCAGATCCGGTAGAAGCGCTCTTTCCACGGCTCTCCGTCGGAGTCGAGCGTCCCGCCGAAGTCAAAGAGCAGGACCTCGGGCCGGGGCTCGAGGACGGACACCCGGCTGCTCAAGGGTTGAGCTCCTGGGCCGCAATCGAAGCGACCGGGGAACCCGCCGGGCCAGACCCGGAGCGGCGCGAGGCCGCGCTTGCGAGAAAGAGGAGGCCGGGCACGAGCCACGCGAGCTCGCGGGCGCGGCGAAGCAATCCGTAAGCGGCCCCCTGCGCCGCCGGAAGGCCGAGGAGGACGAACACGGCGGTACGGATCCCCTCGGCGGTGCCGATCCGGCCCGGCACGAAGAGAAAAACGTTGTTCAGAGTCATTGCGAGGCCCTCGACGGCAAAGGACGCCGCCCACCCCGCGCCCGGAGTGAGGATCCGGAGGATGATCCAGGTCTCCACGAGCCCGCCACACCATCCGAGGAAGCACCAGGCGGTCGCCGCCGCAAAGCGGCGCGGATGCGCGCCGTAGAAGTCGCGGATGATCCCGTCGATCTCGCGCGCGGGATGGCGAAACCGCTCGATGCGCCGGGCCAGGCCCTTCCACCGCGAAAGCCGGTCGATCAGAGGCGCGTAGGTCCCTCGCCGGAGCGCCCACGTCATGAGAGCGAGCAGGAGGCCGAGCCCTCCCGTCGCCGCGAGAGCGCCCGCGCTGGCGGCGACGGGCAGCCGGAAACGCGAGAGCGCGACGCCGACGCCCACGCAGACGAAGAGCCACTGCGCCAGAAGATCGGCGTGCTTGTGAATCGTGACCGAGGACAGCGCGGAGGCGCCCGCGATCCCGCGCACCAGATGCACCTTGAGAGGCTCGCCCGCGACGTTGCCGGGCGCCAGCGCGTTGGCGGCGTCGCCGCCGAGGTAGATGGCAAACAGCCGCCGGAACTGCCGCCACGGGGGCACCGGGTCGATGACCGACCGCCACCCCATGGCGAAGGCCAGCTGCGCCAGACCGTAGAGAACAACCAGAAGCAGGAACCACGCTCCAACCCGCGAGACGTTCTCCGCGATCTCGCGCCATCCCACCGATCGGAAAACCAGAACGAGAAGAACCAGACCGATCCCGACGAGGACGGCGGAGAGCGCGCGCCGCCGCCCGGAACGGGTCCCGCCCTCGTCACCCGATGGCTGTCCGGTCAGAGACGAGGACACGGTCCGCTCAGGGATGGGGGGACATCGCGGGCAGCAGCGCCTTCAGCTCGGAGGGGAGGGAAAAGCTCACGTCCTCCTCGACCGTCTCGAATTCCTTCACCGCGGTGACTCCGAGCGACCCGCGGGCGTAATCGACGACCTCCTGGACCAGAATTTCCGGCGCGGAGGCGCTGGCGGTCAATCCCAGGGTGCGCACGCCATCGAGCCAGCGCCTGTCGATGTCGGCGGCGCGCTCGATCAGATACGACGCGACGCCTTGCGCGCGCCCGACTTCGCAGAGGCGCAGCGAGTTGGAGCTGTTCGGCGCCCCGAGCACGAGGAGGGCGTCCACGTGAGGCGCCATCGCGCGCACGGCGTCCTGCCGGTTCTGCGTGGCGTAGCAGATATCCCCCTTTGCGGGCGAGACGAGCTTCGGGAACCGGCGCTGAAGCACAGCGGCGATTTCCCGCGTGTCGTCGATCGACAGAGTGGTCTGGGTGAGGTACGCGACGCGTTCGGGATCCGGTACCTGCACCTTTTCGGCTTCTTCGCGCGTCCCGACGAGGCGGATCGCCCCCGGCGCCTCGCCGAGCGTTCCGATCGTCTCGTCATGCTCTTCGTGTCCGATCAGGAGGATCGTGTAACCGAGCCGCGCGAAGTGAATGGCCTCGACGTGAACCTTCGTCACGAGCGGGCACGTCGCGTCGATCGTCCTCAGCCGCTTACGCCGGGCTTCGTCCCGCACCACGGGCGACACGCCGTGCGCGGAGTAGATCAGCCACGCGCCGTCGGGTACTTCTTCAACCTCCTCGACGAAAGTCGCGCCGCGTCCTCGGAGCTCCTCGACGACGAACCGGTTGTGAATGATCTCCTTGCGAACGTACACGGGACCGTCGCACACTTCGATTGCCCGCTCGACGACCTCGATTGCGCGCACGACGCCGGCACAGAAGCCGCGCAGGCCGGCAATGAGCAGGGTGCGCCCGACGGGCTCGGTCTCCGGACTCACCAGGACACGGTCTCCGCCAGTTTCTCGTCGAGCTTCGACCCTTCGCTCCCGGGTCCCGCGGCAGAGCGGGCGAGCTCCGGGGAGAGGGCGAGCACCCGCGCGGCGATCCCCTCGGCATCCAGTCCGAAATTTTTCCGCTGCAGGGCCTGGGGAGAGTGTTCGACGAACTGGTCGGGAATCGCGTGGATTCTGACTCGCGAGGCGTCGAGACCGAGCGACTGCACCGCCTCGAGCACTCCGCTGCCGAACCCTCCTGCCGCCAGATGCTCCTCGACGGTCACGATCCTCGGCGCCATCGCGAAGACGCGGGCGAGAAGGTCGAGATCCAGAGGCTTTGCGAACCTCGCGTTCACCACGCCGCACGAGATGCCGCGGCCGGCGAGCAGGGCGGCCGCCTCGACGGAGACCGGGACCATCGACCCGTACGCGAGCAGGCACACGGCGCTCCCCTCGGAGAGGATTTCCCCGCGCCCTGTCGGGATCTCGCGAAGTTCCTCGTCCAGCGGCGTTCCGACACCGAGGCCGCGCGGATACCGCACGGCCCAGGGCCGGCCCGAGCGGATCGCCGTGTAGAGCATGTGCTGAAGCTCGTTTTCATCTTTCGGCGCGGCGACGATCATGTTCGGGATGCAGCGCGTGAAGGCAATGTCGAAAACTCCCTGATGCGTCTTCCCATCGTCGCCCACGAGCCCCGCCCGGTCGACGCAGATCGTGACCGGCAGGTTCTGAAGGGCGACGTCGTGGATCAGCTGGTCGAATGAGCGCTGGAGAAAGGTCGAGTAAATCGAGACGACGGGCCTCCAGCCCTCCTTCGCCATCCCGGCCGCCATGATCACCGCATGCTCCTCCGCGATCCCGACGTCGTAGACGCGATCAGGGAAGCGCTTCTTGACTTCCGCGAGGCCCGTGCCTTCGAGCATCGCCGCGCTGATCCCGACGATCTTCGGGTCGGTTTCCATCATCGTCGTGAGAGTCCGCGCGAAGACCTGCGAATACGTGTAGCGCGTCCCCGCCCCGGCTATCGGAGAGGGGCTCCCGGGCTGGTGGAACTTCAGGGGGTTGTCCTCGGCCTGCTTGAATCCGCGGCCCTTGTGCGTGAGCGCGTGCAGGACGACCGGGGTCCCATCGCGAGAGATCTCCCGCACGCTGCGCAAGGCTTCCTCGAGCTCCGGGAGATTGTGTCCGTCGATCGGGCCGATGTACTGGAGGCCCATCTCCTCCCAGATCACGTTCGGGAGAAAGAGTCCTTCGACGGAGGTCTTGATCTTGCGGGCGATTTCCCAGGCTTCCTCGCCCAGAGGCAGTTTGGAAATCAGCTTCTGCCCGGTTTCGGTCAGCTTCTGATACTTGGGGTTCAGGATCAGCCGGTTGCGCCAGTGCGTGAGCCAGCCGATGTTCTCGGAAATCGACCAGCCGTTGTCGTTGAAGACGACGACCAGCCGTTTCGGCTTCTGGTGCACGATGTTGTTCAGCGCCTCATAGCTGGTGCCGGAGGTCAGGGCGCCGTCGCCGACGATCGCGACGACGGAAGGCTCGGAAGGATCGTTCTGGAGCGCCGCCGAAATGCCGAGCGCATACGAGAGACCGGTCCCGGCGTGTCCCGCCGCCAGCGTGTCGTGCGCGCTCTCGGAGGGTTCCGCGAACCCGGACAGTCCCCCGGGCAAGCGGATCGTCGAGAAGGCGTCCCGCCGGCCCGTGACCAGCTTGTGCGTGTAGCACTGGTTCGAGGTGTCCCACACGAGTCGGTCCTTCGGACTGTCGAAGACGCGGTGAAGGGCGAGGGTCAGCTCGACGACTCCCAGATTGGAAGCGAGGTGCCCGCCCGTCTTCGTGATCGTCTCGATGATGACGGCGCGGCATTCGCAAGCGAGCTCGGTCAACTCCTCCGGGGACAGCTTCTTCAGGTCAGCCGGCGAGTCCACGCGGTCCAGCACCCGCCGCTTGCTTCCCTCGGCGGCCGGCCTCGAGGAGGATTCGTCGACTGTTTTCATTTCGCGCTCTCCCCGAAATACGTCAGGCAGCGGGCCGCGGATGCAGGGCCCGCCCGCGGCGCGCCGCACGTCGAACCTCCAAATATACCAACCGCTGCCGGTACGGGAGCGCACAAGGCCCGGGCGCGGAAAGCCGCCATTCCCGCGCTCCCCCTATACTTCGGGGCCGCGGAGGACGCGCATGGCGCTCGCAATCGGCTCAGAGGAACACCGGCGTCTCTACTGCCGGACTTTCATCGAAACCCATAAGCCGTACCGGCCGGAAGACCTTGTCTGGCCGGACCTGGACGCCGAGGGTCTCGAACGGTTGAAGGCGCTCCCCGTATGGAACGAAGCCGTCCGCACCGAAGCGGCGACGGCGGTCAAGGTCCAGGCGCTCGGGCGCGCGGAAAAGGATCCGGTCCTCGCGGAAGCCATCTCCCTCCAGGGATACGAGGAGGGCCGCCACGCCTCCGTCATCGCCCTCCTGACGCGGCACTACGGGATCGCGACCGATCCCTTTCCTCCCCCTCCCGAGCCCGTCGACCCCACCTGGACGTTCCTTCGAACGGGCTATGGCGAGTGCCTCGATTCCTTCTTCGCCTTCGGGCTTTTCGAAATCGGCCGCCGCACGGAGCTCTTTGCGGCGGAGTTGATAGGGCTCTTCGACCAGATCATGCAGGAGGAGGCGCGGCACATTTTGTTCCTGGTCAACTGGGCGGCCGATCTCCGGGCCCGGCGGCCGCTCCTCGCGCGCCCGGGTTTTGATCTGCGGCGCGCGTGGAACGTCGGAGCGCAGGCGTTCGACCGGGTTCGCGGCGCGATGGCGATGAAGGGCTCCGGAAGCCAGACCGGCTTCACGATGAAAACGCACGGGCTGGTCGACCTGTCTCCCCGTTCGTTCCTGGAGCTTTGCCTCTCCGAAAACGACCGGCGCCTCACGCCTTACGACGCGCGGCTGCTCCGTCCGATGTTGACGCCCGGCGCGGTGCGCGCCCTGCTGCGCGTCCTCCCGAAACGCCGGAGCGGCCGCGCGCTCGGCCCGTCGACCTCTTAACGCCCGGCCTTCGTCTTCGAAAATCGTGTCACCGGATCTCGTCAGCGCCTGCGTCTTCTGCGCGGGCCTTCTCCTAGGAATCGACGCCCCCCCTTTGCCCGGATTCGGAGCGGACATCGGCTTCTCGTACGGGACCGCGGCCCGGCGCGCCGATCCCGCACCCGGCCTCCAGGATCTTTCCGACATCACGCCGAAGTTCGCCTTCGTGGGCGCGGGCGGGGCGCGACTGCCGGCGGAGGACTTCGGCGCGGGAACGCCCGCCGCGGAGTGGAATGTCCGGGTCGCGCTCGCGCCGTCCCACGACGAACAGACGGCGACGCCGTACTCGACGGCGAACGTGGTCACGACAGGCACCGGACGCTATGAGAACTTCTCCCTCCTGCTGCGCCTGCCCGTCGGAAAGCGGGATTCCGTCGAGGCGGGGGCGATGCGCAAGACGCACAAGGCGACGGACCTGGTGCATCTCGGGGGCGAACGGTTCGTCCTCGGAGAGGAGCGCACGCTTTCCGCCGAGCGGATCGACCTGGGAATAGGGTGGCGGCATCGCTGGCGCGGCCTCGAGGCCGCCATCTCCGCGCGATACGCGAAGCCCTCGGGGAGCACCGGGACCTCTGCGACGTTCCGGATCGCCGGCAGCGCTCTCTACGGAGCGGGCGTCGAGGTGCGCGCCCGGCGGGGCCGGTGGGCCCTGTGGGCGGGCGCGGAAAAGGTTTCCGGCGCGCTGACGGTGCACGAGGAGAGCGCGCCTGACTTCCGGTCTCACGACAGCGCGCCGCCCTCTTCCCTCGAGGCGTATCGCGCGGGCGTTCTCTGGACGGGACGGCGCACGGAAGCGATGGGCTCGGTCACATGGGACCGCGCGCGCCTCCCGTTCGTCTCACTCGCGCCGCTCGGGGTCGAGACCGTCGCTCTCGAGCAGGGCTTATCTCCCGATTCGCGCGCGAGGCAGGTGTTCGCGGACCTCTCGGTGCGTCAGTCGATCGCGCGCGCGGTGCGCGTCCGCGCTTGCCTGCGCCTCGGCTACGGGAAGGAGACGGTGACGCTCCGGGATCCCGACGGCGTCCGCCCGACCAGGAGGATCGACGTCACCCGCACGGGGATCTTCGGCGCCGGGCTCTCCCGGACGCTCGGCTCTCCCGAGGTCAGCCTCTTTCTCGGCGCCGAGTTCGAGGTGGATCTTCGCAGGTAGGAAGCTTTCGCACGAGGCGCCGTGGGCTTCGCTATCGGGAACATCCGTTGATCACTACAGGGGCGAACACTCAGTGCCCACCTGCGGGCCCCCTCACCCCAACCCTCTCCCCGAGCGCGGGGCGAGGGGGCAGAGCTGCGCCTTCCACCACGAGGGTGGCTAAGCTCGCAGCGGGAGCGTGAGCGAACGCAGTGAGCGGAAGCGACGTGGAGGCCGCATCCGGCCGAGCCGTTCGCCGGTGCCTTCGCCGCTCACGGCGAAGGCACGTCCCGCAGTGAGCGAAGGCGACGTTAGCGGATGCGATGGAATCAACCTCGCCTCGCCGCGGGCTTCCCGGCGAAAAGCTTCGCTTCGACCCTTGCGACGATCCCGGCGACCTCGGCACGCGTCAGTTTCGCGCCCGCGCCCGCGGTTTCGACTCGCTCGAGGGTCGCCCACGCGAGCTCGACGGGAAGGGCCGTGAACGCCAGGATTCCTCTTGGCGCCCCCGCGGACTGCAGCGCGAGGATGTACTCCGAGGCCGCTTCGAGATCCCGGCGCGCAAGCGCGAACACCCGGGATCGGGGCAGGTCCGGGGAGATGTAGCAGCGGCCTTCCGCCGCGTCCGACTCGGCGTCCTTCAAGATGTTGACGAGCTGCAGTCCCTCCCCGAAAGCGCGCGCTCTCTCGCGCAATGCCGGGGAGGCGGCGGCCAGGCCCGGCCGGTGCAGAAGAAAGAGGTCGGTCAACATCTCGCCGACGATCCCGGCGACGGCGTAGCAGTAATCGACGAGGTCCGCGAGCCCCGAGAGCGAAACGCGTCCTCTTTCGTCGCTGCGCCGGACAAAGGCCGCCATGCCTTCGGCCGAGCGCAGCAGGTGCTCGCGGATGGGAGTTTGCGCCGCGGGGTCGAGTGACAGGAACTCTTCCAGGACTGCCGGGATTTCCGAGACGAGGGCCAGGTAGCCCGCATGGGAAGAAGGGCGCGCGGCGGCCCACCGTTCCGAGAGCAGACGCGCCTCCGGAAGGGAGGGCTGCTCCAGAAGTCTTCCGAACCGGCCGAGAGCCTCAGCCCTTGCTGCGGGCGGCCACTCCGCGGCGTCTTCGAACGTGTCGGCAATCCGGAAGAGCAGGTAAGCGACGGTGACTTCCCGCCGGGTCGGCTCCGGCAGGCGGGGGATCGACAGCGCGAACGTGCGGCTGGTCTCGACTAAAAGCCGCTCGAGCTTTTCCGCCGCCGGGTCGTGGTCCGCCATGCGCCTCCCGACTAAAACCCGGCTGCCGCGAAGATTTCGAGGAATCCCGCGAGGGAACCCGCGCAGGAACGGGCTCGCCGCCGCAGGACCAGGAGCTTACCAATCGAGCCCGGATGCCGGAGCGCCCGGCGGACGACGCGGCCCCGGTCAAACGACCCGTCGGGGGCGATCGAGGCCGCGACGAGCTCGGGAAGCTCCTCCTCGGCCGTATCGGACACCACTCGGACCAGAAGGTAGGGCGCGTCGTGGCCGGCCGCCGCGGCGGCGCGCGCCCACGCGGCGGACTCCATATCGAGAGCGTCGAACTGTTCCGCGCCCCGGCCGCGGAGGCGCCCCTTCTCCGCCGGCGTCGAGGCGATCCGCGCGGCGGAAAGGAAGCGGGCGCTCCTTGCTGGAGCGCCGCAGACAGAAGCGCGAGCCGCCCAGGCGGGATCGGGGCCGGGTGTCACGACCCCTTCCCCGTCGCTCACGCTGCCGGCAAGCAAAATCTCCCCCGCGGTGAGCTCCGGCGCGAGAGCACCCGCCAGGCCCAGGCCGATCCAGCGGCAGGGTCCGGCGAATTGCAGAAGCTTTGAGATCCCGGCCGCCGCGCGTTGCGGACCGACGCCGGTCTCGCCGAGCAGCACCGGCTGGCCCGCGAGCCGGCCGCGCCACGCACGCCCGGAGGCTCGCGGGATGGCAGAGACGTTCCGCAAGCGGTCGAGCAATGCGGAGGTCTCTTCGGGAAGGGCGGTCAGAATCAGCGTGAACGACGCGGCATCGAGCCCGCCCTTACGCGCGGACATATCCATTCGCCCGGAACCAGGCGACGGCGCGGGAGAGGGCCGCGAACACGTCGCTCTGGGGCAGTTCGAGCTCGCGCACGGCCCGGGAGGAATCGAAGAACATCGGGTGGCGCGACATCCGAACGGCTTCGAGAGGGATCGACGGGTCTTTTCCCCGGACCCGCGAGATCACGAGATCCAGCGAGGCGGCCGCGATCGGCACCCAGTGGGGAAGCTTCCACTTCGGCGACGGGATTCCCGTGAGTACCGAGAGGGCGTCGAAAATCTCCTTCAGGGTCATGTTGCGATTTCCGAGAATGTAACGCTGTCCGATGCGCCCCCGCTCTGCCGCCAGCAGGTGTCCCCGAGCGACGTCCCGAACGTCGATCAGGTTCAAACCGGTGTCGACGTACGCCGGCATCCGCCCATTGAGAAAATCGAGGACCATCTTCCCGGTGGGCGTCGGCTTGACGTCCCTCTCCCCGACGGGTGTTGAGGGATTGACGATCACGACTGGAAGGCCGCGGCCCGCCCAATCCCGCGCGAGCCCTTCCGCTTCGTGCTTGCTCTTCTTGTACGCGCCGATCAGAGTCTCCGCCGTCATCGGCGTGTCCTCGTTGGCGGGGGATCCGTCGGAGGCGCGGCCGAGGGCGCCCACCGAGCTCGTGTGCACAACGCGGTGGACCGCCGAGTCGGCGGCGGCGCGGAGAATGTTGTCGGTCCCGGCGACGTTCGAGGCGAAGATCTTCGCGGGGTCCCTCGCCCCGAGCCGGTAATCCGCTCCGCAATGGTAGACGACACGGCAGCCTCGGACGGCCTCCCGCAGCGAGGCGGGGTCCGTCAGGTCCCCGACGGCGATCTCGACGTCCAGGCCCTCGAGATTCGTCCTCCGGCTGGCCGCCCGCACCAGACACCGCACGGCGTCTCCGCGTTCGAGGAGGGCGCGGACGATGTGAGAGCCGACGAACCCGGTTCCCCCGGTGACGAGATCCATTCCGTCTTCAGTCGCCGGTTTCCAGTTCTTCGAAGCCGATCACCAACAAGCGACAACTACCCCAGCAGGTTCCACGCGGCAAGACGGAGCATGTCGCCGGGCCTCTTCGGAAGCTCGCGCACGACCGACGCTTCGAAGCCGGAGTGCATCGCGCAGTTCTGGCAGAGGCTGTCCTTCCGGGACTCCCAGTAGTCCCAGTCCGTCCCGTTCCAGAACTCCTCCCACTCCTCCGAGTACTTCTTTCCGATCAGGTAGCACGGCCCCTTCCAGCCCCGAGGCGTATAGGTGACGGTGCTCCAGGGAGAGCAGTCGTACTCGCGCAGTCCCGCGGCGAACTCGAGGAACATCGGGGTCGATGTCAGGCGGTACTTCTTGGAGATCGCGAGCACGCGCTTGAACTTGCTCTGGATCTCCGCGCGCGTCAAAAAGATGTCGCGCGTCACCGACTCGTACTGATATCCGGGCGAGACGAGCATTCCCTCGACCCCGAGCGATGTCAGGAGTTTGCAGAGCTCCTCGACCTCTTCGACGTCGGTCTCTTTGAAGACCGTCATGTTCGCCATCATGTGGTGGCCGAGACGGCGGCCTTCCTGAATCATCTCGATCGCCTTGTCGAACACGCCCTCGCGAGCGCAGACACGGTCGTGTGTCTCCCGCATGCCGTCCAAGTGCACGTTGACGACGAGGCGCTTGTCCGGCGGAATCACGCCGTACACCTTCTGGTCGAGCAGCAGACCGTTGGTGCAGAGATAGATGTGCCGCTTGCGCCGGATGATCTCGGCGACGAGCTCGGGAAGCTCCGGATAGATCGTCGGCTCTCCTCCGCAGAGAGAAACGATCGGAGCGGCCGACGCGTCCACTGCCTTTAAACACTGCTCGAGCGACAACCGGTCCGCGAGCTTGCCGGTGTGCCGCTCGACGGCACAGCCGATGCACGCGAGATTGCACGTATAGAGAGGTTCCAGCATGAGGACGAAGGGAAAGCGCTTGCGGCCCTCGAGCGCGGCGCGAGCCTGGTTGGCGATCGTGCCGGCGGTCAGGTGCAGGGGAAACCTCATGAAATCGTCTCCTCGAAATCGGCGGCGACAGAGGGAGAACGCCGCGCACGGGGCCGATCCCCTGTTTCGCGCCGCTCGTGCCCGCGCTTCGCACGATCATATTGGGAAAGCGCCCAGAGCGGAAAGTACGTGGCGTAGAGGTGGTATCGCAGGTAGAAGACCCCGGGGAAGCCGGTTCCCGTCCACGACGCGTCCTTCCAGGAGCCGTCGTAAAGCTGCTGGCAGAGGAGATAGGCGACGCCGCGCTCGACGCTCTCCGACGGCCCCTCTCCCGCGGCCAGGAGCGCCATGAGCGCCCACGCGGTTTGAGACGGCGTGCTGGGGCCTATTCCTTTGACAGACGGGTCGTCATAGGACCGCGGCAGCTCGCCCCATCCTCCGTCGGAGTTCTGGTGCCGGCGAAGCCATCCCGCCGCGCGCTGCCACCGCTCCGCGGAGAGGTCCACTCCCGCGCTCTGAAGGCCTCGGAGGGCGAGCCAGGTGCCGTAAATGTAATTGCAGCCCCACCTCCCGTACCACGTGCCGTCCGGCTCCTGCCGGCGCGTCAGAAACTCGGTGGCACGCGCGACCGCCGGGTCGGACAGGCGGCCGAGCTTCTGGAGCGCGTCGAGCGTTCGCCCGGTGATGTCTTCGCAGCTCGGATCGATCATCGCGTTGTGGTCGGCGAACGGAATGAACGTGAGGGCCTCGTTGTCGCACCCGCGGTCGAACGCCGCCCACCCGCCGTCTGAGTTCTGCATGCCGAGCTGCCAGGAAAGCCCGCGCCCGACCGCGGCGCGGCGGCGCTCTTCCGCGCGACCGTCGGGGAAGCGGATCCCCGCGAGTGCCGCGAGAACCTCGGCCGTGTCGTCGGCATCCGGGTAGAACTCGTTCTCGAATTCGAAAAACCAGCCGCCGGGGGAGACGCCGGGGGCGCGGTACTGCCAGTCTCCGACGCTGCGCACCTCCCGGTCGATGAGCCACGCCGCGCCTCGCAGGAGGTCCGGGTCATCCTCGGAGAGGCCCGACTCCCGCAGCGCGAGCAGGGCGAGCGCCGTGTCCCAGACAGGAGAGAAGCAGGGCTGGATGCGGAGCGTGTCGTCCTCCTCGATTTCGAGCCGTTCGAGCTCCTCGATCTGCGACAGGAGCCTCGGGTCGTCGAGGGGATAGCCGAGGCAGCGCATCGCCAGGATGGTGTTCACGATCGGAGGAAAGATCGCTCCCAGCCCTCCGCTCTTCTCGAGACGCGAGAGAATCCACGCCTCGGCCGCTCGCAGCGCCCGCCCGCGAAAGGGCTTCCAGGGCGACCGCTCCGCGAGTTTCAGCCCCCGGTCTACGAGGACGAAGAACCTGCGCCACAGACGTTCCCGGGCCGGCGCGCGCCTGCGCGGCCCCTCCGCCGGGGGCGTTTCGAGCCGGAGCTCCTCGATGGAAGCGGAGGCAGGGACGGGGCACCGGGGCTTGAAGGCCCAGAGGATCGACAGCGGCACGACGATGGCGCGCGACCAGGACGACATGCGATAGAGGTTGAACGGAAGCCAGTTGGGCAGAAGAACGAGCTCCGGGGGAACCGCCGGGCAGTCCGACCAGTCCGACTGTCCGAACACGGAAAGATAAATCCGCGTGAAGGAGTTGCAGGCGGCGATTCCTCCGAGTCCTCGGATCACGCCTCGGGCGCGCGCCATGTGCGGGGCGTCGGGCGGATCTCCCGCGAGCTTCAGCGCGAAGTACGCCTTGACCGAGGCGCTGACTTCCGCCGGACCTCCCGGGTAATTCACCCATCCGCCTGCGGGAAGCTGCTGACGCCGAAGGTATTCCGCCGCCTTCTCGAACCGCGGGTCGGTGGCCCGTCCCAGGAAAAAAAGCGTCAGCAGGTATTCGGATTCGAGAATCGTGTCGCCTTCGAGCTCCCCGCACCAGTGGCCGTCCGGGGCCTGGATCGAAAGAAGGTACCGCCGCGCCGCATCCATCGCGGATGTGACGCGGGTAGAAAGCGCCTCGTGCGCGTCCGCTCGCATCGAATCGCTTCTCATGGCCTTCGCTCGATCCGGGAACCGCCCTGAGACGCCCCTCGACCGATCGACTTTCCCTCCCGCCCCTCGAAAAGAATCATCCACAAACCTTCGAAAGTATACGTTCGCAGAGCACGGGGAGATTCGGTGTCCGGAGGCGTACAAGAAGCGCCTTCACCTCCCATTTCTCTAGACGGGACGGCGTGGGGACGTCCGGGCGCGGGGCGCGGGCCGGGCGGCGCGAGGCGTGTCGCGCGACGCGAACACGGCCCCCAGGAGACCCGCATCGTCTCCCAACCGCGAGAGAACGATCCGGGGCCTTCCGAGCTCGGTCGAGAAGGCGTGCTCCAGGGCCGACGCTCTGACGAGCGCGAGATAGGAAGTCTCGAGTGCCGACGAAACCCCCCCGCCCAGGACGAAAAGCTCGGGCGCCAGCACGTCGAAAAGGTTGGCGATCGCGAGCCCCACGTACCACGCCGAGTTCTCGACCGCCGCAACCGCGGGCCCGTCCTTCGCCGCAAAGGCCTCTGCCAGGTCGCTGCTGTGGAGCCTCTCTCCGTCTCCCTTCACGTGCCGGGCAAGCTTCGACTTCTTTCCGCGTCGCACAGCTTTCCGAACATGCCGGGCGATGCCGGTTTTCGACGCCTCCCACTCGAGAGTCCCGCGCGGCTTTCCCGGCCGGACCCGGCGGGCGTCTAAGATCATGTGCCCGATCTCCCCCGCGTTGCGGTTCACTCCGTGGACGACCTTCCCGTCCCAGAGCACGCAGCCGCCCACGCCGGTCCCGATCCAGAGTCCCACGACCCGCGCTTTCCCCCTCGCCGCCCCGGCGATCCACTCTCCGTAAACCGCCATGTGAACGTCGTTGTCGAGAACGAGGGGGGCGCGGAACTCGCGCGAGAGCCACGGCCCGACCGCCAGTTTCTTCACCGCGATGTTGGGGGTGCGGAGGATGAGACCGCGCGCCGGATCGAGCGGACCGGGTGAGCCCATTCCGATCGCCGTGAGGCGCGCCGGAGAGATCCCCGCCTCTCGAAGAGCGGAGGAGGCAGTCTCGCGCAGGGCGTTCAAAAGCGCATCGCCGCCCCCGGAAAAGGGGGTCGCGGTTTTGGCGCGCGAGAGGATTTTCCCCGCCCCGGTCACGACGCCGGCGAGGATCTTGCTGCCACCGAGATCGATTCCGAGAAAGAGGTCGCGGGCGCTCATCGCGGCGCGGCCGCGCCGGCGGGAGCCGCCACGGGGAGCCGGATCTTCGGTATGCGCACGAGCACCGTGTACTGGGGGTCTACCATCTGCGTGATCGGGGCGCGTGCGTTCTGTGAGACGAATTCGTACGCATCCATCTCCGCCAGACCCGTCTTCTCCCGGACCCACGCTATCATGTCCTTGAACGCCACGGGGGCGGCGTCCTCGCGAGGACGGCCCGCGCCGACGGACATCATCCACTCGGCGTTCTCGATGCGCGGCCACGGGGTCTCGCGACTTTTGATGAGATCCACGGTCAGCGCCACGTTCATGGCGCCTTCTACGGCCGTCCCGATGATCTCGCCGTCGCCCATCGCGTAGTGCCCGTCACCGAAGGAGAAGAGCGCGCCGGGAACCCGGACCCCCAGATAGACCGTGTTGCCGGCCCGCACTTCGGGACAATCCATGTTGCCGCCGAAGTTGTCCGGCACGACCGTCGAGCGGACCTCCCCGCCCGACGGAGCGACGCCGAGGCAGCCGAGAAACGGCGCGAGCGGAACTTCCCAGGCGAGCTTCCCGTCGCGCGAACGCGTCCTGGCCATTCCCCGGACGCGGTCGACCTCGTAGAACCAGACCGTCTCGGGCAGTTCCCCCCCGAGAACGGCAGTGCGGTCGGTTCCGTTCAACGCGCCAAAGCCCGGGAAAAACGAGGAGATTCCGACGTTCCGGGCGGGCTCGAGCTTCTCGATCCGGATCGCGAGCGTGTCCCCGGGCTCCGCGCCTTCCACGAAGAAAGGGCCCGTCTGCGGATTGTCGTGCCCGGGAGGGATCACCTTCGTCGGCAGCTGGTCCGGCCGCGTCACGGCGCCGTCGTAACAGTCCTCGGACCAGCTGACGAGCCGGGTGCCGGGCTTGATCCGCCGGATCGGAGCCGAGCCGCCGAACGTGTAGCGCAGCTCCCCGTGCGCCGGTCGATATTCGACGACGGGGCGCTCCGGCGACGCCGGAGTCGCGGACTCGGGAGCCGCAAAAGCGAAAATGGTGAGCGCCATCCGAAAAAGGTCCATGCCACCTCCCTGCAGCGCGACAGTGTACGCGGATCGCGCCCGACCGCCCGAAAGCCCTATAGGATCCCGCGGGCAGAACGGGGTTTTTCATGACCAGATCTCAAGGGCGCGCGGAGGGAAAAAAGCGACGCGGCATCTCGCGCGGGTTTCTCGCCGTCATCATCTTCAAGATCGTGAAGGGGGTCGCCTTCATCGTGCTCGGGATCGCGGCCTTGAAGCTCTCCCGCTCGGGTGAGATGCCGTCCGCGGTCGAAATCGCCAAATTCCTGAGCGTCTCGAGAGAGAACGAGCTCGTGCAGAGGCTGGCGGACCTGATTCAGGGCGTCACGCCGGGCCAGGCCACCGCGGCGGGGATCGCCTCGCTCGTCGTCGCCCTCGTTTTCCTTCTCGAGGGAGTCCTGCTCGCGGTTCGCGTCTGGTGGTCCACCTATCTCACGATCACTCTGACGGCGATGGGGATCCCGCTGGAGCTCTACGAGATCTTTCACCGCCCCGACTCGGTTCGCCGCTACGTGCTGCTCGCCGTCAACATCGGGATCCTGATTTTTCTCTGGACCCGACGAAACGAGTTCCGCGAGAAAAAGGGCGCGTCGGAGAAAAACACCGCCCGCGGGTAGTCGTCAGCGGAACCGCTCGGCCAGCCATGCTTCGACCTCTTCCGGGTGGTAGCCGAATGGACCGGGCTTTCCCTTGTAGACGATCTTCCCGCTCTCGTCCACGATGTAGAAGCGCTCGGGCCAGCCCGCATACGCGGAGTTGGCCGGGTTCTCCATCGGATCGACGGCGAGCGGGACGTCATACCGGAAGCGCCGCGCGAAGTCGTTTGCGATCGCGAGCCGTTGCGCGAGCGTCTTCGGCTGGGCGTAGCAGACCTGCTCCTTTTCGTTGGAGCTCAACTGCCACTCATCCTCCGGATGCGCTTCCCGGATGTAGATAGTCAGAAATTCGGCCCGTCCGGCGTACCGATGCGCCAGGTTCCGCACCCGCTCGACCGAGCGGCGAAACGGAGGTCACGTGTAGCTGCCGAAGACGAGCACCAGCGGATGTGGCCCGATCTTTTCGGAGATCCGCACAGGTGTCGCGCCATCGAGCGCGATCAGCGAAACGTCCGGAGCCGCGTCTCCCACCTTCAGCCGGCCCTGCTCCCTTTTGTCGTAGCGGAGCATCCCGATCACGTTGCGAGGTCCCACGACCGCCACGGCCGCCGCGCCTGCGGCCGCCACGACGAGCCCGGAGACAATCACCGCCTCCTTCCAGGTGCGCATGGACCCAGCTTACAGGGCGGGGGACCCGGCCAGAATCAGCACCCGGACTTGCGGCACGCCGGACCACCCTTCCCCGCCTGGCTTTCTGCGGCGCGGACCGATCGCATGAAGCTCGCGTGGATCAGAAGCGGTCGGGCTCGCGCTCGTTTCGTGGTCGCCGACTCGTCGGACACATGGGGCTATTGTCCCGGCCGGCCACCGCGGCGGCCGCCCCGGCGGTGCCGGGCCTTTCTCAAACGAAGCCCGGGAAGATGGTGCTCCTGCCACTTCTGAGGGCCCTTTTTCCCGCCGTCCGCCTCGTACGGGACCACCGAAATGGAACCATCTATCTCCTGGATCACCGTACGGCACGAAGAAGCGTCTTCGAAGCCATGCTCCCGGATCGCGGCCTCCAGTTCCGCGGGTCGTATGCCTTCGCGCTGCAGGTGACTCGCGATGATCTGGCCGTTGCGGACGAGCAGCGCGGGCTGACCTTCGATCGCCGATCCGAATCGTTCGTTTTTCAGCACGAGTCGGGTCAGAACCAGGTTGACCGCGATGAGCGTGACCGCCGCTACCAGCCCTCCGGCGAGCGAGGTGTCGGACCCCACCATGGCGTTCTGCACCGCGTTGGAAACCAGCAGCACGAGGACGAAATCGACGATCGAAAGCTGCCCGACGTGCCGTTTTCCCGCGATCCTCAGGGCCGCGAGGATCGCGATGTATACGACGAAGCTGCGCAGAATCGTGTTGATGAGCGTGGAAATGTGCAGTCCGCCGAAGTCGAACATGGGTCCTCCATCGAAAGGCTTTCGTGCCTCCGCACTAGAATTCGTTCATGAAGCGTACCGCCCCGTGAGGGCGCTGGTGCTGGAGGACGATGTCAGGCTGCGCTCTCTCGTCGTCCGGACCCTGACCCGGGCGGGCCTGGCGTGCGACGAAGCCTCGCGGATCGAGGAGGCGGACGAGCTTCTCTCCATCCACGAATACGACCTGCTCGTGCTCGACCGCAGGCTGCCCGACGGCGACGGTCTCTCGGTGTGCCGCGCCGCCCGCTCCAGCGGATTCTCCCGTTCGATCCTGATGCTCACCGCGCGAGACGACGCCGAGTCGACCGTCGAGGGACTGTCCGACGGGGCCGACGACTATCTCGGAAAGCCTTTCGACCTCGAAGTCCTGGCGGCGCGCGCCCGGGCGCTGCTGCGGCGCAACACCGAGCGGCCCTCCGTCGAGCTGTCCCTGGGAAACCTCCACCTTCAACCGGGCCGCCGCACCGCGGACCGGGAAGGAAAGCCGCTCTCGCTGACCGCGCGCGAATTCACGATCCTCGAGAGCCTCATGCGCCGCCCGGGCGGCATCCTGTCCCGGGAGGAGATCCTGGAGCAGGCGTGGGGCGAACGCGAGGAACCGATGAGCAATACGATCGACGTCCTGATCGGACGCCTTCGAAAGAAGATCGACGCGCCCGGCAAGCCGTCGCGGATCGAAACCGTGCGCGGGATGGGATACCGTTTGCGGTGAAGTTTCCTTTCCATTTCGAGCGGGCGCGGACGCGGCTCGCGATATCGGGCGCGCTTCTCTCCGCGCTTTTTCTCGCTCTCCTGGCCTGGGGCGCCCGCACGTCCGTGCGAGCGAAGACGTTCGCGGACATCGACGAGGAGCTTTACACCCTCGCCGTCGCCCTCGGGTCGAGCTTCGAGCTCGAAGGGCTCGAGGAATCCAAGCGCGACACCCTGAAGGCGGGGCTCGAGGTCAACGCCTTCGAGTTTCGGCTCGCGAATCACTCCGCGATTCTCTTTCGGGAGGACACGCCGGTCGCGGCGTCCGGGAACCTGCTGAAGACGGAGCTTCCGGGCGGAATCCGGCCCTACCGCGACCGCCCCGAGGTTCCGTACACGGCCGTCGAGCCCTACAGCGGTCAGAACCGGACCTGCCGGTTCCTGGTCACGCATCTGCAGGGCAAAGCGCACGGGGCCACGCTCGTCCTCTTCCGGTGGATCGGCCCGAACCTGCGCAGTCTCGGCCGGCTCGATCGCGCCCTCGCGGGATTCGTCCTCCTCGGATTCCTGGGGACGGCCGGGATTCTCGCGGGCGTCGTCGCGCGGGCCTTGAAGACCGTGGAGGAGGTGACGGCGACGGCCGAGGCCGTCGAGGCCACCGACCTCTCGAAGCGCGTCCGCGTCCGCGCCGGAGGCGAAGAGTTCCGGCGGCTCGCGGCCGTCATCAACTCACTTCTCGAGAGGCTCGAGCTGGCATTCCGCGCCCAGAAGCGCCTGATCGCCGACGCGGCGCACGAGCTGAAAACACCTACGGCCGTTCTCGTGGGAGAGGCGCAGGAGGCGCTTCGCAAAGACGCCACGCCGGAGGAGCGAAGGGAGTCGCTCGAAACTATCGAGCGCGTCGCGCGCGGCCTCGCCCGCGAGGTCGACGCTCTCCTGTTGCTCGCCCGCGGCGATGCGGCCGCCCCGTCCCGGCGAGCCGCGCTCGATTTCGGGGAGCTCGTCGAGCAGGCCGTCGAGGCCACCGAGCCCCTCGGTGGGCCGCGCGGCGTGCGCTGCGCATTCCGCCGGATCGCGCCGGCCTGGGTCGAGGGCGAGCGCGCCGGGCTTCAGCGGCTCGCCGCGAACCTGATCTCAAACGGAGTGCTCTACACGGCGCCCGGCAGCGTCGTCGATGTCACGGCGGGCTCCGACGGGCGAGAGGCCTTTCTCGAGGTGCGCGACCGGGGCCCCGGCGTGGCTCCGCAGGAGCGCGCCCGGATCTTCGATCGCTTCGTGAGGCTCGGTTCGGCCCGCGTCGAAAACCCGGAGGGCTCCGGGCTCGGGTTGGCCATCGTCGAGCAGGTGGTCCGGGCCCATCAGGGCCGGATCGAGGTGGAAGACCGTCCCGGAGGGGGGGCGATTTTTCGAGCCGTTCTCCCGGCCTGTGCTCCGGAACTTTCCACCACGGCCCTCGCCTCCGTCTCGTAGGAGGACCGCCCTCCACTCGCCCAGGAGCGACCGTTTGCGAGCATTCACGGGGTGCTTTCGAAGAAAGCGACAATTGTCCCAGCCCACCTCCCCGAGCGCGGGACGCCGTAAGCCAAGCCAGTTTCTCGGCACCGCCTTACAGATAAGCCTCCCCCCTTCTATGACGCGTCGCCTGTCAAGCCTTCTCGTTGATTGAGGTTAAGTTTTCTTTGGCGATACCTCCGGAGGGTTTGAGGTGCGTGGCGGCTGGGTGGCGAGTTCGGGCCAGGAGACCTCGAACGACCTTCTATC
>JBBSGZ010000017.1:0-41651 GCA_038253555.1 Thermoanaerobaculia bacterium
GAACGCAGGTCCCGCAGTGAGCGAAGGCGACGTTACAAAAACCGGCGGATCCGCAGGAACGCCTTCCCGAGGCCGAGCACGATCGACGTCGCGGAGGCGGCTTTTCCGATCTTTGCGGCGGGAGACGATTTTCCGAACAGCTTCCACGCGGCGGTTCCCGCCGTGGCGACGCCCGTCGCCGCAAGCCCGGCGACCTTCCAGCGGACCCGGTGTCTCCGGACGTTGCCCGCCACGTCGAGAACCGCTCCGGCGAGTCGCTCGCGCTCGAGGTCGCCGCGGGCGGTCAGTTCGGACAGACGCGCCGACCGGTCGTTTCCGCGTTCCTTCTTCCCGCTCATTCGGAACCTGCCCGGAACCGCGCCTCGAGATCGTCCTCGTCTTCCTCGATCGGCGGCGGCGGAGGACGGACGGACTCTCGTATCGCGGCCCAGTCCTCCTTCAGACCCTTCGAAGTCGCCGGGAAATGAAACGGATTCAGCTGCTTGAGGGACTTGATGCCCACGAAAGCCGCGGCGCCGGCGCCCGCGAGGTACAGGACGAACGCCACAAGGAGCCCCAGCCAGACACTGTCGAACAGTTTCGCGAGCAGCACCGCGACGAGCGACGTAAAAAGGAGCATCGCGAGCCAGCCGACGACGAGCGCGATGCCGAGCGCCATCGCGCCGCGGCCGGCGAGGCTTTTCTTCTCCGAGATTTCCTCTCGAAAGATTTCGACGCGCGTGGCGATGAGCCCCTTTGTCGCCGCGAAGGCGTCTTTCAGCCGCGAGAAGACTCCGGGGGTCGCTTCTTCCTGTTCCGGGAGACGTTTCGGGTTCCACATGTTCGACCTCAATGCAGAGGGGCGGCCGCCTGAGCGCGCCGGTCCCGGGAAGGGGTGACTTCGAGCGGTGCGATCCGGATCCCCTCTTCCCGGAACCGCTCATGAATGCGGCGGGCAAACTCGGGCGCGCCCGGTGTGTCGCCATGAAGACAGAGAGTGTCGGCTCGAACGGAGATCGTGGTTCCCTGGCTGGTCACCACGCGCCCGTCGCGCGCGAGCGAGACCGCCTGCTCGGCGGCTTCGTCCGGGGAGGACAGAACCGCGCCCGGCTCCGTGCGGGAGAGAAGCGATCCATCCGGCAGATACCGCCGGTCGGCGAAAGCCTCGGCCGCGACGGGGAGTCCCGCCTCGCGGCCCGCCTCCATGAGGAGAGAGCCCGGCGGACCGAACAGAACGAGGCTCGGCCGAAGCCGGCGGACGCCCTCGGCGATGGCTCGCGCGACGTCCGGAAATTCCGCCGCCGCATGGTAGAGAGCTCCATGCGGCTTGACGTGCGTGAGCGTCCCCCCGCGCGAACGCACGAACCCGTCGAGCGCGGAGATCTGGTACAGCACGAGGGCTTCGAGCGCGTTGGCGGACATCTCGACGCGCAGGCGGCCGAAATTGGCGCGATCGGGATATCCGGGATGAGCGCCGACGCGTACGCCGTGGGACAGAGCGGCCGAAACGGTTTCATCCATCGAGAACGGGTCCCCGGCGTGCAGGCCGCACGCGACGTTCGCCGAGGTCAGAAAAGGCAGCAGGGCGGAGTCATTCAGACCTTCGCCGACGTCGGCGTTCAGATCGATTCTCACGACGAGAGCATCCTATGCCTCGCCGCAACGGCCTCGCTCGCGGAAACCGCCCGAAATCGCACGAATGCGCCGGGCCGCGCCTGGGCAACGAGGCGAAAGTCCGCGGAAATCACCGTCGCAATTTTCGGGTAGCCGCCCGTCACGGGCCGATCGGGTCCGAGCACGATCGGCTGGCCGTCTCCGGGGACCTGGATCGCACCGAGCGCGGTCCCTTCCGGCGGGATCTCCGACGCACCTCGAAAAGCGAGCGGGGGCCCCTCGAGCCGAATGCCTCGGCGGTCGCTGGTCGGCGAAATTCGAAACGGGGAATTCAACAAGGCGGCGACCCCCTCGCGGGCAAACCAATCCTCCTGCGGTCCGAGCACGATGCGTACCAGCGGGTCCGCCGGGATCGCCGGCGGGACGGCGTCGGCTCCGATCTCCGACGAAGCCGGCGCGAGCGGTCCGAAGAGCAGGTCTCCGGCGGAAAGCCGCGCCGGCAGGCTGAGCGGGGGTGGCGGCTCGAGGCCGCCCGCGACGCACAGGTACGCGCGGACCCCGCGCCGGACCGCCCGCAGAGCGAGCCGCTGCCCGCGCCGGACGCTGACCGGGGAGCCGCCGGTTAAAGGTGCGCCGTCGATTTCCGCATCGCAGACGCCGCCCGCGATCGCGACGCGAAGGTCCTCGAGCGCTTCGACCTGCGGTCCCGTGACCGCGAACTCCAGGGCGGCATCACCGGCGGCGTTGCCGAGGAGGGCGTTCCCGTGGGCCAGCGCGGCCGGATCCATCGCTCCCGACGGCGGCAGCCCCGATGCTCCGCGCCCGCTCCAGGGGGCCGCGACCGGCGCGCACCAGAGGCCCGCGGACACAACTCTCCAGAGGGCCCTCCCGCTCCCGGGCACCCGCGGCCAATTCGGCGAAGCGATCCGTTCCGGCGACCCGATCTCCTCCCTCCGCCGCGCCCGGAAAATCACGCGGTCTCCCGGCGCGAGAAGGGCGGGGTGATCGCGGTCAGGGTCGAAGAGCAGGACGCCGGCGTGGCCGATCAGGTTCCAGCCGCCCGGGCTTTCCGCCGGGTAAATCCCGGAGTAGCCGCCGGCAACCGCGACGCTTCCCGCGGGGACGCGCGGGCGCGGGGTCGACAGACGGGGTGCGGAGAGCTCCGGCGGAAGTCCGGTCAGGTACGCGAACCCGGGAGCAAAGCCGAGAAAGGCGACCCGATACTCGGCGGCGGCGTGCCGCGCGCAGAACTCTTCCGGAGAGAGCCCCGAGCGGCCCGCGAGAGATTCGAGATCGGGCCCGCCGTACACGACATCGATGGCATGCTGGCGGCCGGCCCCTGCGTGTGCGGGCAGGCGCGGCGCCGCCTCGATTTCGAAGGCGAGCTCTTCGTGCGAGATCCGACCGGGATCGAACGCGCAGAAGAGGGTGCGCGCGCCGGGCACCGCGTCCTCCAGCCCGCCGCGAGACCGCGAAGCGAGCGACTTCGCCAGCGCAACGGCCGACCGGTTCGCCTCCTCGTCCGACGCGTCCGGGAACTCGACCAGAAGCGCTCCGTCCGACACATGCCGCACCCGGAGGCGCGGGGTCACCGCCGGAGCCGCCAGAGAAAGTAGACGGGGATTCCGCTCGCGACGATCGCGTATCCGGGCCAGGTCGTCGCGGGGCTGCCCGCGAAAAGAATGACGATGAGCAGCGCGCCGGCGGCCGCGTAAGCGAGCGGGAGGAAGGGGTACAGGGGCGCGCGGAAGGGGCGCGCCAGATCCGGCCTGCGCCGCCGGAGCACAATGACGGCGAGCACGAGCATCACGTAAAAGAGGATGTCGACCGAGATGACGTACTTGAGAAGCCTCCCGTAGTCGCCGGAGAGCACCAGAACTCCCGACCAGATCCCCTGCGCCACGAGCGCGCCCGCCGGGACCGCGGCGCGGTTGACCGCCGCGAGCCGCCGGAAGAAGAGGCCGTCGCGCGCCATCGCGAACGTGACGCGCGCACCCGACAGGATCAGGCCGTTGACGCAGCCGAACGTCGACACCATGATCGCCGCGGCCGTCGCCGCTGCGGCGCCGGGGCCGAACATCGCCATCGCCGCCGCTGTTCCCACTCGGTCCGCCGGCGCGTGCTGGATGCCCGCGAGGGGCAGCACGTTTTCGTACGCCACGTTGGCGAGGACATAAACGCCGGTCACGATCAGGCAGCCGATCAGGAGGGCCCGGGGAAGTGTCCGTTCCGGTCGGCGGATTTCTTCTCCCGCGAACGTGACGTTGTTCCAGGCCGACTGGGAAAACAGCGGTCCTACCATCGCGGTTCCGAGGGCGGCCACGAGCGCCCCGCCCGTCAGGGCCTGACCCGTCGGCGTCGACGCGTCCCAGAAGCCCGGCGACCGCAGCGCAGCTCCGGCTCTTCCGAGAGAAAGGCCGAGGCCGGTCAGCGCGACCAGGGCGACGAGCTTCGCGGCCGTGAAGACGTTCTGCGTCCGCGTCCCGGCGCGCAGGCCGCTCGTATTCGTCGCCGTCAGAACCGCAATGACGCAGAGCGCCACCGCCTGGGCGGCGGTCACGCGGAGGGGACCCGCCGCAAACAGAGGCGTCTCGGCGGAAATCGCGGGCCAGAGGACCCCGAGGAACTTCGCGAACGCGACGGAGACCGCCGCGATCGTCCCGGACTGGATGACGAGAAAGAGCGCCCACCCGAAGAGGAAGCCCGTGAGAGGGCCATAGGCTTCCCGGAAAAACACGTACTGGCCGCCGGCCTTCGGAAGCATCGCGGCGAGCTCGGAGCACGACAGGGCCGCGACCAGCGTCAGGATTCCGGCGATGCCCCACGCGGCGAGAAGCCAGCCGCCGGACCCCAGCACCCGGGAGCTCTCCGCCGAAACGATGAAGATTCCGGAGCCGATCATCGAACCGACGACGAGCGCCGTGGCATCGAACGGGCCGATCCCCTGGCGGAGGCTCGCCGGTTTCATCGGCGTCGAGTTCATCGCAGAGGAGGGCACGCCGCTGCCCGCCGGCGCAGCCGGTCCTCGACGCGCGCCACGACGCGGAGCGTCAGCCA
Organism: Thermoanaerobaculia bacterium; assembly: GCA_038253555.1. Classification (GTDB taxonomy): domain Bacteria; phylum Acidobacteriota; class Thermoanaerobaculia; order UBA5066; family Gp7-AA6; genus JALYUA01. The sequence goes on from JBBSGZ010000017.1 coordinate 4,651, forward strand.
GCCGAACGCCGTCACCCCGGCCGCGAGCAGGAACTGGCCGAGAGCTACGCACGTGCCGAGCGCGGCCACGAAGAGGAGAGAGGCCGCGGTCGTCAGGCCCTCCACGTGCTCGCCGTGCGAGGCCGGGGGCTCGGAAGAGCGGTGGAGGATCGTGCCCGCCCCCAGAAACCCGACTGCCGTCACGACCGCCTGGATCACGACGACGGGATCGACGCGCACGAGCGGATACTGAGCGGAACCGCCGAAGCGCCGCACGATCGTGAATCCGAGGCCGACCAACAGGGCGGCCGCGCCCGAGACGAGCATGTGCGTGCGGAGACCGGCGGGTTTGCGGGCGAGCTCCCGCTCCGCTCCGATGACGGCGGACAGCAGCATTGCGAGGCCGACCTCGCCCAGAATCTGAAGCTGCTCGCGCCAGTCCATCGTCAGGGCAGGATCGCGCGTGGAGGGTTCATGGTCCCTGGAAGCTGCCGCCGTGCCGCCGCGATCAGGCTGTCTCTCCGAGTGGCCGCCCGCACCGACTAGGCGCGCCGCCGCCTTCCTCGCACGAGCCCGGCGGCGAGAGCGAAGACCCCTGCCGCGACGCCCGCGAGAATGACTCCGGACGCGCGCGCCGGTGCGGGAGGCACGGGGACGCGCTCGCGCGCCGAGTCGTTCGCCGCCCGCTGCCGGGCGAGTTCGAGCACCAGGCTCTCCTCGCCGCGCGCCATCGCCCACCGGTGGTTCGCGGCGAGCGCCGGCGAGAGCGCGCGCAGAATCGGCTTGCGCGTTGTCACGGACCATTCGAAAGTCACCCACGTCCAGGCCCCCGCCGGCTCGAGGGTCCATCTGCCGACGCCGTCCAGATCCCCCTGCGCCTCGAGAACGATCTCCAGCGGCCGGCGCACCCTGGTGATCCGAAGCACCCACGCCAGGGTATAGGGGAGCCAGCCCCGGGTGACGAGGGCGACTTCCCGCCCGACCCCGTCGGATTCGCCCGGATCGAGCTCCTGGACCGCCAGGTAGACGCTCGGCCACCAGCGCGGGAGCTGCGACGGCGCCTCGAGCACCCGGAAGATCTCCTCCGCGGTTCCGTACACCCGCCACTGCGTTACCAGGCGATCGTCGCGGCTCGACATGGGAATACCCCTTTGGAAAGCTTACCCCGCACGCGGGCGAGCCTAACGAAAAGAGCGGGGAGGCGTCCAAGAGAACAGGGGAACTTCCGCGAGGGCAGCGCGTAAAAGAAGGTTGAGAGCCGGCGGTCAAGTCTTTCGTGCGGGGGTCCTGGGATGAGAAAACTCTTCAAAACCCTGTTCTGGCTGATGATCCTGGTCACCCTGGCGGGCGGGGTGTACGCCTGGGCCCGGTCCGGCAAGGGGGACCAGCAGGGCAACAAGCTGGTCAGCGTCGAGAAGGGCTCCATCACGGAAAAGGCGATCGCGGTCGGTCAGATCCAGCCCCGTCAGAAGTTCCAGGTCAAATCCAAGATCTCCGGGATCGTCAAGAAGTGCATGGTCAACGTCGGGGATTCGGTCAAGGCGGGCGACGCTCTCTTCGAGATCGGCCCGGACCCCACCCCGCAGGAGCTCACCGACGTCGATCGCAGCGTCGACTCCGCCAACGCGTCGTATGTGCGCGCGAAGGCGGATTACGAGCGGGCCATCGAGCTTTCGAACTCGGGCGTGCTGCCGAAATCGGACATGGACTCGAAGAGAGAGGCGTTCGAGCTGGCGAAGATCGCCGTGGCGCGCGCCGAGCAGGGCCGTGACCTCACCCGCAAGGGCCGGGTTTCGACCGCGAAGGTGACGATCGAATCGGTCATACGCGCGCCCGCCGCAGGCACCATCCTGACGCGGGTCGTCAACCCGGGAGACCCGATCACGCCGCTGACTTCCTATCAACCCGGGACCGAGCTCGCCACGATCGCGGACATGCGGGACCTCATCTTCAAGGGAACGGTCGACGAGATCGATGTCGGCAAGCTTCGCGTCGGGCTTCCGGCGCGCATCAAGGTCGGCGCGCTTCCCACGGACGTCGTCACCGGCCGGGTCGCGCGGATCGCGCCTCAGGCGCAGCAGAAGGAAGGCGCCACGCTCTTCGACGTCGAGATCGAGCTCGATCCCTCGACGAAGATCGTCCTGCGCGCGGGCTACTCCGCCAACGCCGACGTCGTCATCCGCGAGAAAAAAGACGTGCTGGTCCTGCCGGAACGCGTCGTGATCTTCGAGGACGGGGGCAAGAAGGCCTTTGTCGAGCTGCCCGGCGGAGATCCGAAGGCCGACCCGAAGAAGACCGAAGTCAAACTCGGGATTTCCGACGGCATGAACGTCGAGATTGCCTCGGGCCTTCAGAAGGGCTCGAAGGTCGTCGAGCGGCCGCCGAAGAAGATCAGCTGAGACAGCGGGCCGTCGCGGGTTGTGGGTCATCCGTTGTGAGCTGTCCGTTGTCCGCCGGGGAAGATCCGTTCGGTTCGACATTCAGGATTGAGAATCCGGAACGGACGGCTCGATGAGCGACACTCTCCGGCAGTTGATCCGCGACGTCCGCAGCCAGAAGCTCCGGACGTTCCTCACCGTCTTTGGAATCGTCTGGGGAACTGTGGCCGTGACGCTGCTCCTCGCGTTCGGGCAGGGGCTGCACAAGCAGATCATCAAGAATTCGGCGGGGCTCGGCGATCGTATTGCGATCGCCTGGCCGGCCTTGACGTCGATTCCCTTCGAGGGCCTCGGCCGAGGGCGGCGGATCCGGGTGCGCGAGGAGCACATCGAAGCGGTGCGGCGCCAGACTCCGGGGATCGTCGCCATTTCGAGCGAATACAACGAGACGCTCAAGCTCCACTACGGGATGAAAACGGTCGCGGTGGACGCCTCCGGCGTCGACTCGTCCTTCGGTCCGATGCGCAACCTGATTCCTCAGGCCGGCGGCCGCTTCGTCAATCCCACCGACGTGCGCGAGAACCGCCGCGTGCTCTTCCTCGGAGACAAGATCGCGAAGGACGTTTTCGGCAACTCTCCCGCCGTCGGGAAGACGGTAATCTTCGGCGGATCGCCGTTCTTAGTCGTCGGTATCCTCCAGGAAAAGGTCCAGAACTCGAGCTACAACAGCCGCGACGAGGGACGCGCCTACATGCCCGCGTCCACCTTCCGCGCGCTGACCGGTGCCAGGTACGTGAACAACTTCATCTACCAGCCGGTCTCCCCCGCGCAGTTTGAACAGGTGACGGCGGCCGTACGGGCGACGCTCGCGCGCTCCCTCCGCTTCGATCCCACGGACAAGGAGGCGCTGTCCGTCTGGGACACGGCCGAGCAGTTCAAGTTTCTCGACGTGTTCTTCCTCTCCTTCCGGCTGTTCCTCGGGATCGTCGGATGTTTCACGCTGATCGTCGGCGGAATCGGTGTGTCCAACATCATGAACGTCGTCGTCGAGGAGAGATCGAAAGAGATAGGGATCAAGATGGCGCTCGGCGCACGTCAGGGATGGATCCTCCGCCAGTTCCTTCTCGAAACGATTCTCATCACCGCGATCGGCGGCGCCATCGGCTTCGTCATCTCCTTCGCCATCTGCTTTGCCGTTCCGAAGCTCGGAGCGACCGAGTTCGTGGGCGATCCGGAGATCTCGTTCTCGGTCGCGGCCTTAACCGCGCTGGTGCTCGGCGCGACGGGTCTTCTCGCGGGCTACTTCCCCGCGAAGGAAGCATCGCGCCTGGACCCCTTCGTTGCGATGAAGCTCTGAGACTGCCGCGATGAGCCGCCGCGATCTCTCCATCGTCCTGCACCTGTTCTTAGGCTCCGCGCGCCTTCAGAAGAAACGCGCGTTCCTGACGATCGCGTCGATCGCGTGGGGCACCGTTACGATCCTTCTGCTGCTCGCCTTCGGTGAAGGCCTGAAGCGCCAGTTCGCCCGCAACGAGCAGGCGATGGGGACGAACCTGGCGATCAACTGGCCGGGGGAAACGTCGAAGGTGTGGAAGGGTCTGCCCGAGGGGCGCGGAGTCAAGCCGCGGATCGACGACATCCCGCTCCTCCAGCAGCGCATGCCCGACGTCCAGGTCTGGGGGGAAATGAGCAACAGCCGGACCCTCATGCAGTACGCCCGCAAGACGGTCAACGCGCGGGTGATCGGCCCCAACTGGGTTTACGGCGATCCCCGCAGGCACTACCCCGTCCCCGGCGGGCGGTTTCTCGGACCTCAGGACGAAGAACAGAAGCGACGCGTCGTTTTCCTCGGGTTCGAGCTCGCCGAAGATCTTTTCGGGAAAGAGAATCCCGTGGGGAAGACCGTCCTCGTGAACAGCTCTCCCTTCACCGTCATCGGTGTCATGCAGCACAAGACGCAGACGAGCGCCTACGGGGGACAGGACAAGGCCCACGCGGTGATTCCGATCACGACGTTCCGCGCGCTCTTCGGGAAGGACAGGTTGAACGTCGTCGTGCTCCACGTCGAGAACGAGGACGACATGGAGTCGGCGATCCAGCGGATGAATCAGTTCTTCGCCGTGCGCTATTCATACGACCCGAAGGACGAGCGGGTCTTCGGAACGTGGAACACGGTGAAGGGTCAGCGCATCTCCGCGAAGATTTTCCTGGGGATGGAAATGTTCTTCGGGATCATCGGCGCGCTGACCCTGATCATCGGATGCGTCGGCGTTGCGAACATCATGTACGCCGTCGTCAAAGAGCGGACCAGGGAGATCGGCGTGAAGATGGCTCTGGGCGCCCGGCGCGGCTGGATCACGGGACCGTTCGTGCTGGAAGGCCTCGTGTACACGCTTCTCGGCGGCCTGGCCGGGGCGGTGATCGCCATCGCAATCGTCACCGTGCTCGGCCTTCTTCCGCAGGAGGATCTGAAGGTGCTGGAATTTCTGGGCAAGCCCACCCTCTCGTGGCCGATCGGCGCCGCGACGGTGGCGATCCTGGGAACCGCGGGACTGCTCGCGGGGTACTTCCCGGCGCGGCGCGCCGCCGCGATCGATCCCGCCGCCACGCTGAGGTACGAATGAGACGAGTCGGGGGTTGTCGGATTTCGATCATCAGCGGGCGGAGTTCCATGCCTCCCCGAGTGAGGGTTCGGAGCCAATGGGAGTGCCGATGAGCGAGGATGCCGCGAACCCGATCATCCACATGCGGGGAATTCGGAAAATTTACGACACCGGGAAGATCAAGGTCGAGGCGCTGAAGGGGATCGATCTGTCAGTCAGCCCCGGGGAGTTCGTTGCGATCGTCGGCCCGTCCGGGTCCGGGAAATCGACCCTCATGAACCTGATTGGCTGTCTGGATACGCCGACCGACGGCCAGTACCGGCTCGGCGGCGAGGACGTCTCCCGGCTCGATCGGGACGCGCTCGCGGACGTGCGCAACCGCCGTGTCGGCTTCGTCTTCCAGGGGTTCAATCTTCTACCCCAGATCTCCGCCTTCGAGAACGTCGAGATGCCGCTCGTCTTCGGGGGCGTCGGCGTGCGGGAGAGAAGGCAGCGCGTGACAGACCTTCTGGACCGCGTCGGCCTGGCCGATCGCATGGAACACAAACCCACGGAGCTTTCCGGCGGACAGATGCAGAGGGTCGCGATCGCACGCGCTCTCGCCATGCAGCCGGACGTCATCCTGGCCGACGAGCCCACCGGGAATCTCGACACCAGCGCCGGTGGCGACATCATGCAGCTCTTCGCGGAGCTGTGGGCCCAGGGGAAAACCCTCGTCGTCATCACCCACGACATGACGCTGGCGCGGCGCGCGAGCCGCGTCGTCGAGGTCCGGGACGGCCGCATCCTGCGCGATGTGCCCTCCGCCGAGGTGGCATGAGCGGAGCGTCCGCGTCGGTTCAGACCTGGAAATTCGGGGGTCTTCCTGTGCGACCCGCGAAGCGACGTCAGCCGACAGCGAAGAATCCGTCCTGAAAGCCGCCCACGGGCGAAGGGTTTCTCTCGACGCGCCCGGAAGGACGGTTCAGGGCGAGGCGGATGTGGCGTCCCGGAATCGGCGGGTCCTCGACGGCCGCTCACCGTCGCCCGGCGGGGAGGGGATGGAATTCCGCGGTTTTTCTCGTGTTGCTCGCGAGACGATGCCGCTTCTCCCCCGCTTGCGCCGTGGAGCCGTTTTCGCGCTCCTGATCTGCCTCGCCGCAGGCGCCGCGCGGGCGGGAACGCCCCTGACGGAAGCCGGGGTCCGCGAATTTCAGGCTCAACACTATCCGGCGGCGCGAGCGTTACTGGAGGCCGCCGTCCGCGAGGACGCCTCCGATGCCCGCGCCGCGGGATTTCTCGGCCGGGTTTTTTTCGAAGAGAACGAAGCCGAGCGCGCCATCCCGTGGCTCGAGAAGGCCTCCGCGCTGGATTCGAAGAACCCGGAATACCCGTACTGGCTGGGCCGGTCGCTCGGGCAGCAGGCCATCGGGGCGAGCATGTTCACCCGGGCGTCGCTCGCGGGCCGGATCCGGCGCGCGTTCCAGCGCTCCGTCGATCTCGATCCGGACAACCTCGACGCGCGAATCGGGCTCCTGGAGTTTTACCTGCGCGCCCCCGCGTTCATGGGCGGCAGCTTCGCGCGCGCGAAGAGCGAAGCCGAGCAGGTCCGGCGCCGGGACCGGTTGCGCGGCCATCGCGCCATGGCCCGCCTGTACGAGCAGCAGAAAAACTGGGAGGAGGCGGCGGCGGAATATCGAAAGGCGATCGCGGAATTTCCGCCGAGTCGGGAGCCGTACTTCTGGATGTCGCGCAGCGCGATCGATCGAAAAGACTGGGACGCCGCGTTCCGCGGCATGGACCGCCTCCTCGAGCTGTTTCCGCGAGACGCCGTTCCGCTCTACGAGACCGGCCGCATCGCCGCGCTCTCGGGCCGACAGCTTGAACTCGGAGAGGATTGCCTGCGCCGGTACATCGCCGGCCCCACGCCGAAGGACCCCGAACCCTCGCTGGCCCTCGCCCACGCCCGGCTGGCGCAGATCGCGGAACGTCGCGGGGACAGGGAGACGGCGCGGCGCGAGTCTCACGAGGCGCTCCGCCTCGACCCCGGAGTTCTCGAGGCCCGGGAGACCTGGTCACGAGTGCGCTGATCCGGCGAGCGACCGGGAGCGGCGAGTCTGCGGCCAACGGACGCCTTTTTTCGATCGAGGATTGGAAGGGAGATCGGAGGCCCAAAACGACGCGCCGCGTCCTTCTGATATATCGGCCTCTCGCTTCGGCCTCGGCAAATTTCGCATCGGGTCAGAGCGGCCGCGGCGGGGACGAGGGGCCGCGTGACGGCCATAGTGATCAATAAAGACCTGACACCAAATGAGGAGGCGTGATGCCTGAAGGACCGGAGGTCGAGACCGAGCGGTTGACGGAGGCGATCCACGAGGAGGTGGAGAAGGAGGGGGGCGGATTCCTCAGGACGATCGCGCTTTCGACCGCCCTCTTCGCGGCAATCGCGGCGATCGCGGCGCTTCGCGCGGGAGCGACGGTCAACGAAGCCCTGGTCTTGAAGACGGAGGCGACGCGGCTGCAGGCGGAGGCCTCTGACCAGTGGGCCTACTACCAGGCGAAGGGGATCAAGGCCGCCGTTGCGGAGGCGTCGCGCACCGCGTGGCTCTCTCTGGCGAAAGAACCGCCGGCGGAGTACGGCGCCAACGAGAAACGCTACAAGGGAGAGCAGGGAGAAATTCAGCTGAAGGCGAGGGAGAAAGAGAAGGAGCGCGACGAAAAGTCGAAGGAGGCGGACCACCTCCTCCACCACCACCACGGCTTCGCGAACGCCGTCGCCCTCTTCCAGGTCTCGATCGCGCTTGGCGCGGTCGCCGCGCTGACCCGGAATCGGCCCGTGTGGTTCGGTTCCCTTTTACTCGGCGCCGGCGCGACGGTGCTTTTCGCGATCACCTCGCTCGCCCGGTAGCCCGCGAGGACGCCGCCGCCACAGGAGAACGGCCGAGACTCCTACAAAAACGACGGGCCCCCACGCAGAGAGCGCAAGGCCCGGGACTTCTTCCCGCCAGTCGATGCTGTGATGTCCGGCGGGCACGGGCACTGCGGAAAAGGCGAGGTAAGCGGGGACAACGACGATCGGACGACCGTCCAGCTCGACTGACCGGTAAGGCCAGAAGTCGCGAAGCACGAAGAGCCACGTCGGATCCGGGGCGTCGTACTCGAGGCGCACGCGGCCCGGTCGCTTCTCGATCACGCTCACGGTTCCCGGCCTGGCGGCCCCGGCGGCCGAGTGGCCCGTCTCGACCACAACCTCTCCCGGCGCCATCCCCGACAGTCTTCCGAGCGCTTCGACGGGGCCGGGCTCCTCCCGCCACCGTGTGGCGAGCCGGATATCGGGATAGGACGGCCGCTGCTCATCCCAGTCCTGGACGGGATCTCCTCCGATTCGCCGGTACCCCGCGACAGGCTCCTGGGTCCGCGCCCGGACGCCCCAGCGAAGCGCGATGTTGCCGAAAAAGGTGGGGAAATCCCGAAGGCCCGCGGAGGACATCGAGAGGCGGCGCAGGCTCTCGACGCGGGAGAGATCCCCGGCGTCGAAGTCGCCGTTCAACACGGTCCCGCGGTTCCACAGCGCGCCGGTGTGCTGGATCCATTCTCGGCGCGGGAATTCGAGAATTTCGAGCGTCGTCAGGACCGCTCGCGGGGATCCTCCCGTTTGGCGGCGGAACGCCGACTCGCCGAGCACCCGAAACGCTCCGTCGGGGTCGGAGCGCGAAAGCCGCATCGCCAGCGGACTCGGAGAAAACGCCTCTTCCTGCGCAGAGATCTCCGGGATGCGCGAGCTCGGAACGATCGCAACGAGCGCCAGAAGCAGGAGGGAGAGCGCGGGGACGATCCGGCGCCGCGACCGGGCGCCCTCGAGCGCGACGAGGGTCGCCATCCAGAGCACACCCCCCTCCGCAATCGCGCCGGGCAGGTATCGTCCCGCGAGCCGCGCATGAAGGGCGTCTCGACCGAGCTCCGCCGCGGCCCACCTGCCGATCGCCTCCGGAAACGCGGCACAAGCGAGCGCCGCCGCGAGGAACAGGGCGCCGGCGCCCAGAGACGCGCGCCGCGCGGGGGGCGAGGCCACGAACGACTCGAACCCCCGGGCGGCGAAGATCGCGAGAGCGAGGACCGCCGCCACGACGAGCTTTTCCGGGTTGCGCAAGGCCAGAGGCGACTGTCGCAGCAGCCAGTCGCGTGGCAGGAGGCTCGGGAGCACCGCCATCGCGAGACCCACGGCGAGCATCCAGCGGGAGAAGCGGAGCCCCGGGCTTTGCGAACCGCGCAGGCGAAAAACAGCGAGCGGGCCGATCGCTCCGACGAAGAGCGTCGAGAACAGCCCGATCGACTTGCCGTTGAAGACTCGCGTCGCCCACGTGGCGTCCGGATCGAGTTGCCAGGTGGCGCCGAACGGGTAGGGCGCCAGAAATTCGAGAAGCCGCCAGGGCGAAATGGAAAAGCGGGTCGCTTCGGAGAGGGTGATTCCGGAGATTGCCCGGTTGGTGAGCGGGATCCACAGCGCGGTCGCGACGATCTGCGGCAGGGCCAGCATCGCCCCGAGGACCGTCGCTCCGGTCAACGCAAGAGCTTCCCTGCCGCGCGAGGCGGGCTCCATTTCCGTGACGATCCAGAGAACTCCGGCCCCGAAGGCGATACCGGATGTAAAGACGTCCCCCGCGAGAAAGTCGACCCCGAAGAACAGCGCGAGCAGCAGAGTGCCCCATGCCCCGAGGCGGCGGCGTGCGACGACCGCCCAGACGATCCAGGGAAGCAGGGCGTAACCGGGCTGGATGTGGGGGTAAAAGACCTGGGAAATGGAGACGCCCGAGAAGGCGTACGTCGCCGCGCCGAGCCAGGCGCCTCGTCGGCCGATTCCGAGCGCGCGCAACAGCGCCAGGACGCCCAGACCCGCCGCCGTCCAGTGGAGCGGCGGATAGAGACGCATCGCGAAGGGAAACGAGAAGACCGACAGGAGAATCCGAACGGGGTACGCGGCGCCCGAATTCGGGTTCGGAAAGAGCGGCCGGCCTCCCGAGATCCAGGGGTTCCACAGCGGGAGGTGGCCCGACGCCCAGGTGTCGTGAATCACCTTCTCCATGGGCAGGTTGTAGGCGAGCAGATCGCGGCCCGTGAAGTTTCGACGCGTGAAGAGGGGGTTCGACCAGACGCCGGCGACGAGGATGGCGAACAGAATTCCGGGTGCGGCACGCTGGAAGAGGCTTGCGTTGCCGCGCCGGGTCCCGCGTTCCGCGGACAGACTCACGTCGAGCGCGGAAGCGTCCCGAACCCGCCCGGGAGCGGAGCCATCGGTTCGACGGCAGGCGGAAGGCCGGCGGCGGGAAGACGGTCACGGGTCGCCTCGCCCCCGGAGGTCTGTCTCCGCAGGCGGCGCGCCGTCGGTCCCGACCCCGACGCGAGATCCGGTGTCGGCGGCTCGAGATTCCCGGATGCGAGGAGCGCGGCGGAGAGTTTCGTTATCCCTCCATTATCCACGGCGAATCGAAGCTGCAGTCAACACCGCCCAATGAGGCGCGCAAGCGTCCGAGAGGAAAGACTCCCGCGGTCGGACAAGAGGCGAGGCATCCTCGCTCCGAAGACGTCCCGCCCTCGGCGCCTCGTTACCGGAAGTCGTGACTCGGCACCGTCTCGACCTCCTGAAGGCGCCAGAACTTCTCCGCTCGAACCGAGAGCGTCCCATCGTTCTGGAGCCGCCCTTCCACGATCAGGGTGCCGGACCCCACGATGACGGCCCGCTGCTCCTTGAAGAGGTCGGGCCTCACGATCGCCTGGCACATGCCGGTCTCGTCCTCGAGCGTCAAAAAAACAAAGCCTTTCGCGGTCCCCGGCCGCTGCCGGACGATCACCGCGCCCGCCGTCTTCACCCGGCGCCCGTCCGGCATCGTCTTCAACTCCGCGGCGGAGAAGATCCCCTGGGCGGACAACCGCTCCCGCCAGTGCTCGACTAAGTGGGGTCCCGTCGTCATCTGCGTCGCGCGGTAGTCGGCGGCCGTCTCCTCGACCGCCGACATCTCCCGGAGAGGCGAGGGATCGTCGGCGGGAAGTTCGGCGAAGAGCTCCCCCGCCGGGCGCGCCACCTTCGCCACCTGCCAGAGCGCCGCCCGGCGCGCGCGCCCGAAGGATACCAGCGCACCCGCCTGCGCGAGCCGGTCGAGCTCGTCGGGCCGGAGCGCGCAGCGGCGGGCGAGGTCCTCGACGCCGGCAAATGGCGCGCTTGCCTGTTCGCCCTCGATTCGCTTTCCCGTCGCCTCGCGCAACCCCTGGACGAACCGCATCCCGATCCGGACGCCCCCTGCCTCCCATCGGCATTTCCAGCCCGATTGCGTGACGTCGATCGGAAACGCGGGCGTGCCGTGCCGCTGCGCGTCCTTGACGAGCGTCGCCGGGTGATAGAAGCCCATCGGCCAGGCATTCAAGAGAGACGCATAAAACGCCGCGGGATGCCGTGCCTTGAGATATGCGCTCGCGTACGCGATCAACGCGAAGCTCGCCGCGTGCGACTCCGGAAACCCGTAGAGCGCGAAAGACGTGATCGACTTCACGATCTGGTCCTGGGCCGGCCCCTCGATTCCGCGTTCGGCCATTCCAGACCTCAGGCGCGCCTCGAGCGATTCCATCTTCTCGACCGACCGCTTGAACCCCATGGCGCGGCGCAGCTCCTCCGCCTCGCCGCCGGTGAACCCCGCCGCCACCATCGCGATCCGCAGCAGCTGCTCCTGGAAGAGCGGAACGCCGAGCGTGCGCCTCAGGATCGGCTCGAGACACGGGTGCGCGTACTCGACAGGCGCCTTTCCCTGGCGGCGGTCGAAGAACGGGTGCACCATCCCGCCGACGATGGGCCCCGGGCGGATGATGGCCACCTGGACGACGAGGTCGTAGAACTTGCGCGGCGCGTTTTTCGGGAGCGACGCCATCTGCGCGCGGCTCTCGACCTGAAAGACGCCGACGGTGTCGGCCTCGTTCATCATCGCGTAAACCTGCGGATCGTCCGCCGGGAGGTGCGCGAGGTCGACTTCCACTTTCTCGTGCGTCCGGATCATCGGGATCGCCTCCTCGAGCGCCGCGAGCATCCCGAGCCCGAGGAGATCCACCTTCACGATCCCGAGGTCCGCGCAGTCGTCCTTGTCCCACTGGACGACGACCCGGCCCGGCATCGATGCGGGCTCGAGCGGCACCACTTCGTCCAGCCGTCCCGCGGCGACGACCATGCCGCCCGAGTGCTGGCCGAGGTGCCGCGGCAGGTTCTGGATCTGGAGAAAGAGCCGCAGGAAATGGCGCGTCCGCGTGTCGTCAGGGTCGAGCCCCGCGGCCGCGATCTCGCCGGACAACTCCTCCAATGGACTGCGGATCTCGCCGAAGTTCCACGTCGCGAGCTGCCTGGAGAGCCGGTCCACCTGCTCCGCCGAATAGCCGAGCGCCTTCCCCACCTCGCGCGCCGCGGAGCGGTCGCGATACGTGATCACGTTGGCCGTCATCGCGGCGCCGTGGGGTCCGTACTTCTCGTACACGTGCTGGATGACGCGCTCGCGCTGGTCGCCGGAGGGAAGGTCGAGGTCGATGTCCGGCCACTCGCCGCGCTCCTCGGACAGAAAACGCTCGAAAAGCAGCTCCATCTTCACGGGGTCGACCGCCGTGATCGAGAGCGCATAACAGACCGCGCTGTTGGCCGCTGATCCGCGCCCCTGCACGAGAATTTTTTCGCGCAGGCAGAACTGCACGATGTCCCAGACGATCAGGAAATAGCCGGCGAGGTCGAGCTTCTCGATCATCGCGAGCTCCCTCTCGATCTGCGCCTGCGCCCGGGCGGTCAGAGGCCGGAACCGGCCGCGGGCGCCGTTCCAGGTGACCTGCCGGAGAAACGACTGCGGTGTCTCGCCCGGGGACAGCGGGTACTCGGGAAAGCGATACCCGAGATCCGCGAGGGTGAAGTCGAGAGCTCCCGCGAGCTCCCACCCGTGGTCGAGCGCCTCCGGGATGTCGGCGAAAATCGCCGCCATCTCGCGGGCATCCTTCACGAACCGCCCTCGTTGCGCGGCGAGAAGGCGGCCCGCGCCGTCTAAGGTCGTTCGGTTCCGGATGCAGGTGAAGACGTCGTGGAGGTCCTTGTCGCGGCGCCGCGCATACCGCACGCCGTTGGTCGCCACGAGCGGGAGACCGAGCGTCCCGGCCAGCGACACGAGCGCGTGGTTTCGATGCTCCTCCTCCCGCAGGCCGTGGCGCTGAAGCTCGACGTGGAAGCGCCCCGGGAAGATCGCGCTCCAGCGCTCGAGCTCGGCGCGCGCGCCGTCGAATCCTCCCGTGGCGAGGGCGCGCGCGACCGGCCCCTCGTCCCCTCCCGAGAGCGCATGCAGGCCTTCGGCGTGCTCGCGAACCGCGTCCGCGGAGACGAACGCCTCTCCCTTGATTTTCCCGAGTGCGCCGGAGGTGACGAGCCGGCAGAGGTTGCGATACCCGGCGCGGCTCTCGACCAAGACCGTGAGCCGCGCAGGCTCGCCCCCATCCGGGGGCGTCTGGCGGACGCCGCGGCGGGAGGCCGTCACGGCGGAGGGACGCGCGCGGTCGAGCACGATCTCCGCGCCGACCAGGGCCCGGACGCCAGCGGCCTTCGCGGCCTTGTAGAAACGGGGGGCGCCGTAGACGCCATTGGCGTCCACCAGCGCGACGGCGGGAAGACCGAAGCGGGCGGCCTGCTCGACGAGATCTTCCGGCAGGGATGCGCCGTCTAAAAAAGAGAACGCGGAGGCCGCGCGAAGCTCCGCGTACGGGCGAGGCCCCGCGGCCGGCGCCGGCCGCCGCCAGTCCCTCTGCCGGAGGCTCTCCTTACGCGCGCCCGCCGCGACGATCTGGCCGACGAGCGGGCCGCCAAGGTCCCGCGACGGAGGGCCGTCGGGAGGCGCGTCGGAGGGTCGGGAGCGCTTTTCCACGGCTCGAAGCGTATGGCGGTAAAAGGGCGTAAGTCAATTGCGGGCGCGGGTACGGGGCCAAGGGCGAAGGGCGAAGGGCGAAGGGCGAAGGGCGAACAGAAGAGCACGGCTTGCCCGCCATTTCGGCTCGCCTCTGTTTTTGAGGTGTTTCGACAGCCATCCTGGAGGCGAGCCGACGCTTACTCTGGCTGGATCTTTCCCCTTCGCGCCGCCTCGATGAAGTCGGTGTAGGCCGGTTCAAACCCCGCTTCCCGCATCACCGTCGCGATCTGGCCCCGGTGATACGCGGAATGCAGAACGACGTGCGTGAGGATGTCCGCGACGCGGCTCGACCACGGCTCCCCCTTGCTGTTGGTGTACGTCGCGATCCGCGAGAAGTCCCCGGCCCCCGGACCGTGCAGGAGAGCGTTCCAGCGGGCGGAGAGCTCCTCGAACCCCGACGCGCACTCGTCGAGCGAGAGGTCCGGCCAGACAGCGGATTTGTCGGTCCCTTCGATTCGCAAAAGCCAGAGGCGCCCGGTCCCGACGAGATGCCCGAGAATCTTTCGCGCCTTTTCAGGAGGTTCGCCGGCGGCTCGCAGCGATGCCAGGGCTTCGAGGTTCGCCCAGTGCTCGTAGGAAAAGAGTCGCTCGAAGTCGCTCATCGGCGCCCCCCGTCTCTCTCGAAAACAGGCGGGAGCTGAAAGAGGAGTTCACGCATTTTGCCGGGACCGGAGATTACTCCGGCGCGCTGCCGAGCGCATACGCCGCGCGAACCCACCCCTCGAACTCGAGGTCGAGCTCGTCTGTGCGCTCCAGGCAGAAATGGTGCGCGACCTGTCCCCGTGAGATCGTGCCGATCTTCTGGAACCGCGGATGCGGAACACGGGCCGCGAACACGAAGTGACCGATCAGATGCATCTGGCGGGGAGCGATCACCAGAAAGGGCCTTTCAGCCTGGAACACGATGCGCGTCTTCTCCGGGACGACGGTCGTGCGCCCGTTTCGGCGGACGAGCTTCTCGAGAGCCTCGAAGAGAGAGAAGACGGCCGGATCGCGGCCGGCAAAAAGGGCCGCAAGGGGCGCGGACGGGCGCCGGGTCACGCCGGCGTCTGTCTGGTCGTAAGAGTGCACTCCAGCCACTCGGCCATCGCGACATGCCCGTTGGCCCGCGCCATGTCCGCCGCTGTTTTTCCTTCGTCCGACCGCGCGTCGGTCCGGGCGCCGTGATCCACGAGAAGTTGTGCCAGGGCCATGTCTCCTTTTCCGGCCGCCTCATGGAGCGGCACGTACCCGGCTTGCTGCACGGCGTTGGGATCCGCGCCGGCTTCGAGGAGCAGTCGGACGGAGACGGGATCGTGCGCGGCGGCCGCCGCATGCAGCGACTGCACTTTCATGGCATTGCGCGCCGTCGCGGCGACGTCGGATCCCCCGGCGAGCAGGATCCGCACGGCCTCGGGATGCCCGAAGAACGCGGCGAGTCCCAGCGGGAAGAATCCGTCCGGAGACCAGGCGTTCGCTCGAGAGGGGTCTTCTTCGATCAACCGCCGGAGGAGATCGACTTCTCCCAGCGCGGACGCTTCGAAGACGTCGAGCGCCGCCCCGCGAGCGACGAATGCCTCCGCAAGTTCGGGATGCCGATAGTAGACGGCGAGCAGGATGGCCGAGGGCCCCTCCGGCACTCGCGCCCGCAGAAGCTGCGGGTCCGAGTCGAGCAGAGCTTCCACCTCGTCGCGGCGGCCGGATTTCACCGCGTCGAACAGTTTCAGGTCTTCATCGGCCATGCGTTCCTCCGATCTTCGCGGAGTCGATTATTCCGCAGAGACGCCGCCGCCCGCGAGGTCCTCAATCGAATTCCCATCGAGGGGAGGGTTCGCCCCGACGCGGCCGCGCGATGTCGGCCTTCGCCTGATGATCAACGCGTGTAGTCCTCCGCTCCGAGAAAGTGAATGGACACGTACGGCTGGTTTCCAACGACCCAGCTGTCGTGGGGAATGGCCGGGATCGAAAACAGATTGCCCGCCGAAAGTTCGATCACCTGACCATCGTCGAAGGCGGCCACCGCCGTCCCGGAGACGACGATCCCGACATGGCCGATCCCGCACCGGGTCTGGCCGAGCTCCCGCCCGACGTCTTCCGACCACTTCCATCCCGGCTCGTACGTCGCGCGGCCAATCGTCATTCCGGCGAGCCGCACGATTTCGAAGCGGCCCTTCGGAAACTGGCGCGTCTCGTCAGGAGCTTCGAAGCGCTTCAGGACGACGTCGCTCACGGCGCCACCCCACCCGACTGAAAGAACACCGCGATCGCGGGTCTCCGGACGGCGCTGGATCGGCCCGTTCCGCTTACGGACTCTGCGCTCAATTCCGTCCGATCGATCCAAGCGATGTGCCCGACGTCTCTGGCAGAAGGCATGGGTCCGTACTCCCGGCCCGCTCCGATCTCGGCCCTACTTCAGGATCCGAAAGGTCCCCATCCACCGGTCCGCCGCCTCCTCGTCGAAGGCGTACCGCCCGGACATCCGGCCCAGGGTGAACACGCGCCCCTTCGAAAGGGCGGCGGCGCCTTTCATTCGCAGCGGTCCGCGGTTCTCGGGGTTGGTTTCCAGGACCCACGTCATGCCGGGCGATCCGCCGACCGTGGCCGGGGCGGACGAGATCAGCCTGGAGTCGGGAAGCTGCTTTAGAAACGCGTCCCGCGTTTCCTCCAGGATTTGCTGGGGTCTCTTCTGACGCGCGGCCTTCGGGAGTGCGGCCCACGACACCATCGTCCGCTGATCGCCCGAGCGCAACTCGAAGCTGTGCGTCCCCGTCGCCGGATCGATCCGTTCCGAGGGGGTGCCGGGAAGGCGGACGGAGAACCGAGCCTTCGGCGGCGAGAAAAGCACCCACTCCGTGAAGTCCTGAGCGCAAAGGACGCCCGCGGCGAGAAGAGCGGCGGCGGCGGATTTCCAGGACAGAAAGACGCAGCGGCGGCGCATGGAGGGGCTGATTGTAGGTCAGCCTCTCTTCCCCGCCACCTCCCGCTTCCATTTTTCGCGCAGGTACCAGGAGATGTGGTCTCCGTATTTCTCCTGGAGGTCGGCCCTCCTCCAGTCCTGGCCGGTGACGACCCCCCGGCACGAAAGAGACCCGCAGCTGCAGTTCATCTCATAGGATCGTCGTCGGTCATCGCCCAGTCGTGCGTCAGCTCTTCGCCCGGGAGGATGTCGCGCAGCGCGACGAACACGTTCTGCCCGGCAACGCCGAGGTTCGGGTCGCACGAGTGGTTGCTGAAGATCATCCCCCCTTCCCGGTCCTCCGGTCGAAGCGGGCCGATGAAGAAACCGTCCGCAACCTGGATCTCCGCCGCGCCGAGAAGCGGCGCCACCCGCGCGAGCTCTTCGCGCCCGAAGACGGCTCCCCCCTTGATGGCGACCACCTCGCCCGCCCGGATCCCTTCGACGGCAAAGAGCCCGCGGCCCTGGATGGCGCTCTGGCGAACGCGCGTTTTCGGCGACCTCCAGGAGAGATCCGTCATGACGGCGCGGGGCCGGGGTCCTCCGGGGCGTACTGCGCGATCCCGTTTCCGAAGGACCAGTTTTCCCGCGCCACCTCAACGACCTGGATCAGCACGTCCTCCGGACGCACGCCCGCGCCCGCGGAAAGATTGCGCGCGACGGCGGCGTAGAGAGCTCGCTTCTGCTGCAGGGAACGTCCAAGAGATATCGTGATCTGGACGAAGACGATCCCGGGCGTCCGCTCGATCGACAGGTACTGAGAATCGAACACGAGCGAGCCGGGCGGATGCTCGGTGATCACCTGAAATCGATCGAGCCCGGGAATTCCGATCGATTCGACGAGCGCCTGGTGCACTCCCTGCCCGATCGCGTCGAGCTCATCGCGGGTCCGGCCTTCGAGCACGTCGATGCGTACGAGCGGCATTCTTACCTCCGCGTCTGTCCCGTCTCCAGGACAAACACCATCGCCGGATGGCGCACCCCGTGCAGAAACAGCCGATCGGCGAAGAGACCTTCCCGGCGCGCTCCGCATTTCTCCGCCACGCGCTGGCTCGCGACATTCTCAACCGCCGAGACGATCTCGAGCCGGACGAGGCCGGTCCGCTCAAACGCAAACTCCGCCATACGCCGCACCGCCGCCGTGGCGATCCCGCGCCCCGTAGCCGATGTCCGCACCCAGTACCCGAGGTTCGCCGTGCCTTCCTCCCACCGGATCTGATTCAAGCCGCATGTGCCGAGGAAAGCGCCGCTCACGCCCTCGATCACGAAGTTGAACTCGCGTCGCTCGCGCCACACCACGCCACAGTGCGCGGTCCACGCTCGGGCTTCCTCGAGTGCGTAGGCCGGATGGCACCACGGCATCCAGGGAGAGATTTCGGCCATGGACTCCCGGGCCGCCTCGAAAACCCGCCTGGCGTCCTCTGGCTCGTACTGCCGGATCGTGACAGCGGGCGCAACGATCGGCCGCAGGCGCTTCCCCTCCCTGTCGGTCTGCAGCCGTCGCGTGACCATCTCGACATTGTTTAACACCTTGATGCCTCAGGAGTGGCGGCGAAATGGTCTCCCTGCCCGAGGGACGTCTTGATCACCGCCGTGGCGAAGACGCAGCGCTTACCTGCGGGCCCCCTCACCCCAGCCCTCTCCCCGAGCGCGGGGCGAGAGAGGCCTGGATCACCGCCCGTGGCGAAGACCTGCGCCCCCGCTGCCGTGCCGCTCGTCGGATCGCCGCCTTTGAGCGTCGCGCGGGCGTGCGCGCGCTATCTTCCCCGCATGGCAGGGCGGAGGCGGCGCGTCGTGGTGATCGGAGCGGGAGCGGCGGGCTCGATGGCGGCGATTTTCGCCGCTCGCGGGGACGCGGAGACGCTTCTTCTCGAACGAACGCCGGACGGCGGCCGCAAGATCCTGATCAGCGGCGGAGGGCGTTGCAACATTCTCCCTTCGCGGGCCGATGAATCGCGATTCGTGACGGATTCTTCCCGGAACACGTTGCGCAAGATGCTGCGTTCCTGGTCCCTCGCCGAGCAGATCACGTTCTTCGAGCGCGACGCCGGCCTTGCTCTCTCGGAAGAAACGGAGTCCGGCAAGCTCTTTCCGGCGTCGTCGCTTGCGCGCGAGGTGAGAGACCGGCTCTTTGCCCTCGCGCGTCTGGGAGGTGTTGAGTTCTTGACCGACACTCTGGTGACTGATCTGTCGGCGCGCGCGAAGGGTTGGAGCGTGGAGCGGGCCTCCGGACCGCCTCTCGAAGCGGACGCCGTCGTGGTCGCCACGGGTGGACTCTCCATTCCGAAGTCGGGAAGCGACGGCTCCGGGCTCGAGATCCTCCGACGGCTGGGGCACGTCATTCACCCGACCTATCCGGCTCTGACTCCCCTGACCGCCGCCGCGTCTCCGCTGTCGCACCTCGCCGGAATCTCGCTCCCGGTGACCGTCATTGCCCGCGACGGAAACCGGGGCGCGGGCGCCTCGGGAGGATTCCTCTTCACGCACCGGGGATACAGCGGACCCGCGATCCTCGACGTCTCCCACGTGGCGGTCCGCTCGCTCAAAGGGGCGTCTCCGGCCCGGCTTTCGGTGCAGTGGACGTCACGAACCCAGGGCGACTGGACCGCCGCGCTCCGCCCGGAGGGCGCGCGCACCGTGGCCGGAGCTCTCCGCCCGGCACTGCCCGAACGTCTGGCCGCCGCGATCGCGGAAGCGGCAGGAGTGGATCCGGCTCGCCCCCTGTCGCGTCTGCTCCGCGAGGAGCGAATTCGGCTGGTGCAACACTTGACGTGCGGCGACCTGCCGTGGTCGGGTCACGAGGGATACGCGAGAGCGGAGGTGACCGGCGGAGGCGTCAGCCTGGCCGAGGTCGATCCCCGCACGATGGAGAGCCGCCGCTGCCCCGGACTCTTTCTCTGCGGCGAAGCGCTCGATGCCTTCGGCCCCATCGGCGGGTACAACTTTCAGTGGGCGTGGGCCACCGGCCGGGCGGCTGGAAAAGGAAGCGCGGAAAGATGCGCGGCTCCGTAATCGGCCGCGATTTGGTTATTCGCGGTCATCCAGATGACCGGACTCATAGCAACATCGGCAGCTCGGTGTCTTTTCACGCTTCGCGGGGGGAGCCGGCCCTCCAGCGTCATCCGCTGTCCCCGTCCCCGGCCCGCGTGCATTCGCGGGATGCGGCTTGAGAGAACCACGAGCCTCGAACGCCTCTCCCGCCTTCACACCTCCGGCGTGAACAACCGGATCTGATCGGCATCGGGAGTCAGGCGCATCATCCGGTCGAACTTGAATCCGACCTTTCCCAGCAGCCGCGCCGACCGTTCGTTCTCCGGCGACGTGATCGCAACGATGCGATCGAGGCCGAGAGTCTCCCGGCCGTAGGCGAGTGTCGCTGCAACGGCTTCGTATGCGTAGCCGTGGCCGCGGAAGGCCGGCAGAAACGCGAAGCCGACATCGGGATCGTCTAGCCCGTCGCGCCGGATGATCCCGCAGAGTCCGATCGCCGATGGACCGTCCTTCAATTGCGTCACATAGAGGCCGAAGCCGTGCCGCGCGTACATGGGCATCGGTCCCGTCAGGATGTAGCGGCACGCGTCGTCGAGGTTTCGCACTCCCTTGTCGCCGATGTATCGCAGCCAGCCGGGGTCGTTCAAAAGCTCCAGGATGAAGGGGGCGTCATCGGGCGTCACTTCGCGGAGGACGAGACGCTCCGTTTGAAGGACGATCACCGCCGTTCCCACCGGAACCGCCCGAGCGGGATGCGTCCCGCCGTGTCGAAACGCACGCGCTCGCCCTCGAGACGCCGGCGCTGCACCAGGTGCATCGGAACCTCATCCCCGGAACGCGGACTGATACGACCCTCCGCGTTGACGACGCGGTGCCACGGAACCCGGCTGCCCTCGATAGCATGGAGTGCATAGCCGACCAGCCGCGCCGGGCCCGGCACGCCGGCGAGAACCGCGATCCGGCCATAGGTCGCCACGCGCCCTCTGGGGATCCTCGCGACCACGCGGTAGATCCCGGTGCAGGCGTTCTCCGCGCCGTCCGCACCGGCCATCCCGGCCGCCCGGTGGGTCGCGGTCACACGGGTCCGCTTCTTCAGGCGCCGAACTGCCGGAGGTGGTGATCGATATGTTTGTGCATCATCACGCCCCACTCGTCGCCGCTCAGCTTCCCGAGAAACGAGTGGGTCTGCGAGGCGGCCTGGTCGGGACCGCGAGCGGCGAAACGCTCGATGAGGTCCATGAGGCGCCGCTTCTCCGTCTCGAACTCTCTTTTCCCCGTGACGATGAACGCCGGGTCGGTCGGGGAATTCCGGCTGAAGGGCTTCTCCCCGAGGAGCGAGGACCTGACGAATGGAGCGAAGATTTTCCGATCAGCTTCTGCTTGCTCGGCTGGTCCCCGGTCGCCACCGAGAGCGCCGTCGAACAATGCGCGAGCATCTGGCCCGCATCCATTTTTCCCCACTGCCTCGGAGCGTCCGGGGACAGGCGCGAGAGCCTGGCGGGAATGGGCTCCGGCCCGGCCGGGTCGAAGAGAGTCTGCATGGCGCAAGCGTACGGAAAGCGGGCGAGGGGCGCAATCGGCCCGCTCCCGTCAGCTCTTTTCCACCACCCACGTCGTCATGCAGCGCTGGTCCTGGACGACCGTCGTCTTCAACGGGTCGAGAAGCCGCCCTCCCATCTCCCGGGTGAGATCGATGAGATACGGCTCGTCCACCAGATAGCGCGAGCTGCCGTCCGGCAACCGGAAGCGGCGGTCTCCGAGCGGCGCAACGCGCGATTCCATCCCGATCGACGAGGCCAGGCGGCAGAACAGGAACCCGCCGCGCCTGACCAGACGCCAGCTTCCGTCGAGCATCCTGCGAAAGTGCCGCTCGTCCCGGGCAAAGTGAAGGACGGCGCTGCTGATCACGACGTCCGCCGCACCATCGGGAAAGCTGCTCGACTCGACGGCTTCCTGGCGGAGATTCGACGCGGGAAGTCCCGGCGCGAGAAACGCGAAGAGCGACCGTGCGGCCGCGACCGCGTCGGGGGTGGGATCGAGCGCGTACACCTCGAATCCCTGGCCCAGGAGATAGACGAGATTGCGGCCGCTGCCGCAGCCGGCATCGAGGACCGACATGGGGCGCCGAATGCGTCCCCGCAGGAGCTGATCGAAGAGATAAATATCGATCTGGCCAAACAGCGATGGCAGATCCTGATCCTTCATGACGGGCCGTTTGGCTTTCGAGCCTCCGAAGGGCGCCGCCGGACGGGGACGAGGAGGATCCGTCGTTCCGCCGACCGCTCGATCGCGCGTCGCGAGTAGAGCAGGGGAAAAGACTCGCCCGCGAGCCACGAAGGCGCAAGGTCCCGGTAATGCGGACTGTCAGGATCGCCCGACTGGCCGGGATGATTGATGGCGCGCGACTCGTCCCAGTGGCCGACGTCGATCACCAGCCGCACCGAAGCGCCCGAGGTCTGCCGAAAATCGGTCGGCCGGTACGAGGAGACATCGGGCGTGTGCGGACCCCCTCCGCGGGGGAGCGGCCCGACATTGATTTTTGCGCGTTGCGCGTCGCCCACGATCGCGGAGAACGGGTGCTGCAGAAGGTTGTGATGGAGCCTGTCCCATTTCCACGTCGTGGGATCCGACCCTTCCAGCGTCTCCATGTCGGTCCACGCGGCTCGAAGAGTCGAGAGCATGAGATCGTCCCGCTTCCGAGCCGCGGCCGCCGGGTCGTTCTCGAGAACGCCTCCCGGACTCTCGAGCCCCTCGAGGAGCACCGCGAAATCGATCGCGGCGATCGCCTCCGCGGCGGCGGGCGGGACCACCGCTTCGCGAAAGGCTTTTCCGAGGTGGCGCGAGACCCAGACCTCGAAGAGCGCGGGCGCCGCAGCCGTGCCGCGCTCCACGAAGTCCCACCCTTTCAGCATCTCGAGGGCCGCAGCGGTCGTCGTATCCGGCGCGGACAACGGCGCCAGCAGGGCGACCAGCCGTCTCGCCGGAATCGAAAACAGATCGTTCTGCAGGCGCAGCGAGTCGGCGATCGAAACTCTGGGAAGGGCGCTCAGCACCTCGACGAGGCGCTCATACCGCGAGGGGTTTCCCCACTCGAAACCCAACCGCCTTTCTTCCCGGGGATACCCGGGCGGAAGATTCATCTGGTTGGCGGTCGCGATGAATCCGCTCTCGGGATTGAAGGCGAAGGGCAGCTGATCGCCCCGCCAGAAGCCCGCCCACTCGTAGCGTCCGTCGCCCGGGACCGGCAGCAACCCGTCCCAGTTCGGCCGCCGGGGCGCGAGACCTCCGGCGACCCAGCCGATGTTTCCCCGGACGTCGGCGTAAACCTGGTTCTCTGTCGGCGCGCCCCAGTGCGCCATCGATCGCCGGAATCTCTCGAAGGTCTTCGCGCGCATGGTGTCGACCGAACCGAAGTAGGGCGACATCCCGGTCTCGAGCCACGCGGACCGGACCGCGTACGCCCGGTTCTTCTCGCGATCGACGAAAATCACCGGGCCGTGGCGCGTGAACGAAAGCTCTGCCGGGACCGGCGCCGCATCGCGCACGCGAATCTCTTCTCGCAGGACGCGAAAGGGCTCCCACGCGCCGGCGTAGCGGTACTCGCCGGGATTCGCGGGATTCAGGTCGTAGACATACAGGTCCTCCTGGTCGATCGCGAAGATCGTCAGGCCGAACGCGATGACCCCGTTGTGGCCGATCGAGACTCCCGGAAGCGCGGGCTCGCCGGCCCCGATGATGTTCAATCCCGGCGCCGAAACGTGCGCGACATAGCGGAGAGAAGGAACGGAATACGCCCTGTGCGGGTCGTTGGCGAGGATCGGCCGGCCGGTGGCAGATTTCCGCGGAGCGATCACCCAGTTGTTGCTTCCCTCCGCCGGTTCAGGATCGAACGACGCGCGCCGCGGGAGACTTCGCGCCCCTGTCGATTCGACCGGGGCCAGGATGAGGTCGCGGCTCGCGAGTTTGAAGACCTTCAGAACGTCCGTCGGAAGGCAGGGATCGAGGCCGTCCGGCACTCGCGTCCGCCACGGCGGAGTCAGACGAATGCGCAGCGCGTCCGCCTCGAGGGTCGCCCGGCACGCGGTGTTCGCCCGGGCGACCTCGCTCGTCAGATTCCGCGTGAGGCCGTGGGATCGGATCCGCACGACGTCTTCGGGTCGCCACTTTCCCGGAAAGTAGCCGAGCTGCCGGAACTCCCACGGCAACGCCTCGCGATGGTCCGCCAGAAAATCGATGTATGCGTTGATCCCGGCCGCGAACGACACGGCGATCTGGCGCACCTTCGCCGGCCTCGCCGGGCTGTAGGTCGCCCACTCGCGCTCCATGTCGCCGCGGTAGAGAAAGAGACGCGCCGCCCGGTCCTGTTCGACGAAATCGGGTCCAAAGACCTCCGCCAGCTCCCCGAGGCCCCGGCGCCGCCACACGTCGATTTGAAAAAGCCGATCGCGCGCGGCGTTAAAACCCTGCGCGAGGAATGCGTCCGGCTCGTTCCCGGCGAAGATGTGCGGAACTCCCCATCGGTCCAGGAGGATTTCCACGGACTGCCGCAGCCCCGCGACCCGTATGGTCTGTCCGGGAAGCGCGGCCGGATGCGGCAGCGCGACGCCAGCAAGCGGCAGGAATGCCAGCGAAAGCGAGGCCGCCCATCGAGGCAACCTCCCTGGAAGCGGCGACCTCTTCATCTGCGCCGGGTCGATTCGTCCTGTCTCGACTCTTTCATTGCGGCGGCAGAGAGCGGTCGCGACCGGAGCCGCGGCAGTCGCCTCCCGGCGTCCGGCGCGGGCGCGGGCGCGGGCGTGTGGTGCTTCACGAAGCCCGTTCCAGTCCTTCACACGAAAGAGTGAGCGTCTCGACCGCGACGTCCTGTCGGTCCCCCTTCAAATGGGGCCCCTCCCAGCGGCTCGGGAAAGCGTTGAAGAAGTTCCACCGGACGACTTCCTGCCCCGCGTCGTCGAGCAGGATCACGGAGCCGTTGCGGCGGTCCGCCTGTCCCTTGAGGATGTTCGAGTGCCAGTCCTGAAGCTCTCTCGAGCCGGTGATCCCGCGTTTCAAGACGATGTCGTTGAACTTTCGCAATCCCGGAAGCTTGCGGAGGGCCGCGCTGCCGCCCTCGCGATACTCGATGACGTCGACGCGGGAGCCGAGGCCGGAGCACTCGGAGAAGCCGGCGATCGAGATCCCGTCGATCTCCACGCGAAAATTGAAGTTCTTGTAGGGCTCCGGAGGTGGCATCGCTACTCCTCTCTGTGGAGAGCCGTCGGTTTGTCAGACGTGTCGCTCAGAAAGGCGAGGTCCCGGAAGATTTCGAGGTCGTGCCGGATGCTGTCCTGGTATTGGCGCCCCTCCCGATCCGAGTAACGGACTTCCGCGGAAATCCGGGTGGCCGGCTTTCGGCCGAAGAAGGAGTCGCTGCGGTCGAGAAGCGTCGCGATCTCGCGGCCAGGGCCGAGAAACGCGATGGACCGGAACAGCGCCTGCGCGGACATGTCCCGGCTGCCGTTCAATCCGTGGAGCGCCGGCTCGAACCGGACGGAGACCTCGACGGCGGGCCCGGCTCCGATGTTACGGACGACAACAAAGATCAGGCCTCGATCGAAGAGGAATTCGACGATGACGTCGGGGCGCCGATCGGCGGCCGACGGGGCCTGGAGAAGCTCAGGGTCGTCGCCAGGCGGGCGCGTCATCGCCGGAATTCTATCTGCCGCGCCGGCGTCCGAAGAGACTCCTATCTGGAGGGCTCGTCCAGCGTGTACTCGAACTCGTAGAAATGCTTGCCCTCGGTGATCCGAATCGTCATCTTCCCGGCGAGGCCGCTGAGCTGGCCCGTGCCGGAATCCGGAACGACGGTGACCGAGAGCTGAGGCGCCCCGCGAGTCATCGTCCCGCTGTGCTGGAGCACGAAGGTCCCCGAGCGCCCTTGCAGTGTCCCGGTGACGTGCTCGAGAGCAACGTAGCCGGCGGATCCGGGGGTCGCCGTGCTCGCCGCGAGCATCTGCCCGGAGCTCGAGGCCTCGAGGTCCCCATGAAACTGTTTAGCAATCGACAGCCGCCCGATCGCGGCGGCGCCCGCCTTTTCCTCGGCGGATTGCGGTTCGAGCTTGACCTCGAAGGCCCCCGTCGCTCGATGGGTCACGACCACTCCCTTCTGACTCGGCGAACGGACTCCCGGAGACGGCGCGGCGGCCATCGCTCCGTGCCAGCCGACAAGACAAACCGCGCCCGCCACACGCGCCCAGCCGCAAAACCCGCGCTTCACGGCCGCCTCACGAGGCAAATTCTCATGGCCGTCAAAAAGCGAACGACGATCAGAGTTGTTTTCGATAGACGACGAACCCGGATCTCTCCGCCACCCTCTCATACAGCTTGATCGCCGTGGCGTTTGTCTCCTGCGTCTGCCAGTAGAGCCGGGAAGCGCCCCCTGACCGCGCGCGGTCGGACACCGAGTCGATCAGGGCGCCGCCGACGCCCTGCCCTCGCGCTCCCTCGGCGGTGAAAAGGTCCTGCAGGTAGCAGGTCGGGCCAATCTGGATCGTGCTGCGGTGAAACAGGTAATGCGCGAGTCCCAGAAGCTCACCGTCTTTTTCGGCGACCAGGGCATGCATGGGCTCGGACGTGTCGAAGAAACGCGCCCACGTCACATCCGTGATTTCGTCCGGCAGCGTTCGTCCGTAGAAAGTGTTGTACCCGGCCCAGAGAGGCTCCCACAGGCGACGGTCGGGGAGCGCTACGGAACGCACGATCATCGAACCCTTCCTCCTGACTCGGTTCCGTCGTCTAGATCTCCGAAACGGCGGCGCTGCCGGGACGCGCACCGCTGCCGATCATCGACTTCCGCCTCGCATCGAGGCTCCACGGTCCCGGTCCCGCCGCCGAGACGTGGAGCCACAGAAAGCAATAGAGCACGGCCGGCGCCCCTCCGTTCAACGCGGGCCAGAGCCCCTGGGGGGCGTGCCCCACGAAGTACGCGATCGCCATCTGCCCTGCGAGCAGGAACGCCACGGGTCGCGTGAACAGCCCCACGAACAGAAGGGCACCCCCGACCAGTTCCAGCGCTCCCGCCACGCCGGGTAGGGAAGCGAGGGGCGCCGTCCCGCCGCCCGGCATCACGACCGCGGGAATGGCAAAGAGCTTCGATGATCCGTACTGCATGAAAATGAACGCGCAGACGATTCGCAGGACGCTCAGCAGGTACGGCGCCCAGGACCTCCAGCGAGCGGCCCACCGCAGGTCGCTCATCAGGCGAAACTCAAAGGGCCTTGTTCGTTCATGGTGGGCTCCCTTCCTTCCGATGCCGCGCAGTTTATCGACGTCGCCAGCGCCCCGGACAAGACCGCGAGTCCCGGGGAGGGAATCATCGGTCTCTCGGACGCCGTTCGAGCAGGGATTTCAAGCGGGCCAGATCCGAGCGGTTGGCGCGTCGCATCGCGGCACGCATCAGAGGCGCCCCCGGCGCGACGAAGCCCGACAGCGTGGCGCGATTCCGCAGGGTCATCCGGGTGGCACCGTCCGCGGCGCTCCCACGTGTAGGTCGTTTCCATCGGGAAGGGTCCTTCGGCGGCGCGCATCACCAGCGTCTGAGCGGGAGTGAGCGCCACGACCTCGTAGGTGTACGCCAGCCGCCTGGGAGACGGCCGACAGGAGGAGACCGCTGTCTTGCCCGTCGATCTCCCCGCGTCGGAGCTCAGCGGAATCTCAGACCGCCCTGGGTCGCGATCCCTGCGTCACGTTACCCTCTCACTTTGCCCTGGCGCAGACGGCGGCGCGGAAAGCAATGCGCCTCCTTTCAGGAATGTTGTCGGCGACGACGCGGCGAGCGCACGGCAGCCGTCGCAGGCCCGCCGGACTCAGCGGCCGAGGGCCGTTCGGATGCGGGCGAGGTGGTGCCAGCTGTGCCGCAGCGCGTGGTCTTCGATGACGAACTGCGCGGTGACCGGCGCGCCGAAGGCGAGTGAAAACGGTGCCGCGCCGTCCAGATCTTCGTCGGTAAACGAACGCACCGCCGCGGCGGCCTGGCGGCTGTTCTTTCGCAACAGCTCGAGCGCCGCCGCCTTCGTCACGGCCGCCTGCTCCCCGGAGTGTCCGGTGTTCATCTCGGCCACCGCCTCCCAGGTCACTTCCGTAACGGCCTTGCCGCTGGCGATCGCGCGCGCGAGATCGATTTCGATGGGGTAGACGCTGGCCACATGGTGCACGACGACACCGACGGGACGCCGGTCCTTCCCGCTGGACATCGGTGTGCGCCACTCCGCGTCGGACAACCCTTCCGCGAACTCGGCCAGGCCGGCAGCGCCTTTTTCGATGCGGTCCGCCAGCGAATCAGCGCGATGGCCCATGACGACCTCCTGAGTTGTGAGAGACAACCGTCCCGTCGAACGGCCAGCATATTCCAGCGAGCCGGCCGGGTCGCCGGGCGCCTGACGTGGAAAGAACACGGCCTCAGGCCCCGCGGGATACCGACCTAGACGTCTTCGCCTTCGAAGAATTCGACGATCCCGGAGTGGAGGTCGTATTCCGCGCCGACGACCATCAGGCCGTCCTCCTCGATGAGCTGCTCGAGGGATGAGGAGCCATGCCGGAGTTGATTCGCCGATGCACGGATATTCGCTCGCACCGCTTGTTTCAGGAGTTCCTCCGGGTCTCCTGGCGATGACCCGTTCAGCACCCTCTCTACCGAGGGCCTCACCCGATCGACTATGGCGCGGAGGTTCTGCGAGTGAGCCGGCCCCGATCCCTGAAGATCTTCGAGTGTCGCCATCACCGCCCCACACCTGGAGTGCCCGAGAACGACGACTAGCCGGGTGCCGTATCTCTCCGCCGCGAATTCGACGCTCCCGACCTGGGAAGGCGCGACGATGTTGCCCGCGACACGAATCACGAAAAGGTCTCCGAGCCCCTGGTCAAACACGATCTCGGCCGGAACGCGGGAATCAGAGCATCCGAGGATGATCGCGAAGGGCGTCTGAGATTCTGTCAACTCCGCGCGTCGCGCCTGGCTCCCCCTATCGGCGGCCGCGGGCGCGGGCGCCCCCGAGGAGAATCGCCGGTTTCCGTCCCGAAGGAGCGCGAGAGCGGCGCGGGCGGGAATCATAAGGATTCGGCGGCGGCGTCGTCCCCCGAGGACCGCCGCCCGACGCCCGACTTCAACGGCCTCGTGGAGCCGCTTTCAGACATTCGCATCGGTGGTCTGTCCGGGTGCCGGGAGCGGCGACAGAACCTTCTCCCAGTAGGCGACATCAATCCACCGATTGAACTTGAATCCGACTTCCTTGAACCACGCGACCCTCTCGAAGCCGAATTTCTCGTGGAGCGCCACGCTCGCGTCGTTCGGCAGTGCGATGCCGCCGATCGCGACATGGACCCCGCCCAACCGTAACAACTGGAGCAGCCGCTGATAGAGCTTCGATCCGATGCCGAGACCACGCTGATCCGGGTCGAGGTACACGGACACCTCGGCGGAAAACCGATAGCCGTAACGCTCTTTCCATTTCGTCGCGCAGGCGTATCCGACGACTTCGCCCGCGCGCTCGGCGACCAACCACGGGAGCAAGGCCGCCTGAACGTCCTGAAGCCGGGACATCATCCCAGCCGCGGACACGGGCTCTTCCTCGAAGGTGACGATCGTGTCCGTGACGTAGAAGTTGTAAACGCGCGCCAGCGAGCCGGCATCCGACGCGGCCGCATCCCGGATCTCGATAGAGTGGCCGGATCTCCGGTCGCTTCTCATTTCCCTGCCGTCCATGCCCGACATCGCCATCCCCGGTCAAGCGTCAGCGCTCGCCCTGAGCTCTCGTCTTCGGTTTCCGAATCAGCCAGCGACGGACTGAGGACAGGTACTGGTCGTAGGGAACGCCGAACTTCCGCGCCAGCGCCGGCTCTTCGTAACGTACTACGAACAGATGCATGGCGAGGACGAACGCAAACGCAAGCAGCGCAATCGAGGGCGAAGACAGAACCAGGCCGGCTCCCAGAATGACCGCGGCCGCGCCGAAGTACATGGGATTGCGCAGATAGCGATAAGGCCCGGATGCCACGAAGACGCGCGGGGGATCAAAAGGCGCCGGAGTGCCCCGGCCCCTGGTGAGAAACGTGACGATGCATGTGCCCGCGAGAGCCGCTCCAGCGGCGCCCACCCCGAAGCCGATCGGGCGAACCCAATCTGGCAACACGACCGGAATTCTTGCATCGAGAGGCCGAACGGAAGCGGCCACCCAGGCCCAGAGCCACACGAAGCCCGCGGAGTAGAGAACACCCCGGGCGAAGGTGAGACTTTTGACGAGAAGCGGCGCGATCACGATGGCTCCACGTTATCCGGGTGTCGCACAATGACCGTAGCGTTGTGCGGCGGCGGCTACGACTGACTTGTCTCAGATTCTCTCACCGCACGAAAGCTCATTCCAACGAGGTCGAAGGAACGCGCGTATACCTTATCCAGAACTCACCCGCGCCGAGACTCACGGTCCACCCCACCCATAACGAGAGGACGAAGAGCTCCTGCGGCCGAAACCCCAGGGGCGTCAAGGCGAGGTCGAAGACGGCGGAGATCACTCTCACGGTGGAAATCCCGAGCGCAACGGCAAACGCCCGAATCATCCATTCGCGATGCTGAGCGACCTGCTTCCTCCGGATGGCGACGACCGCCAGGCCCACGGCCATCACGAAGAGGCCGCCGAACAACGCGACGGCCGTCGTCTCGCCCGGTCCCCCGTAGGGCATGCGCAGCCCGAAAGAGAGTCCGGCGACCGCGCTCACGAAGGCGGCCAGCACGAGGAGGCGACCGGACCAGCGGTGGAACTCGATGAAGCGGTATCGAATGCGCGACGAAAACTGGAGGGGTGCCAGGATCAGGACGAGGGCGCCCGGCAGGACGTGCAGGAGTGTCAGAACCGGGTGGGCAGCGAATCGACCGTCGAAGCGCTTCAGCTCCTCCGCCCGAAGGGCCACAAAAGGGTCCGCTCGGTGAAATGCCGCGAGGAGCTTCTGCCGCACGGGATCGGCGCGAATGGCCAGATCGCCGCGGAAGACGGACCTGCCGACGGACGCCGCGGTGCCGACCACCACGAGCAGAACCACTCCGCACCATAAGGCGCCGACCGCCAGAGCGGGAGGCGCGAGGACAGCGCGATCTCCTTCATCAGGACACTGCTCGGGCTGGATTCCCGAATCCACATCGCGCCGGAAGAGCACGGTCACATTTCGCAGAAGCGGCCAGCGCGTCCGAAACCGAGAATGACTCGGACACCCGATGGAACACACACCCCGCCCGCACCAGAGCTTCCAAGCGCGTTACTGAAGGTCCAGTGAGAAGTAATGCGCTTCGAGTTTCATTCCCTTCCTCACATAAAAGCGGTGCGCATCTGTTCTGCTGACGCGCGACACGAGCCTCATCTGCCGACAACCCCTGGCTCTGGCATGGTCGACCAGCCAGTCAAACAACTGGCCACCATAACCTCGTGACCTTTCGTCGTTTTTGACTACGAGGTCCTCCACTTCGAGATATTTGCCGCCAGCGAGCCATTCGGAAATTCTGAAACCGGCGACGGCCTTGATCTCGCCGTCCGTCAGGTAAGCAAGCCGGAATCCTGCGATGTCGCCCAGCCTCTTGACCGTCGGTAGGAAGTCTTCCGATCCAAGATGCGGACGCAGTTCGGCCACGACCGGATAACAGCCCGAGATCTCCCGGTCGCTCCGAGCGATGTGTATCGTGCCCGTCATGCCGTCCGAGTGGGCGCGGCGGACATGATCAAGATCGGCTTGTCCGCGAGACTTCGGACATGGCGCAGGAGCTTCGTTCCACGCCCTTCCTCCGGGTCGTTGACGCGACGTACGTCGCGGCCGACCAACGCGACAGCTCCCCTGTCCTGAATCCCCATGACCCCCAGCACGCGTCCTTCCTCCTCGGCCATCCAGAACGGGAAATGGCCTGCAATCATGCGCACCGTGCGACGCGGAGCCCTGGAACGCTCGCCTGGCTCAACTTCTCCGGTGCGCCGGAGAGAACAACTTGCGAAACACGGCCGGCGAGACGGCGCGATAGATCGTGCTGTGCTTCTCGTGAGGCCAGGCTTCGAAATACCACGTCAGGCCCTTCGGCGGCGCGGCGCGCAGAGCTGCCGTCAAATCCCTTGCGGACGCCTCGAGCTCGTCGTCCCCGGCCGTGGCGAGGTACAGCGTCACCGCGGATCTCGGCCGCGCCCTCAACTGCCCGGCCGCGCCGCGGACCAGCGCGCCGGCGTTCCACCAGAGACTCGGGCTCAGGGCGATGTAGGTGTCGAAGAGTGCGGGCTCCTGCAGAAACGTTTCCAGGACGAACAGGCCCGCAAGGGACTCTCCGACGATGGCCGTCTCGCCGTTTCCGCGAAAACGCTCCCGAATGACCGGCATGAGCTCGTCGCGGATGAATCCGCGAAATCGGGCGGAGCCGCCCACCCGGGGCGCGATCTTCCTGTCCGACTCCACCTCGGTCGGTCCGGTCATGTCGCGGCGCCGCTGTGTGTTCTCGATGCCGACCACGATGACCGGCCGCATGTCGCCCGCGCGGACCGCCGTATCGACATCGCGCGCGACGTGCGGGAAGTCTTCCTCCAGGCCGCCATCGGGCATGTACAGAACTGGATAGCGGATCCGTGGAGCGCGCTCGTACCCGGGAGGCAGGTAGACGTTGATGCGCCGTGTCTCCTCGAGCACTTTTGAGTCGATCATCATAGTCTTGTGGGGCAGGACCGGATCCTCGGCGGACGCGGACCGTGAGCCGGCTCCGAGGATCGCGACGGCGGACAGAATACGCAGCCAGCCCGCCGCCGCGGGAACACCCGCGATCCGGGCGCTTCCGCCGGTTCCGATCAGCCTGAGCGCGTGACCCACCCCGGCAGCTTACGGCCTCCGCGGAGGATTGTCAGTCTTTCAGATCCCCGAGCCGGCAGAGGAATCCCCGATGACAGGCATCAGGCGCGCTTGCTGAGGGTCACGTGCGCCATGGCGCGGCTGCCGGCGACGTGCTCGACGCACTGGTAGCCGAGCGCGCGCGTGTCGATCCCTTGCAGCAGGTGCTCTCCGTGGCCGAGCAGGACCGGCGAAATCACGAGGTGCAGATCATCGATAAGACCGGCGCGCAGATACTGGCGGACGGTGGCGACACCCCCGCCCAGGCGGACATCTCGACCCGTGGCCGCATCCTTCGCCTGCTCCAGCGCGGCGTGAATGCCGCCCGTGACGAACGTGAACACCGTGCCGCCCTTCATCTCGAGCGGCGCTCGCGCGTGATGCGTCAGCACAAAGGTGGGCACGTGGTACGGAGGCTCGTCGCCCCACCAGCCCTTCCAGCTCTCGTCGGGCCAGGGTCCCCGCACGGGACCGAACATGTTCCGGCCGAGAATCCACGCGCCGAATCCCTCGAACCCCTTCACCGCCATCGCGTCGTCGACGCCCGTCTCCCCCTCTTCGTTCCCGTGCATCCGCCGGAACGTCCGCGTGTGGAAGAACCAGTCGAACAATTCGGGTCCGCCGACGCCGAGCGGATTGTGGAGGTCCTGATCCGGACCCGCGCCGTACCCGTCGATAGAGAGCGAAAAAGTATGAACGCGGAGCTTCGACATGGTGCTCACCTCACAACGAGAGGGCCATGAAACGCGAGCCGGGCACGGGGTTGTGTCGGTAGGGCGGGATCTCCGTAAACCCCAACCGCTCGTACATCGGCGCCGCCCGCGTCATCGAGGGCAGCGTATCCAGGCAGATCGTCCGGTACCCGATCCCGCGCGCTTCGTCGAGGAGCCTCGCGACGAGCACCCGACCGAGCCCCGAGTCGCGGCACGCCGGCCGCACGAACAGCCGCTTTATTTCGCACTTTTCGGCGTCGACCGCCTGCAGCGCGATGCACCCGCACGCGATCCCATCGCCACGCGCGAGGAGGAGCCGGCCTGAGGGAGGGGCATACGGGCCGGGCAGCCCCGCGACCTCTTCCGCAAAGCCCTGAAAGCCGAGGTCGACGTCGAGCGACGCCTGGTACTCGAGAAGAAGAGAGCGAACCTCCGCGATCTCTCCGGGGCTGCTCGCATCGACGATCATAATCATCGTATTCCCCTGCACCGGTGTCTTTCGTCCACGCGTCGCATGCGAGGTCAGACGACCTGCTCCGTGTCTCATTGCTGTAGAAGAAGAACCGGAACGGGCCGATTCACCCGATCGTGGGCTTCGGCAAATCCTACCCGACTCCCACCTGCGAATTCCTGCCCGTGGCCTCACGGCTTGCAACTCAGCGGTGCCCGCAAGGAGGTCCGCCGCAGTCGCGTGGCCTTAGCGCCGCGTTGTCAGGCGGCGCAGCGTTGGCTGTTGAGGGCCTCCGCGCTGGATTCCTAGAGCGGACGGTAAAACTGCAATCCGTTTCCGTCGGGGTCACGAACGTGAAACTCCCGAGTGCCCCAGGGCGTGTCCCCTGGCGTCAGCCACGGGCTTTGACCCGGATCCTGTTCTGAGAGCGCTCCGGCACCGTGGAGCTCGGAATAAAAGGCGTCGACGTTCCGGACGACGAAGCGGTATGTCGGCCGGTCGATCGGATAGGCCCACTGGGTCTCGTCCTGCCACTGGAGGTATAGTTCTATGCCATCGCGAACGACGCCGGCGTACCTGGGATCGAGAGCACGATCCTGGAACGTCAACGAGAATCCGAGGCGCTCGTAGAAACGAATTGATGCGCCCACGTTGCGCGACATCAACACCGGCTGAACCGCCTCGAGCTCAGACATGGCAGGTGACGGTGTGTGTGCCGGGACATTGAGTTTCGATCACTCAGGTTCCCCGTTCCCGGTCGACGTACGGAGGAATATGGTCTGCCCGACCGCCAGTCGACCGATGCGAGTGACCGTGCCGTAGATTCCGGCGTTGTTCTGGTTCGCACGGACGACCGCTTTCATGACTTCCGGCGCAGAGCTTGCCGAATCGGGGTCCAGGTTCACCATCGAGCAGCGAAGGTCGCGCATCGTGACCGCGATGGCGGGCGCGTCGTCCCCCTCGCCGAAGGAGAGCACGCCGCCCAACCACTCGTCCTCCTGGAAGGGAGCCGGTCGCAGCAAACGAACGACGACATTCGGGCGAAATCGTCGCACGTCCAGGCTCCGCCCCGCGAGTCGTCCGATCTCGTCCACCGTATCGAGGGCGATGACGGAGATGCTCGCTTCATCAAAGATGCCATGTCTCAACTGCATCATCTGCACGGGAGCCCCGTACCGACGTCCGACCTCCGCGGCCAGATCCGTTCCGAAAACGGGCCTCTCTTCGCCTTCCGGCGTGCGAACATGCGTGGGAAGATCCGCGTGAGCGCTGTCGTCACGGTGCTGTGGTGCAAAGAGGACCAGGTCGGGAAGCCTGCTCGCTGAGAGCCACGGGAACCCGCTGGCATCATCCATCTTCCGGAATGCCAGGCGCCTGTCACCATCGAGGCCGTGCCAGCCCAGTCTGGCGGCCTCGAGTCGTTCGCCGCCCATGGACTTCACGGGATATCGGAAAATCGCCTCGACATGTCCGATTTCTATGAGCATGTTCCTTCCGAGTCCCCCAACGTCCCAAGGGGCAGCGGCGAGGGCAACGAGGCCGATGGAATCCGCTGCAGCGCGATGTTAGACGCTACGGTTCTGGAACCTCAAGATCCCGGCAGATCTTTCGTGCGAGGAAGTCGTTGATCTCCCGATGGCGCGGAAGCGTGGAGGCCCTGCGCACAACCCGATTCACGAAGAGTGGTTTGCTCCCTCGCGTCGTGCCGCTCCAGATGCCGAACCAGATCGACCCGCTTCACCTCTACGGAACCGATGAAGCCTTCGGGAACCTTTCGAAATACGGCGGTGAGCTGCGTGTCTATGCTGACTGGAGATCCTGCCCCCTCGCCAATCCGATTAGCGAAGTGCCTGACGGCGGGTCAGGCGACGACTTATCTGAACCGAGGCCAGGGCTTGACCCGGAAGCCAATACGATGTTCGCAGAAAAAGAGGCGACAACTTTTGCATCAACGACGGGGGTGTAGATATGTCGGACGCATCAGACCAAAGCCTGCTTGAGGCTCTGCTGGACTCATGGGACCGGAACAACACCATCCTGCTCAACCTCCTCCGCGCTCTTCCGGACGGCGGGCTGGAGGCCAGGGCGATGAAGGGTAGCCCCTCTGTCGCGGAGCTGTTCGCACACATCTACTTTGTACGGCTGGTGTTTGTCCTCGAGGACGCTCCCGAGTTCGCCAGACCTCTGCCTGAGAAAGAGTGGGTGGGAGAGCGGGACCCTGGTCCCATCGCGCACATGCTGAACGACAGCGCCAAAGTGGTGCGAGACGCCGTACAGGGCAGGGTGGAGGGAGGCCGGGACATGAACCTTCACTACGATCACCCGATCCTCCTGCTCCAGCACATGCTCTGGCACGAGGGCTACCATCACGGCCAAATAAAGCTGGCCCTCAAGGTGGTGGGCCACCCACTGAAAGATAAGGACATCGGGCCGGTCACGTGGGATGTCTGGATGCGCAAGAAGGGAGCGGCATGACGTGCCGGGCAGGTGCTGATTCCCTGCGTTCGCCTGACGTCCCAAAACTCAGCCGCGACGGGAGCGCAGCCGACGGCGTCCGATGCAGCGCCATGTCAGGCCGGTCGGCCGGTCGGCCGGTCACGCCCGAAATCGCCGAACGGAATGCCCACCTCCGGATGGAAGCTGCTTAAAGCGCCGAGCAAGCACCACAAGCCCCGCCTGAAGAAGGCTCGCGTCATGATCTAACAGAGTCCAACTTTCCGAGTTCCTTTCGACCGTGGAACAGGTTGTTTCCTGATCGTTTTGACATGCTCCACGAGGGTTCCTTTTTCTCGATTCGCTCGGGTTCGGTGTGCGCTTGCGCCACCCGGGTCAGGCGCCGACGCCCACCAAGCCAGAGCTGGGCGTATCCTCCACTGTCTTTCGAATGAAATGCCTCTGGAACTTACAGGATGAGAACATGAAAAAGTCGGGCGCGAGCCAGAGCCCCTCGGCATCGGAGCTCATCTCCAAAAGAATCGCCGAACTCGGGGACTGGCGCGGGGAAACCCCTAGGAGCCCGTCCAGGTAATCGAAAACGAGAGAAAGTGAAAACTCTTTTTCGCCACAGTTGGCCCCTAACGCCCGATCGTCACGTGCCGAGGGGTTTCAGTACCCCCGAGATCTC